>CANQBA010000036.1 GCA_947589545.1 uncultured Oscillospiraceae bacterium | reverse complement strand
CGCGGGGAAAGTTCCCTGTGCGGAGATAAGCCCTCGGCAGAGCGCACACGCCCGCAAGGGTGTATAAGTGCGCCCTTTGTTCCAAAGGGATTTATTCGGCGTTCCCGCTTTCGGCTCGTTTTTTCAAAAACTCCCGCGCTGGCTCACTGGTTAGGGCAAGCCGGAGAAGCGCGGCGGCTTCCTCGTCAGTCATGTTCTTTGCTTCCGGCACAATGCTTTCAAAGACCGCGCCCCGGACGATAAGGCGGTGGCTGCGTGTTCTGCGTTCCTCTTTGGATAGCTTTTGACGCAACATCTTTTCCCGGTTCTCAAACTGCCGGATTTTCTTCTTTCCGTCCTCAATCTCGGCTTGCAGTTCTTCGCGGGTTTTCTCTCTTGGCTTTGTCATAGTTGGTCGCTCCTTTCTGCCTGTCGGCATAATAAAAGAGCAGTCGATTTTCTCGGCTGCTCTCGTGAGTAGTATTTAGTTTTTGAGGGGCTACTGGATAGGTGGAAAGTTTAACTATTCATCTTTTCTTGACACTCGCTGCATTCCCTATCGTGAATGGAAATGATACCGCCGCATTTTACGCAAGTATATTTTTCTTTCTGCTTTTCCATAAACGCTTCTAAGCCGTTTTTCCGGACAAACTCGCTATTTTCCATAAGGCTTGCTTGATACCTTTTGTTGTAGCTTTTTTCAAGATTTTTTATCAGCTTGCAGGGGTAGTCGGAACACTCAAAGCAATAGGATAATCCTCTGCCTTTGATACAATCTTTTATCTTGCATTTGCGGCAATGTTCCGGCTTCCCGTTATCGCTGTTCAAGCAACCAGCACATGGCTTTTTATGATAGCAATGCTTATAACAAACCTTGCAATTCATTCCGCAAGGGGCAAACATTATAGTATCAATCTTTTCTGTTGGCATTTTCATAGTCCATTGCCCCTTTCCGATTTTTAACTCCCCGATAAACTGGAATTTATCGTTGATTCAAGTCGGCTTTCTCATCGGAATAATCAATAATCACTTTTTTACATTCTCGGCATAGGAATGCCACTACAGCAGATCCTTTCATAAATGACAGTTCGGAAAGGACAACCGATCCTTCGTGGAATTCCGCCCTCCCAAGTACTGGTCTTTTGGTTCCTCTTTTCCAGGACAACTCATGAGGGCTCTGGATGATTCCCTGTTCCATTTCATTATTGCAATATGGACACTTCATTGCTAATCTACCTCCATAAATTCCGATTTGTCGCTTGGTTTCTTAGCAAAATTATACCACAAGACTGTGAATAATTCTACTGTCATTTCAATCTATCGGCGGCGTTGTTCTCCCTCGCATATCTTCGGGCGGCTTCCCGGCGTTCCGCACTGTATGGGGCGGTCAGACGGAAAGAGAAACGCCCCTTGCGGATTTCAAACTCCATGCAGCCCGTGTCGGGGTCTGCGTCGGTCTGGCGGCACTGGTCTGGGTGCTGTCCGGCGTAGGCAGCAAGCCGCTTCTTTAAGTCGGTGTTGTGGGTGCGGATATGGATAAGGGGGTCTTTCTCATCAAACCAAATATCGGTGGTCTTTTCCTGCTTGGTAAGCCCTGTTCTCATAAACTCTCCTTTCTGCGCCCCTGTTACGCAATAGGGGCATTTTTCGGGTGTTTTTCCCGGCTCTTGACTTGGGGAAAATGAGGATTTTCAAATAGAAACCGCCCGGACAGGGAATGGTTCGTCAGGGCGGCTGTTATCGCAAGATTTCCGTTTTTTCCGGCTCTTGACCGTCAGACGCGGATAAACGCGAACTGTCGGCAAGCACCAGTTTGAGCAGCTTGTCGCGGAATGTTTCTGTGCTGCCGTGATTGAAAAACAACTCCGCAACAATGGTCTGCCCGTTCCTCCGGGTTGTGATGATACTGTCGGGGGTCTGTTCTGCCATAGGCGGCTCCTTTCTCCGGGCGCAAAAGAGGGACTTCCCGTAACCGGAAAATCCCTCTTGGTTGACGGTTATTCTGTTTTACTGTGCGGGCTGTGCGGCGGCTGCCTGCGCCTTTCTCTTTGCCCGGTATTCCCGCGCTTTCATGCGGTCATACTCCCGCTGCTTTTCAAGGTTTCGCGCCCGGTACTCCCTTGAATACTGCCGGTGGTAGGCGCGGCTCTTTTCCTTTTTGGCTTCTTCGATTTCCTCCCGCATTTGCCGGATTTCCTGCTCGGTCGGTTCTGCAAGCTGTGTCACTTCATTCTCAAACTTGCCGATATAATTGAAATATATGCTGATGTGCTGGATTGCGTATCTCGCCCTTTTCTGGTCGCGCTCATGCACTTCAATCCGGCTGATAAACTCGTTGAGAATGGCGGGGGTAAGCTCGGTAAAGGCAGCATGACGTTCCGTCAGCTTCAAAAACTTCTGCGCCCGTCCTCCCGCGTTCTCGTAAGCGGACAGCTGCTCTTGGAGCGTGGCAAGCTCCGCTTTCAGCGCGTAGTATTCTTCCGAATACTTCTGCGACATCTGCTCATAGCGGTCTTGTGAGATCGTGCCGAGGGCGTTGTCCTCGTAGAGCTTATTCAGCACCTTGTCAATCTGTTCAAGGCGCGTCGTGATTTGCGGAATACGCTTCTGCTGCTTTTTGGTCTGGTCGGTCTGCTGCATGGCAAGGTTCTTTTTCACTAAGGCTTCAAACTCCGCCCGGTTGCTGATAGAATAGTCCTCGATTTTCTTCAGCACTTCCGCGATGGTCTGCATGAGCAAATCCGCGTCCATGATGTGCGGGGAATTGCATTTGGGGTTCTTGGCTTTTCCCTTGTGGTACTCGCTGCAATAGGCAACATGGCGCTTGCCGCCGTTCCGGTAATCTATACGAATGTGCATTTTTGCGCCGCAGTCTTTACAGAAAAGCAAGCCGGACAGAGGGTGGATTTCCCCGTCCCCGTTGGGGCGTTTGACAGGTGCGTTTTCCAAAATCCGCTGTACGGTTTCAAAATCGCTGCGGCTGATAATCGGCTCATGCACATTTTCTGTGATGTGCCACTGGCTCCGGTCTACATAGTGGTTATGTTTATCCCGGAAATGCTTTGTAGTCTTGAAGTTGACTACATCTCCGCAATACTCCTGCCGTGTGAGGATATTGGTCAAGGTGACTTTGTTCCACTTGCAGCGGTTATCCTCGTTGAGCGTCTTATTTTTACAGGTTCCCCGCCCTCGGTCTTTCATGTAGAAAGTGGGGGTTGGGATTTGCTCCTGTGTCAGATATACGGCGATTTGATTGCGGTTTTTCCCGCCGATAAACAGACGGAAAATAAGGCGTACAACCTCGGCGGCTTCTTCGTCGATTATCCAAAAATCCTTGTTGTCCGGGTCTTTGACATAGCCGTAAGGGGCTTCTGTGACAATCGGCTTTCCACTCATGCCTTTGGTCTTAATGCCCGTTTTCACTTTCTTACTGATGTCCTTTGCGTACCACTCCGACATGATATTGATAAAGGGCGCAAACTCCAATGTGTCGGGCTTCTCGCTGTCAATGCCGTTGTTGACCGCGATAAAGCGCACATTGTTCCGCCTGAATATCTCCATCGCGTTGCCGACTTGGAGATAGTCACGCCCCCAGCGGGTAAGGTCTTTCATAATGCAGACACCGATTTTCCCGTTTTCCACATCGTCCATCATGCGGGAGTAGGCGGAACGGTCAAAAAACCTGCCGCTTTCGTCGTCGTCGATGTAGTGCCGGATATTGGTTAGGTGCTGCCCTCTGGCATAGTTCTCCAAAAATATTTTTTGGTTCTGTATGCTGTTGCTCTCGCCGCCGTCCCTGTCCTCGTCGCCCACGGAAAGGCGGGAGTAAAGGGCTGTAATTTTGCTATAATCAGTCATGTGCATAACCTCCTGTGCGTCCATGTATGTGTCATTTACACTTAAAATTATGCACTCCACCGGGCGGAGCCGTATTCCTCGTTCTTGCGGTACTTCTTGGCGTTCTTGCCCTTCATGTAGACGGCGAGGCGTATGAGACACGCCACGGCGATGCCCACAAGGAGGTCAAAGGGGTGTAGGCTGGGCCAGAGGTCCGCGAAGGCCGCCACAAGGCCGTCCAGGATGTGCGGGGCCTTCTCCTTGATGCCGGAGCCGGGGGCCAGCCGCATCGCCAGACCTATCTTTGTGGCAAACAGGGCGAACAGGGCATAGGGAGCGTTGAGGAGCAGGACCTTTTTCAGAGGCTTTTTCATCGGGCGTCATGCTCCCTTCTCCGTTCACGGGAGGGGGTAACGGCGGCCACAAGCTCCTTGAAATGCCGGAGCTTCTGGAGTACCGAGGGCCGCTCCTTCTTCCTGCCCGTCACGGCGGAGTATTCCTTGAAGGCCGCTGTGATGGCGTCCCCGTCACGGGCCTTGAAGAACACCAGATACCGGGGAGGGTCGGAGCTGCGGTCCTTTTTCAGCGCGTAGTCCACGCCGTACTTCCGGGCCACCCGGTCAAAGTCCCGGATGTTGCTGTCGGTGATCTCGATGTTAGCCACGCCCTGATTCTGTCCCACCAGCTCCTTCACCGTCTGCTTGCCCTTGGGCTTGACGGGACCCTCGCGGGATTTGTTCTTGCGGTAGGCAAGGTATTTGGCAATGGCGTTTTTCAGTACGCGGCCTGTCATTTTCGCGGTGGAGATAGCCAGAGTCAGGGTCTTGTTCTCCACTTCCTCTTGCATTGGAAGCATCACCTCCCTTCACGGAAATGTGCGTCATTTAAGACGCCCATCCCACCACAAAAACCACGGTCAACACCTGTTCATTGACGGCCTTGCTGGTGGCGGACACCACGGCGGCGTAGTCAAGGGGCAGGGACGCGCCCTTGGCGATCTGCCATGCGGTGGTCTTTGCCTCGGTGGAGCCGGTGACGGTACTGGCCGCGCCGTTGACGGTAAATCCGATCCGCTTGGAGTTGACCTTGGCATCAGCCATATTGGTCGTGTAGGGCACCAGCGTCCATCCGTTTGCGGTGGTGAACTTCACACCCGTTACGGTCACGGCCCCGGTGGAGTTGTTGACAATCTGCGCCGTGGTCGCGGCGTAGATTTGGCCGGCCTGGGACATCCCCAAATTAAGCGAGGTGGGGACTGTCACGGAGAAACGGGTCATAAGGTACTGGCAGCTGTCACAGTTACCGTCCCCGTCGCTGTCGGCGTGGCTGGCCGCTTCCGTGGCGGTGTGCCCGCACTCACAGGCATTCGTCCTGCTGTGCTGTGTGTCCGATACAGACACCCACCGGCCAGGGACCATGTTGTGGGCGTCGTACTCCGTGCCGGAGTAGCCGCAGGAGCAGGATTTTGTGCGTTTATGCTGGGTCGCGTCGTGCTGGGTCCAGCTCCCGTAGGTCAGAGAGTGGCTTGTTGTCTCCGTTGTAGAGTACCCACAGGAGCAGGACGTTGTGCGCTGGTGCTGGGTGTCGGAGACACTTGACCACGCGCCAGTTACCAGGTCATGGGGTTCCGTCTGCGTTGTGGAATAGCCGCAGGAGCAGCTTACCGTCCGCTTGTGCCGGGACAAGCCGGTGGGGGTCCAGCTCCCGTAGGTCAGCTCGTGGCTTTTCGTCTCTGTTGTGGAGTACCCGCAGGAGCAGGATTTCGTGCGCTGATGCTGGGTGTCGGAAATACTGTCCCATGCGCCGTCTGTAAGGCTGTGCGCCTCCTTTTCCGTTGTGGAGTACCCACACGTCCCGCAGGAGGCTGTGCGCTTATGCTGTGCCGCCCCATCGGAGGTCCAAGCTGTCCTCGTCAAAGTGTGGGCAGCCGTCTCCGTAGTGGAATACCCGCAGGAGCAGCTTACCGTCCGCTGGTGCTGGGACGAGCCGGTGGAGGTCCAGCTTCCGTAGTTCAGGGAGTGGCTTTCGTACTCGTATTCACTGTATCCGCAGATCGAGCAAGTCTTTGTGCGCCGGTGCTGGGTGGAGGAATAGTTTGTCCACGAACCGTATGTGAAGCTGTGACTGCTGTATGAGGTAGACCCGACGTAGGAGCCGCACTCCGAGCAATAGCTTCTTACGGAGTGCTGGGTCGAGCTGTACTGCCCGTAGGAAGTGGTGGTGGAGTGGCTGGCGTAGTCGTAGCCGCTCCAATCTCCGTAGTCACAGGTCTGTGTACGCCGGTGCTGGGTGCTGGAATAATAGCTCCAACTGCCATAGCTGTATGGGCCGTGGGTGGTGCCGGAGTTGACTACAACACCGCAGGTAGTACATTTATCCACCCAATCGCACCCGGTTGTATAAGAACGGCTTGATGACGGATGGGTGCAGGCGTAATCGCAATAGGTACAACGTCCGCTGGCGTTAAAAGAGTGATTTCCGAATTTACTAGAGATTTGCACCCCGCATTCGCGACAGGACACCGTAATCATGTGCTGAGAGGAGCTAATTGGTCTACAAGTTTCACTGGTACTCTCGTGGCTCCCGTACTCATAGTCGCTGAAACCGCATGTTGAGCAGGTTCGTGTACGGCGGTGCTGGGTAGAGGAATAATTCGTCCAAGAGCCATAAGAGAAGTTATGAGGGGAGGAGGAGATGTCCTTCCCGCATACATTACAGAACAAAGAGTGAATTGCGGGGGAAATAGCTCTATATACAGTATCGCTGTGGTCACAGGACGCAGTAGGCATCAATCCACCTGAAGCCTCATCCGCAAACCCATTCCCGGCCTCCATGACAGGCTCTCTTTCAGGGGCGGACTCTCCGTTTTCCCCCGTCTCATCCCCACTATCTTTCTCCTGGGAATTAGTTTCGCCCGCAACGGATTCATCTTCGGGTTCATCCTCGCTGTCCCCGGTAATCTCATCGTGCAGTATCTCCCCGCCGTCCTCCGTGTGGACGTGCCCCTCACAGTCGTCTGCCCACGCCAGCGTGGGGAGCGCTGTCAGCGCCAGCATACATACCAGCATCAAAGAGATGATGCGTTTGGCATTTGCGTGTCTATTTTTCATACGCCCTCCTTAATCCACAAAGGCGAAGGTGATAATGACGCTTGCCGCCTCAAGATTCTCCACATTCTTGGCGTCCCCGGAGATCTTCGCGTAATACGTCAGGGGCAGGACGCCGCCCGGCGCAAGGTCTGGGAACGCCGTGGCGTTGATCGCAAGCTCGCCGGGGCCGGTGGTGGGACAGCCGTTTATTTTCAGAGCAATCGTCTGACTGCCGGTGAAGTTTTCGTAGCTGCCGACCTTGTACGCCCCGTTCTTGACCGTGATGCCCGCCACGCGCACGGCGCTCATTTTGGAATTGTTCACAATTTTGGCGCTGTCCGCCACAACGACGGTGCCATTGATGATGTGGATTGGGAGGGACGCCGGGACGGTGATGTTGACCGCCCTGTACTCGTTGTCCACCGTCAGCGTCACGGGGACCGTAGCCGTGGTGGAGCTGTCGGCCAGGGCAGTGGACGCGAGGGTGAGCAAGAGGACCAGCGACAGCACAAGCGCGATGGTTTTACGCTTCATAAGCCTTCCTTTCCGCAGGGGGACGGCTTGCGCCGCCCTCCCGCTTTTTTATTGACCTCACTCCGCCGTGTCCCACTCGATGACGAACACCACGTTGGCGATGGTCGCCGCCTTCACGGAGCCGGAGAGGGGCGTCACGATAGCGGAGTAGGCGATGTTGGCGATGTTGTGCTTCGGGTCGCCCACGCCGCTCATGTAGCACCCGGCGACGGGGGCGGAGATGAGGACCTGGACGGCCTCATCCGTGGAGGTCTGAACCTGAGCGCCGTCCCCGATGGTGAGAGCAAAGCCCAGCTTGTTGGCGTCCACCTTCTCTGAAGCCAGCGTGGACTTGTTACCAAAGGCCGTCAGGTGCCAGCCGGAGGCGGCGGAGATGGTGACGGTCTTGACGCGGACCGCGCCATAGGAGAGGTTGACGATCTTGCAGTCGGTGGCGGTGACTACGTTGCCGTCGTCACTCATGGCCATTGGGAGGGCCGTGGGAACGGTGACACTGAGCTTGGTGGACGTGACACCGCCCTCGCCGTCACCGCCGTCAATGCCGTCATTGGTGGTGGTCAGGGTGACGGGGGTGGTGCCGGAGCCGCCGCTTTCACCGATCTCGGCGGCGAAAGCGTTGATGGACAGTGCCAGGGTCATGCAGAGGGCAAGGACAAGGACAAACAGTTTTTTCATGCGTTTTTTCCTCCTATCTCAATCAGGTATCCCACTCGACAACGAAAACGACGCTGGCGACATTGGCGTTGGTGGCGGCGGTGGAGAGGGGTGTCACAATGGCGCTGTACTTCACGGCGATGCTGTTGGCCCCGGAATTGCCCACGCCGCTCATATAGCAGCCGGTGACGGGGGCGGCGATGAGGGTCTGTGTACTGGCGTCGGAGGTGTCCGTTGCCACCTGAGCGCCGCCGCCCAAGGTGAGGGCGAAGCCCAGCTTGTTGGAGTCTACCTTCTCGCTTGCCAGCGTGGTCTTATTTCCGAAAGCAGTGAGCTTCCATCCGTTCTGGGCGGTAATGGTCACGGACTTGACCCGGACCGCGCCGTAGGAGTTGTTTACGAGCTTGCAGTCCGTGGCTGTGGTCACGTCGCCGGTCTGACTGACGGCCATAGGCAGGGACGTGGGAATGGTGACGGACATAGCGGTGGGGGCGGGGGTGCCGCCGATGGTGCCGTCCTGGGTGGAGCTGAGATAGACCGGCGTGGAGCCTGAGCCGCCGTCATTGTCGATCTCAGCGGCAAAGGCCGTGACGGACAGGGCCAGGGCCACGCAAAGGGCGAGGGTGAGCGCAAAAAAATTTTTCAAATTGTTCTCCTCCTTTTATTACTCAAGAATTGTGATGTGGATGACCGCGCCGGCGCATCCGAGAGAAACGCCGGTGTCCGGGTCGATGCTGGTGAACATGGCGGTACACTCGTAGACCCCGGCGGGGAGGTCAACGGTGAGCTTTGCCTCCTCGATTTTGCTTCCCACAGGGATAGCGCCGGATTTGTAGACGACCTCGCCGGTGTCATTCCGGGTTATCTCTACGATCTGCGGATAGCGGTTGATGCCCTCGTTGACGATCATCAGGTTACCGGCTGCCTCTCCGTCCGAAAACACGGGGGAGGTGTTCATGGAAATGTTTATCATGCCGGCGTCCACCTTCTCATTGAGGCTTTCCACGATTTTATCCGTGTCGGCCTCATCCCAGCCGCCCTCCACGGCGTTGCTGTCATAGACGATGCCGGTGGACCCGGAGGGGGTATCCGGGGTGTCATCGGGCTTGGCGGTAGTACCCTCCGCCCCGCAGCCGCGCAGGAGCAGGAGGATGATAACGGCGACCATGAGGACGCCGATAAATGCCGCGACAACGGCCTGGTCCTTCTTTACCCGCTTGTTTACGGGCCTTGTATTTTTGTGCTTGGGCTGATTCATGCGATCTCCTTCTGCCGTATTCGGCGTTTTTTTGATTTGAGACGAATTGGCGGCGGTCTAAGGCGGAACCACCAGCCTGTGCAGAAATTTGAACAAGTTTTGCCTCCTTCCTCCGGGTATGAAAAAAGCCCCCACGTTTAACCGTGAGGGCTGTCCCCGTAAAAATCATGCTGGACACGCGATGTGTAATAATTCCCGATGGTTGCCGGGGCGTTGTAGAGAGCTGTCAACAGGTATTGCTTGATGTTGCGGACCCTTGTGGTGTTCTCCCTCATGCAATCAAGAACGAACCGAATGTGGTCCCCGTCCAGCTTCAGAAGCCTGGACCGTACCGCCTCGGCGGGGTAGTCCGCCCCGGCCACCCGGACGAAAGGCTTTGACGTACAGACCGTCTCGACGATAAGCTCCAGCATCTCATCCACCCGGTCCCGTTCCTGGGGAATGTCCCGGAGAAGGTCGTCATAGCTGATTGCGTCCATGACGATCTCACGGTAATCCCGCATTTTCTCCAGCATCGCGTCCTTTCGCTTCGCTTCCGCGCTCTCGCGGGAGGAAGAGAATGAATCGGTACTTAGTAGATTAGTATTTTGTTTTTCTGTATTTCTTATATCTTTATTTATTTGCGCGGGGTTTTCCAGACGTGGCTTTTCCATATCCGGCGAAGCCATATCCGGGTTTTCCGTATATGGTAAAGCCGTATCTGGCGAGGCCGTATGAGGTTCCTCATAGATGACGTACTCCATATCCGTGATGCGCCCGTTTTCATCCCGCAATCTGCGGCGGGAGAGGTAGCCGTACTGCTCCAGCTCCTTGAGCTGGGCGGTGATGCTGTCCACGCCGTCCTTGCAGATGAGGGCGAGGCCGCGTGTGGTGTAATCCCAATCCTCCGGGAGTGACAGCATGGTGGACAGCAGCCCCCTGGCCTTGTTGGAGAGGTTGCGATCCCGGAGGTGGTAGTTGGACATGGTGGTGTAGTTCCTGTTTTTCTCAACTCTGCAAACTGCCATTTCTTAACGACCTCATTCCTAACGCTCCCGGTTCTGCTGACGCCTCTTGGCCCAGCCCTCCAGGAGCTTTATAATCGTTTCCTCCATACGCTGGGGTGTGTAGGACCGGGGAAAGTATTTCTGGAGCCTCTCGATGGGCAGGCTGATGTTCCACGCCTCCGGCTTCTTCTGCTCGGACATGATAGAGAGGACCGAATCTTCGTCCAGCCTGCCCTCCTGAGACAGCTTCTTCATCCTTTGGGCCTGGGACAGAGAGGGGACGGCCTGTTCGCTGTCGATAGTCTCCACCACGGCGGCCTGCTCCTCCGGCTTTAAATACGACAGCTCCACGGCGGGGGTAAGGCCGATTTTTCCCCTGTCCACCATCTCCTGAAGCTCCGGCTGAAGCTCGGTGAGACGGATATACCGTTGGACTTGGGTCTTGCTTTCTCCGGATGCTTCGGCCACTTTTTGAACACTTTTCTTTCCATCCAACTTGTGCCCAACTTGGGCACAAGTTAAATCCCGCCGTTCACCCTGCCTTTTTATAGCCTCCAGCTTCATCTTGTACGCCGCCGCCCTCTCGCTGGGCAGGATGTCCTCCCGCTGGAGATTGCTGTCCACCATGAAAATAACGGCGGTGTCATCGTCCATCTCCCGCACAATGGCGGGCATCTCAGAAATCCCCGCCAGCTCCGCCGCGTGGGCCCTCCTGTGCCCGGCGACGATCTCATAGTCCCCGCCGTCCAGCGGCCGGACAATGGCCGGTACGAGAATCCCAAACTGCTTCATGCTTTCAACAGTCTCCTTCATAGCGTCATCGTCCCTCACCTTGAACGGATGATTCGGAAATGGCCGCAGCCTGTCCAGCGGAACACTGACCACGGCCTCGATTTGATCTGGCATAGATGCCTCCTTTACGAAAATGGGTACAAAAATAGGGCGCTCCACCGTAAAAGTGAAGCGCCCTCGCGCTGATATGGATTTGTCCTTAATGTAACACCGCCCTTTTTTCGACTTATTTTTCAGTTGGAAAAGGAAGAAAGAATAAGCCTCAAATTCCCTCAAACCCCTTGGTATTCCTGGATTTTTCCGGGTTGGTCTTAATATACCACAAGGGCACACCTTCGCAACCTTGTCTCTGAAAAACGGCGTGGACGTAAAGACCCTCTCCAACGCCCTCGGCCACTACTCCGCCGGCTTCACACTGAACACCTACACCCACGCCACGACCCAGATGAAACAGGCCGCGGCGGACACGATTGGGGAGGTTATAAACAGGGCGATGTGAGCTATAAAAATCACCGGCCAGCCACGTCATAATCGGTGCTGACCGGTGATTTTTTGCGCTTTTGAGTAGTGGGTCAGGTAGTGGGTCTAAGGCTGACCCACTACCTGACCCACAAGTGAAAACCTCAAAAAAGTTATAAAAAGTCCCCAATTTCGATGAAATTGGGGACTTTTTGGTGGAGACTGCTGGACTCGAACCAGTGACCTCCTGCGTGTGAAGTGTTGGGTTAAACATCTAAACCTGTTGCAACGCAACGGGTTTAAGGTTTTTCTTTAGCTTTTAACCTCAAAATTAACCGCAAACGCTTTATTAACTTCTTCGAGGAGCTTTTTCGGGCTCTTATCCATGAGGTGTGTGTAGATGTCCAGCGTGACTTTGATATCTGAGTGACCGGCCAGGTACTGGACTGTTTTCAGGTTCGCTCCGGAGAGTATCAGGTCGGTGATATAGGTATGCCGGAGGATGTGAGGTGACACGTCAAAGTCGATGGTGTAGCGGAAATCACCACCCCGGCTCTTTGTCCCTTTCTCCCGGGTAAAAGTTATCTTCGTCGGCGTCTCTGTCCTGGACGCTCTATATGTCCTCTCTCCAACTTGCCGACGGGTGACGATTGCCCAAAGGTTTTTAAACTGAGTCTGCGTCAGGGGAGTGCCACCAACGACGTACCCGGAGTCCTGCTTGATGCTCTTGAGGTATTCGGCCAGCTGATCCGGGATAGCGATGACCCGGTAGGCGGCGTCGCTCTTGAGAACGTCATCTACCACGGGCCGGTTCTTCTCCCAACGGAGGGCCCGCTTGACTTCGACATACGGCTCTTTCTTTTTGGGCATATGGACGCAATCCCATTGGAGGGCCAAAAGCTCCTCCCGGCGCATACCGGTGTAAAGGCCCAGCATGATGAACGGCTCCGCCCTGGTGCCCTTGACGGCATCCAGCAGAACCTGCTTTTGTTCGGCTGTCAGAGCGATTTTTTCCTTTGCCTTTTTCCCTTTGCTCTTGAGCTTATCGCACGGGTTCTTGGAAATCATCTCATTGTCCAAGGCATTCTCGAACATCTTGCGCATGGTGTTCAGAACCTTGCTCTGGAGAGAGTCGGACATGCCGGCCAGCGCGACCATGACCATGCGGGTATCATCTGGGCGCACGTCGCGCATACGCAGATTGCCGATGACAGTGACGACGTGAAGGTCAATGGCCTGGGTGTATGACTCGCGGTTTTTTGGTTTCATGCCGGCAGTGACGAGCTTCAGCCAATCGGCGGCGTAGTCGCGAACCAGGGGGTTAGCGGCGTTCTCCTCGGCATCAAGAATGGCTTGTTGTGCGGCCTCAAGTTTTTCTGTCAGCTCGTCGGGGGTTTTGCCGTAAATCGCCACGTACTTGCCGTCGCTGTCCTTGATCCTCTTTCGGTAGCTTTTGAGCGATGCCACGTACTCATACGTGGGCTTTTTGGGGCGGGGCATTGTTTTCTCCTTTCCCCCTTGCGTTTCCCCTAAATATGTGATATATTTTAGGCACAGCAAGGGCTATACAAAGTGGGTTTGGATGGATTTTGCTGTGTCCGCTCCCGGTGCGCCAACATCGGGAGCGGTTTTTTTGTGCTTTTCAGCCTGCTGGGGAACAAATCATATTGCATCAGAACCACTGGTCTCTTGGTCAGTTATTTTACTCTGATTGTTGCTTAAGCCATTGTTAGGACTATTTGTTACTATAATCTGACGATTTTGCTCTTCTTTAAGCCTATCCATATATCCAGCGGTGATAATGCCAGAAGGGAGTGCGACAATTGCGATGCCGACAAAGGAAGAAACCATAGTAACGATTCGACCGATAGTTGTTACCGGATAGATATCGCCGTAACCCATAGTTGTCAAACTAACGGTCGCCCAATAGACAGCTTCAAAAAAGTCGCTGAAGGTTTCGGGTTCCACGTTGAATATAACCAGCGCGGATATAAGGACGTATCCGGCAGCCATGGAGCAGACAGCCAGCAAAGGTATACGCTGGGCGCGAATCACGTCTACAATAATTTGAAAGCTTTTTGCGTAGCGGAACATTTTGAAAGAGCGGAATACTCTGAATGTCCTGAGCAGTCGAAGAATTTTCATCAGCCGGAGCCCGGAGAATATTCCCGTAAATGATGGTATAATCGCGATAAGGTCAACAATGGCCATAGGAGTAAATGGGTAAACCAAAAATGATAAAGCGCTTTTTTTAAGTTTCTTATCAGCTGTCAGCAAACGGAGCAGATAATCAAGAATAAAAATAGCGGTGGAGATTGAATCAATTACACTAAATGCAGGGGATGTTCCCTTAAATGCAAGTGGTACAAGGCTTACAAATATAACTAACATCATGAATGAATCGTATATTGTACTTGCACGGTCATTCTCATGTGCCAGCTCTATGATTTCAAAAATCCTGTTGCGCATATGTCTGCCTTCTTATATCTTGAATTTTGTCTGATAATTGAAGAAAAGGCACAGCAAAAATCACGGTGCTGCAAGACTGCCGGTTTTATATAACCACACGGCTTTTTTCATGAAGTCTTCTGTAACGTTGAAATAATCCGCTAAGTCCCATATCTCGGTGTAGCCTTTTGCTATCGCTTTGTCCAACTCGTCCTTAGGAATGAGCTTTTTTATTGCCCATTTATCAGCGCGATTTTCATGCTGCTCAATTATTTCATAGGGACTGCCAATGCTGTGAGTGGAGCCAGTTGCAATGTGACCACCCTCGTGAGCAATCAAAACAGATTCCTCGGCAGTTGTTTCTATGGTATCGAAATCCATAAAAATGCCATAATGGCCATTCATTTCGATGGTAGCCACTTGTTCTTTCCCTAAGTCCCATATGTAGAAGCTCGTCCCCATAGCGCCGATTTCGTCATATAGGGATAGAACGTTCAATTGCCGCCCTTCTTTCGCTCTTCCTCGGAAAAAAACCGAGCCATTTGTAAAAGACGCTCTTTTGATTCTTTCGAAAGATTTTTAGTTTCATTATGCATAGCATAAGTAAAATCATCAAAGTCGATGTCATGAGACTCGTGCTCAATGAAATAGGATTTTGGAAGTCCAAAATGATTGGCCAGTATCTCAATCTTATCCATTCGCGGCATATTCAGCCCCTGGCTCCAAGTTGATACCGTTGAAGTAGAAACACCGCATATATTAGCGATTTCCTTTTGAGTAACGTCTTGATCTCGCAGAAGGTCATTAAATTTTTTCTGGAATATGAGCTTACTTTCATATTCGGGCATTTCCCGCTCTCCCCTCCCGTAGATTTTAATTGCATTATACAGTGTAACTGGCTGAAAATCAATATTTTTTTGAAAAAATCCAAAAAAACTGTTGACAGGCCAGTTTAACTGGATTATACTATGTTCACAACAAGGGGAGGTGACTAAAATGCAAGTAACATTAAAAGCGGCCAGAGTCAACGCGAATTTGACTCAAAAACAGGCAGGAGAGCGCATAGGCGTTGATACATCAACGATTTGGAGCTGGGAAAACGGCAAAACATCGCCAAAAGCATTCCAGCTTGAGGCGCTGTGCCGTGTCTATGGAGTGAGTATCGACAATATTTTTTTAAATCGAAAATCCAGTTTAATTGGATGAATGGGGTAAAAAAGGAAAAGGAGGTGAGCGGGATGGATGAAAAAAAGACCCGCCCAGATGAAACGGGCGGGAAAGGGGTGAGAGATTTGGAAAGCGATGATCCCATGAAAGGCTTTAGGTACATTCTCTGGTTCGTTGTGGGAGCGCTCGTGGGCTTACTTATAGTCCGAGCCTTGATACTATAAAAGCGATGAGAACGCTGGAGGCCACGCCGAACAGAAAGAGCAGAACGGGGAGGAGGTAAAGAAATGGTTTTATTGAGCCGAAAAGAGGCCGCCGCGAGGCTGAACGTATGTGAGGACACACTGGATAAGATGCGGCTGGGCGGCCATTTGGCCTACATACAGAGAAAACCGGGCGGGAAGGTGCTGATACCAGAATCAGCGGTGGATGAGTACATCGCCAGAGCGATGCACCCCGCTCAACCTGTCGCACGGACGATGGCCGGAACCTACCGGAGGCGGAGAGCGTGAACGGAGTGTGGAAGCGGTGGACAGGCTCGCCTGAAGCTGGTATGCCAAGAGATAGGAAGGTGGTGAACGGGATGGACGAGCGGGAACGACTTTCGCCCGTGGCGAGACGGCGGCGGGCAATCGTGGCGGACGTGGAGCTGGTGATCTCCTACGCCACGGGGCTCCTGACGGCGGTGATCGGAGGGGTGTTCCTCCGGGCATTCGGTCTTTTATGACGGGCCGGGGCTACGACTGCGCCAGGTGCCGGCAGGGCCGGATCGAGAGCGCCGCCCGGGGCAGAGAGTGGGTGCGGTGCTTTCATCCGGAGGCCCTGCGGGGGCCGGGGCGGGTAGTGACGCCGCCGCTGGCAAACGGGGCGATTTTTAAAAAGGTGGGCGTGGAGGCACCGGAGTGGTGCCCACGTCGGAGCTCGAGCCGCTTTGCCTCGGGGTTCAAGTGTTCCCCCTCAGGCGCTGGCTCGGCTCCTCCTCTCCCCATCGGGCAACGGCCCGACGGGGGTCCGAAGCAAGAAAAAAGGGACGATGAAAGGAGAACGGTATGAGTAAGTGGAGAGAGCTGGATCTTCGAAAGGTTGAAGAGAGGCCGGAGGAAGGGCAGCTTTTTGTTTTGCGGATCGAGCCGAAGAGCTCAAATCCGTTTGCAAGGACGACTCACCGCGTGGGGAAGCTGGCGCGGCTTGATCAGCCGCACTCGGACAAGCTCTGGTTTAAGGAGGATGTCGGGAATACCCTGGACCCGGCGAAGCTGAAGGAACGGAATAAGCTCTACTGGATCTATGTGGAGCCGTTCGACAGGTGAGGGGCCGCCGTATTGGGCCACTACAAGAAAGGAAAATGATCATGGAAAACGAGCAGGAGGAAGGAAGATACATACGCGGGGCGTGCCGGTTCTGCGGGCAGATGAAGATCGTGCCGTGGAGCCTGACCCAGGAGGAGGCCGACGAAAAGGCTACGGAAGCCTGTGACTGCGACGATGCTGAGTGGGACCGGAAGCTCAAGGAGCGGATCAGGAAAGCAAAGGAGGCCTTGAACAGCGTCTTTGGCCCCGGCGCGGCGGATTACGGCCAGAAGCCGGTAAGCGAGCGGGTGATGCTCTTTTTACAGGAAGCAGCCTGCCTCATGGCGGAGGGGTACGTTGACAACGTGCAGACGGATATTCCTGGCACTTGCCGCGCGAAGCTCGCCGACACGGGCAAGGGAAGCATCAAAATCAAGCGGACGGAGACCACGGTGCGGAGTCTTGAGAGCTGATCGCGGCGACGGAAGTGCCAAGGACAGAAAAGCAGGGGAGTTGTGAAGGACCGCATTGCCAAGGAAAAGCTGGGCTGTGAGACGAATTGCTGAGGAATGGCCCTGAAATGCTCGGATATGAAAGGCCGGGAACCGCTGCGGATCGCACTGCCTTGCCGTGGAAGGGCTGAGCGTGGCAGCGGATAAGCATAGCAGAGCTTAGAAAAGAATCGAGAAGCTATGGAATAGCTTGGCTTCTCCGTGAACCGCAGAGGAACAGCAAATCACAGCGTAGCGATGGAATGGCTTAGCGCTGTATTGAATGGCGGAGGAAATGAAGCGAAACGAACAGAAGGGCATGGGAATTGTACAGTTTAGAACAGCATTGGAAAAGCAAAGCTGCGAATTGCTTGGGAACAGCCAAGTATGGATCAGCATAGGAAAAGCGGAGTGCCGAAGGGCAATGTAAATCAAAAAGAAAGGAAGATAATCATGGAAAGCTTAAAAGTCAGGATCACCTTTACGGAGCCTCTGCTGGGGACAAGCCCCGGCAACAAGAGCATCTACCGGGACTATGTGGGGGCCAAGGCCCCGGCGGCGGAGGCCGAGAACGAGGAGGTGGAGGCGCTGGACGTGGAAGAGGAGGTGGAAAAGACAAAGACCGTCTTCCCCAGGGACAGTGAGGGCAGGCCCTTCCTGTGGGATTATCAGGTCAAGGGGTTCTTCAAGGGGGCCTGTCAGGCGCTCCGGAAGGTGCCGGGAACGAAGTCAGAGAAGATCAAGGCCTTCAAGAAGGAGATCGACACGCTGATCTTCACCTACCCGCGTAGGATCCCCCTCTGCTTTGAGGGGCCTGTAGGCGAGTGCGAGCGGCCGTTGCGGGCCAGCACGCCCCAGGGGGAGCGGGTAAGCATCGCCATCAGCGAGGAGATCCCCGCCGGGGCCGTCTGCGAGTTTGAGGTAAAGTGCCTTGGGAAGGATCAGACGGAGCTGGTGCGGGAGTGGCTGGACTACGGCGAATACTCCGGCATCGGCCAGTGGCGCAACTCCGGGAAGGGGAGATTTACATGGGAGGAAATCGGGGAATAAAAAATCCGCCGCGGCTGAGAGCCGTGACGGAGAGCGCCGGGGGTATGAAATTGACACTTTCAGTATACCACTTTTCCGGCGCGTGTCAAGTACGGAAAGGATGAAGAAAGATGAACGATTGGTATAAAAAGGCCGTGGACAAGCTCACCAGGGAGAAAAACGGCGGGAGCTATGGACGGCATGAGGCGGTCATGAAGGACGCGGTACACGCGGCGCTGTTGGACTTCTGCCAGCAGGACGAGGAGTTTGCCCAAGCGGTAGCCCAGGGCGGCACCTTCGCCGACTGCATGAAGGCGGTAGCCAGGGGCGTCGGCTCCAGCATATCCGACCTGGAGGCATACAGGCGGGCGGTGCGGTTCTACTTTGACGGGGCTGACGTCAAATTTCACATGACGGTGAACCTGTGCGCCGATGTGGAGCGGGACGAGGAGCCGGAGGAGAACGGCAGGAGCGGCAAGGTCATGGATCTTGACTTTGACGAGCTCTTTTTATAAGCGAGGAGGCGGGACGATGACAGACGAGGAAATGGCCCGCGCAAGGGAGCTTGTGGCCGCCGCGCAGGAGCTGTCCGATGAGGAGCTTCAGAAAATCAACAGCTTTTTCCCGGCGTATTTTTTCCGCAGGAAAAGTACGGGGGAGTTCTGGACCACATGCTGCCACCTGCACGGGACAGCGGACCGGGAGGTCATGTGCTCACCGGTATGGACGGACAAGAACCAGCGGGAACCGAAAAACAGCTATTCACCGCCGACAATAGGGACCCGCAAGTGCCCTTTTTGCGGGGCTCGGGTCATCATCAAGGACCTGGGGAAGACGGGCAACAGGAATAACCTGTGGCGCGGGCGCCGGGCGATGGTGCTGCGCTGGGACGGAGAGGCGCTTTGGGCGAGGGCGTATGAGTGCATGAAATGCTATGAGAACCTGAATAACCTAACCGGTTTTCCGCGCGTCACAAGGCGGGGCGTGTACCGCTTCATGCCGGGAAAAGCTGATGGAGTTATTTTTAGCTGGTACGACGGGAAGGCACAAACGTTCCAGCGCCAGGACGGACCCCTCACTGGCGGACGGTGGAAGGTAAAACATCCGTTTTACTACAACGCGGAATTTGAGATGGGATGCGACCTTGTTGGCCTTGAGGAGCTGAAAAAAAGCCCGCTGCGCTATTGCGGTGCGGAGGCGTTTATGCGGCAGTATGACGGCGAATACTCTGTTGAGCTGCTTACCGCCTGCTGCATATATCCCAGACAGATTGAAATGCTCATGAAAGCCGGACTGCCAGATGCCGTGTGGGACTTAGTCGCGCGGGGCGTTAAGAACGCGGCGGTCATCGACTGGACGAAGACGGGTCCAGACGCCGTGAGGATAGGCAGGCAGGAGCTCAAGCGATTTCTCCATATGGATGAGGATCACCGCAATGTGGAGACCCTGCGGGCATACCGCCGGTACAAGGGTAGGTTTACCGTTGAGGAGTGCGCGAGCTGGGTGGCACGCGGGCTGGACGTCCCGAAGGTAACCGCGCTGGCTAAGGAATGGAACGTACCGGAGGAAAGGATCGTGCGTTACCTGGTAGAGGAGAGCGGGGATTTGAACACCATCGCCACAACCATGAGGTTCTGGACGGACTATTTGCAGGCGGCACAGGCTTTGGGAGAGCCGATGCACCGTGAAAACGTCCTCATGCCCCGCCCGTTGGGGGAGGCGCACAACCGGGCGGTGGAGAGACAGATGGAGCTTAGGGGCATAAAGGGGGCAGAGGCTCAGAGAAGAATATACGAGAAACGCCGGAAGGCGCTGGAGAGGAAATACGCGTATTCCGCCGGCGGAATCGTTATCAGGATACCAAGGGACAAAGAAGAAATAAAGCAAGAGGGTATCATACTCAAGCACTGCGTAGGAGGCTACGCGGACAGGCACATCAACGGGAATACCACGATTCTCTTCATGAGGCAGGAGACGGCTCCGGAGGTCCCGTGGCTTACCATTGAGATGAACGGGAACAAGCTGGTACAGATCCACGGTTACAGGAACGAGGGGCTCTACACAGCGAAGGGGCGCTTTGCCCCGGACCCGCGGGAGGTGTACCGGGAATGGCTGGATAAGTGGCTTCAATGGCTGGAGGCGGGATCGCCGCGCATCAAGGACGGTACGCCAAAAGAAATGCAAATGATTGATAAAAAAATCGCCTAACAAACCGGGTCGCAGCCCAGCAAAGCGGGTGCGACCCGGAGAGGAGGAGCGAACCCGGCGAGTGAGTCCGGCACCTTTGGGGGCGGAGGAGCTATCGCGGGTTCCGCGACGACGAGGCGGCGTGAAAGGAAGGTACATATGGAAAACGGTTTGACCACAACGGGGGGAGCGGGCGTTATTGAGCGCACGCCCAACATGATCGCGGCGGAGATCCGGGCGTACACGGGGACGATGCTGAACGCCGTTCTCGAGATCGGCCGGCGGTTCTGCGAGGCCAAGGAGATCCTGCCCCACGGGGAATTCGGCGACTGGGTGCGGGATCAGACGGGGTATCCCGTCTCCACCGCAAACAACTACATGCGGCTTTTCCGGGAGTACGGAGCGGATCAGGGGAGCCTTTTCGGGACGTCGGCAAATTCCCAAACGATTGGGAATTTGAGCTATACCAAGGCCTTAGCGCTCCTGGAGGTGCCGGCGGAGGAGCGGGAGGATTTCGCCCGCGAGGTGGGCGCGGAGGCGCTTTCCGTCCGGGAGCTCAAGGAGGCCATACGGGAGCGGGAGGAGCGGATCGCCCAGGCGGAAAACGTGGCCGAGGGATACAAGCTGAAGCTGGAGCGTGAGAAGCTGGAGAAGGAATCGCTTCTGGCGCAGAAGGCCGGGGAGGTGGAGGCCGCCAACGCGGAGCTGGAGCGGCTGCGTCAGGAGCTCCGGGAGCTTCAGGAGGCGCCGAAGGAAGTAGCTGTGGAGACGGTGGCCGACGAGGCGGCGATAAAGGCCGCCGCCAAGGAGGCCCGGGAAGCCGCCGAAAAGGAGCTGAAGGCCAAAATCGCCAAGGCCGAGAAGGAGCGGGACAAGGCGCTCAAGGACAAAAACGAGGCGGAGCGGAAGCTGGAGGCGGCAAAGCTTGACAAGGACAGCGCCGAGGATACGGCCAAAAAGGCCCAGGAGATCGCCGACAGGCAGCTGGCGGAGCTTCGGAAAAAGCTGGCGCTGGCGGACTCCCCGGAGAAGGTGAGCTTTAAATTCTGGTTCGACCAGGGCCAGGCGTGCGTCAACAATATGCTCTCCTGCGTCCGGAAGCTCCGGGAGGAGGGCAAGGACGAGGACGCCGGGAAGCTGACCCACGCGCTGACGGTGTTCCTGGACAAGGCAAAGGAGGCGGCAGGAAATGACTGAAATGACGGAGCGGGAGGCTCTGGAGGTGCTGGAACTGAGAATCGGCTGTGAGACAGTGCCGGATGACGAGTGCCAGAACTGGAGCTGCTGGGGCTGTGATTATCACGTGACCGGTGACGCGATGATCGAGGCGATGAAGGTGGCGGCCGGGGTTCTCCGGGAGAGGGTGAGCGGATGACTGACTGCATCATGGGGCGGGAGCCTACGGGCGAGGGTCACTATACCTGCCCACCGAGAGAATGTCCGCGGTGCGGGTTTGAGCGGTCGGTACAGGCCGAGCGGATCAGGAGGATCCGCTCCGGGGAAATGACAAAGGACGTGCTGGGGAGGTCCCGGCTGGTGATCGAGAAGAAAGGGGAAGATCAACCGTGAAAGTATTCAAAAACCCCGTCACCGGGGAGACGTTCGAGGATATTGCCGTCGCGAAGACTAAATATTGCTTATCTCACCCATGCACTTCCGGCGGGTGCAAATTTCATGATGTGGTGCCGCCTCCTTCGGGTGTGCCTTGCTCCGACTGGGCGGCGGCCCACCCGGAGGAGGCGGCGGAGCTCATGGGGCTGGTGGTGGAGGAGGAAACGTCTGCCGAGGACATTAATGTTCCTGGCAAGTCCCTGAGCGAGTGGACGCTGGGGGAAGCTCAAGCGTTTTGCAAGAAGCGAACGGAGAGCCAAGATTGGGAAGGACTTGGCGCGGAATGCGAAGGTTGCCCCTTGAACGTGGTATGCGCCATTACCGCGTCGGAATGGGACCTGAAAGAAGCCCCACGGCTCACCGAGCCCGAAATCGCCATCATGCGGGCGGTGGGGGCGAAGTGGGTGAGTTTCGATACCAATTCCATTGATGAAATTGTAATACTTTGGTGGAACAAGCCTGATAAAGATGGTAATGGGGATTTTTCTTCTCCTATTTCTGTCCTTGCGACGGTGACAGCAGAACTTTTCCCCTCCGTGAAGCCGGGAGATTGCATCGGATTGGAGGAGACGGAGTGATTGATGCATTTTTCGACGAATTGTCTCTCGACTTTATAAAGAGTGTCAGCCCGGAAGAAAACGTTTTGGTTTTCAAAAATCATGCTAAGGACGAGACCTTGGTACTGGCGTTGGACGGGAAGGAGCTAACAAGCGTCTATCGCAAAATCAGAATGCGCCTTGAGACGCTGGGCCTCAAAAAGGAAGGGGAGGGATTGCGGTAACATGAGAAAATTCATTGCATACATACTGGCCGCTGTGATTACGGCGGCGCTGGTGCTGGCGGGGGCGGTCGCAGCGAGGGCCGCGGGGCCGGACCGGGAGGCGCTGCTGGCCCGTCAGGAGGAGGTACACGCGGCGGCGGAGCTGCTGCGGGAGCTGGGCGTCAAAGAGGATTCCGAGGGGATAAGGGCGCTCCAGGAGGAGTGGTGGCGGTGTGAGGCGCGGCTTCGGCCCCGGTATACGGAGGCGGAGGTCGTGATGCTGGCCAAGCTCATGTGGGGCGAGGCCGGGGGCATCGAGAGCCGGACGGAGGTGGCGTGCATCGGCTGGGTGGTCTGCAACCGGGTGGACGATCAGCCGGAGCCGGTGACGGTGGCGTCGGTGCTCACGTCTCCGGGGGCGTTTTACTACCGGGACTGGATGCCGGTGCGGGACGACCTCTACGCGCTGGCGCGGGACGTGCTGGAGCGTTGGACCATGGAGAGCCTTGGCTGCAAGCGGCCCGGTCGGGTACTGCCCGCCGATTACCGGTGGTACGCCGGGGACGGGAAGCACAACTGGTTCCGCAACGCCTACAAGGGCGGGGACCGGTGGGGGTACGAGCTGGAGAGCCCGTATGAGAGCTGAGGAGGGGCGGGATGAGGCTTATAGACGCGGACAGGCTGTCTGCGGTTTTGCAAAAGAATTTTGGCCACACAGGAGGTGCGGCGGTATTACAACAGCTTATTGATATTGCCCCAACCGTCGACCCGGTGGAGCACGGGCACGTAGTCTGGCGGGAGCGGCAATTTACCGGTCCGAAATATCAGCAGGGGACGTGTCTGAAGTGCGGGCAGGAAGCCACATTCATCCTGCCGCCGATGGAATCTGACGAGGTGCCATACTGCTCTGCGTGCGGGGCAAGACTGAGCGACGACTTTCAGGACTACTGCCCCAAATGCGGGGCGAAGCTGGACGGGGAGCCGGAGCATATCGAGGCGTGGAGAGAGGAGGGGAGAACATGAGCAGTGCCGCAAATCACAGGAAGCGGAGCTATCGGAGCCACACAAAGCACTATTCCGGGGCTAAGATCATGCGGATCCGTGCCGCGCAGCGTCCAAGGCGCGGGATCCCGCGGAGGCTGTGGGACGCCCTGCTGGGGCGGGAAGGAAAGGAGACGACCATATGAAAAAGAAACGCAAAAGACCGGTGCTGTTCGCCAGGGCGAAAGCGGAGGCCGCGCCGGAGACGGTAACCGAGACGCGGCCGGAGGGCCTGCCGGTGAGGGTGGGCGACACGGTGACCAGGCGGGCCATCAGCTTCAGCGGGACGAGCGAGGGGTATTTGACAAAGCCCATGACGGGGACGGTGATATACGTCCACCCGCTGGGGCGATTCCACGCGGTGGAGTTTACCTTCGAGGGGGGGAGCGTCAGGGAGTGCTTTGCGTGCGTAGGCCGGGACGGCACACCGGGATCCCCCAGGGGCCGGGGAGCGCCGGGGGTTCCGCGCTTCCGACTGGCGGGAGACGGGGAATGTTAAACGAAATGCGTCGGGAATTCGATGGGCCGCCGTGGGCGGCGGCCAGTACGGCGTCTAACGTAATGCGTCGGGAAGTCGGCGGGCCGGCCGGGTGTCCGGCCCGTACGTAGTCCTAAGCGGTTATATGACCTTCTAATTCGGGCTTGATACATCAAGCCCGAATTAGAGCGCCATACATTATATATATACGCGCGTTCTTTGCCGGACTTGGTAAAGGCAGGGTTTAGGCCCGTTTACACTTACTGGAAAAGAGAGGAGAGAGACGGTGCTATACGACACGGTGTGGTACACACGGAAGATCATCTGCCGGAACGGGATAGAGGAGCGGACGAAATATCCCGTCCGGCTGGAGCCGGGGCAGAGGCCGAAGCGGGCGGCGGTCAGGACAGGCCGGAGCCTGGACGCCGCCGAAAAGCAGGTGGCCAGACTTCTCAACAACAACTTCGAGGCCCACACGGATCTTCACCTGGGCTTTGAGTACAGCGAGGCGGGGCTTGCCAGAGTCAGGGAGCGGGCGGCGAGGCTCCTGGAAAAATACCCGGATATGGAGGAGCGGGACAGGACCTTTGTGGCGGCCCAGACGGAGGCCTCCAACTGGGCCAGACGGGTACAGCGGGAGCTGGGAGGCGCGGATAACTTTCGGTGCCTGATCGTCACCTCGGATATGAACGGGGAGACAGGGGAGCCGGTGAGGATCCATCACCATGTCATCATCGCCGGGGAGCTCCGGGAGACGGCGGTGAAGAAGTGGAAGCGGATGGGCTTTGTGAAGGAGCTGGAGCTTTACACCGTCAACAAGGACTTTTCGGCCCTGGCCACATACCTGATGCGGCAGGTGAGATATATCCGCAACGCCAAACGGTACACGCCCAGCCGGTGCCTTAAGCCGCCCATCGTGGAGGAGCCGGTACTGGTGACACGGTACGCGGAGAGCGAGATGCGCCCGCCCGCGGGGTGCATCGTCCTGGCCCGGTCCAACTACGTCCGGGGGGCGGCCCAGTATATCCGGTATTACAGGCCGCCGGAGAGGCGGAAGATAAGCAGGAGAGCGAAAGGTGGGAATAAGCGTGATTGACCTGTTTCCAACACGACTTAGGCGTCTCAGGGAGAGGAGGGGGATCAGCCGCAGTGCGTTGGGCGAGTGCTGCGGGTTGAGTAAGAGCATAATCAGCAAGTATGAGCGGGGCGAGCGGGAACCTACCGCCGGCTCGCTGAGGAAGCTGGCTGATTTTTTTGACGTGTCTTCCGATTACCTTCTGGGGAGAAAAAATTTTTGACAAGGTACACAGTTGGAGATTTTTGAGGTGCGGCTTGTGTTTAAATATATACAGAAGGCTTTTTGAAAGGCGCATCATGCGTATTTTAGGGGGTTTCGGATGTCGAAGACGGGGTTTTACGACAGCCGGGCATGGCGTAAGGTACGGCGCCAGGTGATGGAGTATGACCATTATGAGTGCCAAATTTGCAAGAGCAAAGGCGTCCTGACAAAGCAGTGCCTCATGGTGCATCACGCCTATCACCTGGAGGATTACCCCCAGTTTGGCCTTATGATGTGGGTGGATGATCCGAGGACAGGCCAACGCCAAAGGAACCTGATAACCGTGTGCAAAAAATGCCACGAAACGGTGTGCCACCCGGGGCGTGTTAAAGAATATGCGCCAAAAGAGTCGTCAATACCGGAGCGGTGGTAATACCCCCCGGTCGGAAAAAACGCGTTTTAATCCTTTGTGACCTACTCGACTGCAGGTAGGACAAGAGATGGCGGCGACGCGTGTGCGCGGTATGCGCGGGCGTGTGCGCGGGCGCGTGAGGGGATTTTTTCGGGATCCGGAGGGATGCCGGGGAATTTTGCAGATAACTTTTGGGGGTGAGGAAGATGGCCAGGCCGGCGAAGAAAAAGGTGAAGGACGCGCTGACGGACTACATGCGGCAGCGCGGGATGGAGCTTGCCCACATCCAGGACATGGTGGAGGATTACATGAGCCTCTACGACACCAAGACGCAGCTGCTGCGGGACATCAAGCAGCGGGGCGCCAAGGTGACGGTCTACATGGCCAACGGCACCGGCAATCTCAAGACAAACGACTCCCTCCAGGATTTTTTGAAGGTCAACAGTCAGATGCTCAAGATCCTGGACACCCTGGGGATGGATCCCTCAAAGGCAAAGGCGCTGAACGGGGATGAAGCCCTTTGATCACCGGATGCCCCTATATTGACCTGTACGCCAAGAAGCTGCGGAGCGGGGAGACCCCCGCCAGCCGGGAAATGCTGAAGGCGATGGATCTTGTGGAGCGGAAGCTGTCCGATCCCACCGTGACCGTGGACACCGACAAGACGCAGCGGGCGCGGGAGCTTATCGAGCGGTATTTCCGGATGAAGCTCCTGGACTGGGAGCTTTTTGTCCTGGCGCTGATCCACTGCTACTACCCGGACGACACCCTGGTCTTCACGGAATTTTTTATCATGATGGGCCGGGGGAACGGGAAAAACGGCTTTATTTCCGCCCTGGCCTGGTACCTGACGACGCCGGATCACGGCGTTTCCGGCTACAACGTGGACATCATCGCCAACAGCGAAGACCAGGCGCGAACGTCCTTTGAGGATGTCTACGATATGCTGGGGCGCAACTGGGACAAGCTCCAGCGCTTTTACACCCGGACAAAGGAAGAGATCACGTCCCTGAGGACGGGCAGCTATATCAAGTTTAACACCTCCAACGCCAGGACGAAGGACGGAAAGCGCTCCGCCTGCCTCATCTTTGACGAGGAACACGAGTACGAATCCGATGAGAATATCCGGGTATTCCGCTCCGGCTTCGGCAAGCGGCGTCACTGCCGGATCTTTAAGATCACCACCAACGGCTATGTGCGCGACGGCGTCCTGGACGCGGATCTGGCGCTGGCCGCGTCCGTCCTGGACGGAGAGATCCCGGAAAGCCGCCTGTGCCCCCTGATCTACAAGGTGGACAGCGAGGACGAGGTCAAAGAGCGGGAGATGTGGGTAAAGGCCAACCCCTCCCTGCCCTATTTTCCCACCCTGCGGGTGGAGATGGAACAGGAATTTGCCGAGATGCCCCACTCCAAAACGGTGGAGCTGGATTTTTACACAAAGCGGATGAACATGCCCCGCTCCAACATGGAGATCGCCGTCACGGAGTGGGCGAACATCGCCGCGACAAGCAGGCCGAACCGGGTGGATCGCCCGGGGCTTGTCTGCACGGTGGGCATAGACTTCGCCTCCGTCCGGGACTTTGCCTCCGCCAACCTCCACTGCCGGATCGGAGACCGGCGCCTGGATGTACACCACTCCTGGCTTTGCCTGCGCTCGCCGGATCTGGGGAGGATCAAGGCACCCTGGAGGGAGTGGGCGGAGCGGGGCCTCCTGACGCCGGTGGACGACGTGGAGATCTCCCCGCAGCTGCTGGCCAACTGGATCCTGGCCCAGGCGGAGGATCACTACATCAAGACGGTGGCCCTGGACAGCTTTCGCTTCGCCCTGGTCAAAGAGGCGCTGCGCTCCATCGGCTTTGACCCCAAGCTCTACGGCAACGTCTACCTGGTGCGGCCTTCGGATATCATGCGAGTCCAGCCGGTGATAGACAGCTGCTTTTCTCAGCAGCTGTTTGCCTGGGGGGACGATCCGGTCTTGCGGTGGGGGGCCAATAACACCAAGCTTGTCCGCGCCGGCAAGAGCGGCGGGACGGACACGGGGAATTACTACTACGCGAAAATCGAGGGAAAAAGCCGGAAGACGGATCCCTTCATGGCGCTGGCCGCCTCCATGTGCGTGGAGGAGACGAACGACGAGGATGTGGAGGGCGGCCTGGATATGGGCGTCATATCGGCGTGAGGAAGGAGGCGGTGGAATATGGCGTTTAAGCTTTTCCGCAAGCTCTTCGGCAAAAATGAGCCGAAGGAGATCACGGAGGAGTTTTTTGACCTGTACACGGATACATACATCCGGGAGCTGGCCTTCCACGCCTGCGTGAATTTCGTGGCCAACGCCATATCAAAGTGCGAATTCAAGACCTTCGCCGGCGGCCGGGAGGTGAAGGGGCCGGAATATTACCTCTGGAATGTGGAGCCGAATCAAAATCAGTCAAGCTCCGTATTTCTCCACAAGCTCATCTTCGCCCTCTACCGGAAAAATGAGGCGCTGGTGGTGGAGCATGGGGGCCGTCTCTATGTGGCGGACGACTACAGCCGGGAGGCATACGCCCTCTATCCCGACGTGTTCCGCCAGGTGACGGTGGACGATTTCACCTTCTCCCGGGTCTTCGCCGGGGACGAGGTCTTATATTTCCGGCTCAACGACCGGGACGTGGGCAAGGTGCTGCAGGGCCTCTACGAGTCCTACAGCAAGCTGATCACCTACGGCATGAAGAGCTACCAGAGATCCCGCGGGACGAAGGGCACCCTGGAGCTTGACCAGGCGATGAGCGGGAACAAGCAGTTTAACGACCGGCTCACAAGCATCCGCAACGACGAATTCAAAAAATTCGTTGACGCGGAGAACGCCGTCCTGCCCCTGTACAAGGGCATGAAATTCCAGGAGCTGACACACAAGACCTACACCAACGATTCCACCCGGGACATCCGGGCGCTTATCGACGACGTGACGGACTTCACGGCCCGGGGCTTTGGGATCCCGGCGCAGATCGTAAACGGGACGGTGCAGGATGTGGCGTCCGCCACGGATCAGGCGCTGACCTTTTGCATTGACCCGCTGGCGGATCTCCTCCAGGAGGAGATCAACCGAAAGAGGTACGGGCGCGGCGCCTACCTGGGCGGATCCTGCGTCCGGATAGACACCAGCGCCATGAGGCACATAGACGTGCTGGATGTGGCGGCCGGCGTGGACAAGCTGGTCTCCAGCGGGGTGCTGTGCGTCAACGATATCCGCGGGATCCTGGGGATGCCGCTGATCCAGGAGGCCTGGGCCTGGGAGCATTTTATGACCAAAAATTACTCCTCCATCGAGAAGCTCCTGGAGGAGCTGAAGGGAGGTGAAAACGATGCCCAATAACAAGACCCGCGCCATATACTGGAGCCTTGTGCAGGACGAGGGGAGCCGGGAGGCGGATATCTACATTTTCGGCGATATCACGAGCTACCCCTGGATGGAGAGCGACGTATCCAGCTGGCGCCTCACCACGCAGATCACCAGGATCGACGCGGACGAGATCCGCGTCCACATCAACAGCTACGGCGGGGAGGTCAGCGAGGCGCTGGCGATCATGAATACGCTGATGACCCACCCGGCCCGCGTCACCACGGTGGTGGACGGCTTTGCGTGCAGCGCCGCCAGCGTCATCCTGATGGCGGGTGAGCGCAGGATCGCCAGGAGCTGCTCCTGCATCCTTGTACACCCCGCCAGTACCTATGCGGCGGGCAACGCCGCCCAGCTCAGGGCGGAGGCGGACAATCTGGACACGGTGACGGAGCAGTCGGTGACGGCCTATGTGTCCAGGACGGGACGGAGCCGGGACGAGGTGGTCACTCTGATGGCGGAGGATCGCTTCATGGCGCCGGCGGAGGCCCTGGAGTGGGGCTTTGTCACCGAGATCGAGGATCCCTTTGACGGGGAGGGGCGGCCCACGCAGTCCGTGAGACAGACGGTGGCCAAGCTCCTGACAGGGGAGAGGACACCGGCGGCGCCGCCGGCGAAGAAAACAGTTGAAAGCTTCCTGAGCGCCTTTGGCGCCAGGTAAACGAAAGGAGAAAACAATATGCCCATGAGAAACCTTGACGCGCAGCAGAGCAGGAGGAACGACATCCTCCAGCGCCTTGCCGACGCGGTGAGAAACGACAACGCCGACGCCTTCGCCAAGGCCTTTGACGACCTGGCCGGGGACATCGAGGAGAACATCCGGGGAGAGATCCGGGAGCTGCAGGCCTCCCATGACGCGGAGATTCTGACCGCACGGGGCGTGCGTGCCCTGACCAGCCAGGAGCGCACCTTCTACAGCGGCCTTATGGAGGCGATGCGCTCCGACGCGCCTCAGCAGGCCCTGACGGGGGTGAACACCGTCCTCCCGGAGACGGTGATCGACGCCGTCTTTGAGGATCTGCGGGAGAACCACCCCCTGCTGAGCCTGGTCAACTTCCAATCCACCGGGGCGCTGATCAAGATGCTGACCTCCAAGAGCGGCGGCGTGGCCGCCTGGGGACCCCTGGGGAAGAAGATCACCGACGAACTCAGCGCCGAGTTTACGGAGACCAATCTCACCCTGGCGCAGCTGACGGCCTTTATCCCGGTGCCCAAGTATGTGCTGGATCTGGGGCCGGAGTGGATGGATCGGTACGTCCGGGAGCTGCTGGGGGAGGCCACGGCCACACAGCTGGAGGTGGGGATCATCGACGGCACCGGCAAGGACATGCCCATCGGCATGAACCGCAAGCTCACGGGGGCGCTGGACGGCGTTTACACCGCCAAGGACACCGTCACCGTGACGGATCTCAGCCCCACAACCTACGGGACGCTCCTGTCCACGCTGACCAAAGGCCCCAACGGCAAGTCCAGGGCCGTGACCGGCGTCATGCTGGCCGTCAACCCCAAGGACTACTTCACCAAGGTCTTCCCCGGCAGCACGGTGCGCAGCGCTGACGGGAGGTACGCCACGGATGTGTTCCCGTTCCAGACGACCGTCGTCCAGTCCGCGGCCGTCCCGGAGAACAAGGCGATCTTCGGCCTGCCCAAGAAGTACCTGATGGGCCTTGGCACCCAGAAGGGCGGCAAGATCGAGTACAGCGACCACTACCAGTTCCTGGAGGGCAACCGGGTGTACGCCGTCCACCTCTACGGCTACGGCCGGGCGATGGACGAGAACGCCTTTATCTACCTGGACATCTCCGGCCTCAAGCCCACCAACCTCAAGGTGGAGGTAGTGGAAAACCCTTGAGCGGGCCTGACCGGGTAAGCGTGCCCGGGCAGGGTCAGGCCCTGGACTATCTGGGCGGAAAGCCGGTGTCGGAGCTGATCGGCGCTGACTGCACCATCGAGTGGAGCGGCGTGGACGGAGCCGTCAAGGGCACCATCAAAAAGCAGACGGACTTTACGGCCTTCAGCGCCAAGCAGAAGACCGGCCACTTCTTCCCCGTGGAGCTGGACGAGAAGTACGAGGGGGCGCCCATCACCGTTGATAACGGCGACGGCAAGCCCAAGACCGAGACGGACAGGCACTGGACGATCCGGGTGGAGAATATCAAGGGCACCCGGGTGACGTTCGCCGCCGCCGGCGAGACCATCTTGACACTCGACTTCTCCGGGGCGACCCTGGAGGGAGACGATGGATGAGGAGCTGCTGGCGCCGCTCCGGAACTATCTTGATATCACCTGGGAGGACACCGGGGGAGATAAAAAGCTCCTGGGGATCCTGGCCAGAGGCAAAACCTATCTGGAGGGGCGGAGCGGGGGCACGCTGAGCTTTGACGAGGGCACGAGGGCGCGGGAGCTGCTCTTTGAGTACGCCCGGTACGCCAGGGCCAATGTGCTGGCGGATTTCGCCCGGGACTACGCCACGCTGCTCAATGAGCTGCGGGCGGAAGGAGAGGTGAGCCGGTTTGACCAAGAACACCCAGAGCTACTGTGACGGCGTGGTGCGGATCTACTCCGCACACAACGCCGGAAAGCCCGGAGAGGCCCCACGTCCTGTCCTGCAGCCGGAGGTGACGCTCCGGTATGAGGAGCGGACGGTAGGCGTCACGCGGCACTATGAGGCGCTGAGAGCGGGCGACCGGGTGGATCTGGTACTCCGGTGCCAGAGAGTCCCGGTCTCCGCCCTGGAGATCGCGATCCCCAACGACGGGAAACAGTATCAGGTCACCCAGATCCAGCACCCCCGGGATGTGGAGCCGCCTTGCATGGATCTGGCGCTCAGGAGGCTGGATAAGGACTATGACATACGATGAGCGAATCAAGCAGGCGCTCCTGGCCGTATCACCAGACGTTTGGCATTTTAAGGCCATGCCGGAGCCGGAAAGCCGGGAGAGGCCCTACATCGTGTGGGCGGAGTACGGCGCCGGGGACACGGTTTTTGGCAGCGGGAGAAAGAGAGCGGGGTCCGTGGCCGGCACCGTTGACCTGTTCACCCGCAACCGGGACGGGGAGCCGCTGGTAAAGGCCGTCCAGGAGGCCCTGGACGGGGTTTGCGCCTGGAGGCTGCTGTCCGTACAGTACGAGGAGGACACGGGCCTTTTACACTACGAATGGGGGTGGGAGATCGAGGATGGCGAGATTCGTAATCAAAACGGGGGCTGAATTCGCCAACCGGATCTACGCCCTGGGGAACGAATCCAAAAAGGCAATCGAAAGCGCCCTGACCGGCGGCGCGGCCATCGTCAGAGACGAGATCAACCGCGGGATCCAGGGGCTGCCGGAGGTCACGGGTATCACCAAGCGCGGGCTTGAGGAGAGCCTTGGCATCTCACCCGTGGGCGAGCGGGAAGGGGTGTACGACGTAAAGGTGGGCTTTGAGGGGTACAACGACCGGGGGATCCCCAACGCCATGATGGCGAGGATCATGGAGAGCGGGACGAGCAAAACCCCAAAGCATCCCTTCGTCGGGCCGGCCAAGCGGCGATCGGCAAAGGCGGCGGTGGACGCCATGCAGGACGCATTTGACAAAGAGTTTGAAAAAATCATGAAAGGATGAGCAAATCATGGCTGTTTACGGCATATACGGCGTCTATTACGCCAAGTGCGCGAAGAAGGACGGCGTCGTTACCGGGTACACCGGCGGCATGAAGCAGATGGGCGAGGCCATTTCGGCCAACTTTGAGCGGCGCGCCTCACAGGCAAGTCCCCTCTACGCCAACAACAGGCCCAAAGAGAACGACACTACGTCCGGTACGGGCGGCACGCTTACGATGACGCTGGACACCCTGGGGCGGGACGCCGCGGCGGATCTCTTCGGCATCAAGGTGGAGGATGTGACGATCTCCGACGAGGAGGCGTCCTCCGGCCTGGACGAGGAGGAGAAGAAGGGCAAGGCCCTGAAATACACCGGCGCGGAGAAGTCCGCACCCGTGGGCGCGGCCTACGTCCGCCAGCACCAGATCGACAACGATGCCGGCTATCACGAGGTGGTGATCTACCGGGAGGTGGTGTTCACCCCGCCCAATGAGGCGGCCCAGACAAAGGGTGAGACCATCGAGTGGCAGACGCCCGAGATCACGGGACAGGTGGCCGGAGAGGACAAAAACGGCAGCCCCTGGTACGAGAGCGCCATGTTCCCCACGCTCCGGGCGGCCCTGGCGTACATCCGGCAGACGTTTAAGGAGAGCGCGGTATGAGCGAGCGGAAAACCGGGTATATCGAGCTTGCGGGGCAGAAGCACCCCATCCGCCTGACGCTGAGGGCGGTCAAAGAGCTTAACGCCAAATTCGGCGATCTCAGTAAGCTTGGCGAGAAGCTCTCCAACAGCGCCGACATGGATACCCTGCTGGACACCCTCAACGAGACACTGAAGATCCTAATGAAGGCGGGGCGGTGCTATGAGTCCATCCTGGGGACGGATCTGCCGCCCAAGCTGCCGTGCGACCCCATCGACGTGCTGGACACCGACGCCGCGAAGGCGGTGGGCGCTGTCCTGGCCGCCATGCGGGGCGACACGGAGCGGGAAGTCGAGACTGTGCCAAAAAACGCGGAGGCCACGCGGGACGACCAAGCTCCGCGTGGCTCTACTACAACGGCCAGCGTGCCGGAATGACCCGGGATGAGATCGAAAATCTCCCCCTGGGGATGGTCTTTGACCAGATAGCCTGCTACCAGATCGCCGAGTGCGGCGCCCGGGAGAAGAAGGCCACCGGAGGATCGCTCATGGAGCAGATGCAACGGGCCTACGGGTAAGGAGCGGCAGAAAATGGAAAAGGCCGAAAAAGGGGAAGGGACATTCCGCGGGATGGATATCGGTGATTTTTTGGACTCCTTGGAGCTTGTCCTGTCAAAAGGGGACAGGGCGGAGATCGTCCCCATGCGGGACGGGAGCGTCAAGGTGATCAGAGTCCGCAGGAGCGGGGTTGACCCCCGGGACAAAGTAAAAAGCGATACCTCGCCCTAAGAGGTGGGCGGGAAGGGCCGAGAGGGGCCGACTCAGGGAAGGAGGCGGCCTCTCTTGGCTTATGATATCGGAGCAAAGCTCCAAATTGACGGTGAGGCTCAGTTTAACGCGGCGATCAAGGCGATTAACGGCAACATCAAGGCCCTTGCGGCGGAGATGGCGGCCACGACTTCGGCCTTCGGAGAGAACGAGAAGAGTATAGAATCGCTGTCGGCCAAAAACGCCGTGCTGGACAAGCAGATGGCCGCCACAAAGGAAAAGCTGGGCCTCCTCAACAGCGAGTATGACCGGCAGAAGGCGAAACTTGACAGCCTGGGGGACGCGCTGGAGAAAGCCAAGGCGGAATTTGGAGAGAACTCCGCCGAAGCCGGAGAGGCCCAGAACGCCTATAACCGCCAGGCGGCGGCCTGCAGCAAGCTGGAGGCCGATATCAACAACACCACCGCGAGTCTCAATAAGATGACCAATGAGGCCGCGAGCAATGAGCGGGAGATCGGCGAGCTGGAGAAGGCCGCCGACGGCGCCGAAGACGATATTGACGAGCTGTCGGACAGCGCCGACGATGCCGGAAAGTCAATGAAGGACGCCGGGGATAAGGCGTCCGGATTTGCCGATAAGCTCAAGAGCGGGCTTGCGGCCGCGGCGAAGGCGGCGGCCGCCGCTGTGGCGGCTGCGGCGACGGCGACGGTTGCGGCGGGTAAGGCCCTGTTGGACGGGGTCAATAATACGGCGTCCTACGGGGACAACATCGACAAGATGTCCCAAAAACTGGGCATGTCCGCCGAGGCGTACCAGGAATGGGACGCCATAATGGAGCATTGCGGCACCAGCATCGATGCCATGCAGTCGGGCATGAAGACGCTGGCCACCGCCGCCCAGACCGGGAACGATGCCTTTGATACCCTGGGGCTGACCCAGGATAAAATCGCCGGGATGGATCAGGAGCAGCTCTTCTCCGCCACGATCACGGCGCTGCAGCAGGTGCAGGACGAGACGCAGCGGACGTATTTGGCCGGCCAGCTCCTGGGGAGGGGCGCCACAGAGTTAGGGCCGCTCCTCAACACAAGCGCCGAAGACGTGGAGGAGATGCGCCGGCAAGTCCACGAGCTGGGCGGAGTCATGTCCAACGAGGCGGTCAAGGCCGCCGCGAAGTACGAAGACACGCTCCAGGACATGAAAACCGCTATTTCCGGCGCGGCGAGAAATATCACCGCTGATTTTATGCCCGGACTCACCGATCTGATGGACGGGATTACCCGGCTTGTGACGGGACAGGATTACGCGGACGAGATGATCTCCAGCGGGATCGGCGGGATATCGTCAGCGATCGAAGCGACGATAGGTAAAATATCCGAGCTGTCAAAGACAATTTTACCGGTCATTACCGGTATTATTTCCAACGTATTACCAGACCTTGGGAAATTCGGGACGGAAATTATCTCAACGCTCCTTGAGGCGATTGTTACGAACGCGCCGGCTCTTTCGTCAGCGGCGTCACAAATCATAACAGAGCTGGCGTCCATGCTCATCCAAAACCTGCCGATGCTCCTGACTGCGGCGGGCCAGATCATAACGACTCTGGTATCCGGGATCCTGGAGGCCCTGCCTCAGCTGCTGACGGCGGGAATGGGGATGCTTGCCCAGCTGGCGGAGGGCATAGAGAGCGGGCTGCCGGAACTGGCCGCAAAGCTGCCCCAGATCATTTCGCAAGTCGTAGATTATATCACCGAAAATCTGCCGATGATCCTGGAGCAAGGCGTACAGATCATTAACTCCCTGGTTAACGGGATCCTGGAGGCTATCCCGGCACTCGTGGAGCAGCTCCCGCAGGTGATGAAGTCCATCACAGGCTTTGTCCAGAGCAGCCTGCCGGATATCATCGGGGCCGGAATTGATATCCTAATGAACCTGGTTTTTGGCATCCTGTCCGCAATTCCGGATCTGGTAAAGTCGATACCGGATATCATTATGGCAATCGTCGGGGCTATTGCCGCGAATTTTAGCGTCATCATCGAGAGTGGATTGACCATAGTCTTAAAGCTCATCGAGGGCATCGCGAGCGGGATCAAAAAGCTGGTAGAAAAAGGCAAGGAAATCGTATCCTCCGTAAAGGACGGCGTGAAGCAAAAAATCGAGGACGCCAAAAACTGGGGCAAGGATCTCATCAAAAATTTCATCGCCGGTATCACCGAAAAGTGGAACGCGCTGAAGGAAAAGGTGAAGGGCGTAGCCCAGACCGTCAAGGATTTCCTGGGCTTTTCGGAACCGAAGGAAGGGCCGCTGTCCAATTTTCATACCTACGCGCCGGATATGATGGAGCTTTACGCCAAGGGGATCGCGCAAAACGCGAAGCTCGTCCAGGCGCAGCTTGACAAGGCGCTGTCCTTTGATTTTTCCGCCGCCGATATCGATTTTGCGAAGGGATTCGGCGCCGTGAAGAGAGGCATCGAATACTCGATGGATGAGCTGACCTCCAACGCCGTGACCAAGCGCCGCGGCCCGGGCGGATCCGACGGAACGGATCAGGACGACGGGGGCGGCCAAATTGACTATGATCGTCTGGCAGAGGCGGTAACGAAGGGACTCGACGGCGCCGCTGTCGTTATGGACGGCCACAGAGTGGGTAAGATCGTCACAAAGCGCCAGGGAGACGACACGAGGGCGCGGGGAGCGAATCCGGTGCCGGTATAAGGGGATGAAGAAGTATGACCGTGGAGCTTGTCCTGAATGACTATGACGTAAGCCTTTGGCTTGAGAAAGACGGACTTGCGCAAACCGAGATCGTGCGTATCAGCCGGAGCGTGGTAACGCTGGACGGCACGAAATATTTGGTGGAAAAGCGCAAGCGCGGGATCTCCGCGAAATTTATCCGCCTGCGTGACGTTGTCTGGTACGCAATCAACGGCGCCGTTGCAACGAGGCCGGTCAAGGTCAAGTATGTGGATGACACCCTGGGGGAGAGAACCGCTTATTTTCTGGTGACGGATCTCTCCGGCGGCGCGGAAGAGGTCGCGGGAGGAATTACATATTTTTCCGGATGCTCCATCTCACTTGAAGAGAGGTGAGCGGGATTGAGAGCGACCAGCGATCTCTATAAACGGCTCCTGGCGGATCCCGGCCACGTCAAAGAGCAAAGGATCACCATAAACGGCGAAGTCTACGACGAATCCCGCATTGTTTCGGCCGAGAGCTACGGAGGGGCCTTTGAGCGGGACTCTCTGTGCATTGGCAGCGCGGTCTCGCGTCAGGCGGACGTCAACGTCTGTATGCCAGGGGATGTCCCGGCGGGCGCTGAGGTCAGGCTCAGCTGCCGGCTCACCCTGGGGGACGAGTCAAGCGAGTGGGTGCCAAAGGGTACCTTTTATGTGGACACCCCGGAAACGGACAGCGAGACCGGCGTCCTGTCGCTCCACTGCTTTGACGCGATCCTCAAGGCGGAGATCCCCTGGGAGCCGGATCAGGATCTTGTATTCCCCATGTCCATGCCGGAGGCCATGCGCGTGACTGCGGCCATTGTCGGCGTGGAGATCGACCCGCGGACGGAGCTTAACGAGGCGTATACCATTGACTACCCGGCCACGGATACGACAATCCGGCAGATCTGGCGGTGGATCGCGGCGGCCCACGGCGGCAACTGGACGGTGACGGAGGAGGGGATGCTGCGGCTTTTGCGCATCCGCTCCAAAAAAGGCCCGATCGTGCTGGGCACCGAGGCCGGCGAGGTCATAGATTTCGGCGGATTTGCCCTGGAGATAACAGGCGGCGCCGGCAGCGACGATGACGCCGGGGTGGTGTGGATCGGCAGATCCGCGGGCAAAGAGAGCATCCCCGGCAAGCTCCCGCCTGTGTCCAAGGTCGTGCTGCTTGTAGATGACAACAATTATTATGAGGCGGGGGACGACAGCGGCCAGACGATTGAGGCGAGCTGCCCATACGCCACACAGGCAATGGCGGACGCGCTTATCCTCCAGCTCCAGGGGTATGAGTATCAACCCGCGGTCATTACCGAGGCGATCCTTGATCCGGCGGCGGAGCTGGGGGACACGGCCGAAATGGCCGATGTGTCCTTTACGATATTTGAGATTGACACCGTCTTTGACGGCCTCATGGCCTGCGATATTTCGGCGCCCGGGCAGCGCGGGTCAGAGTGTTCGCAGGGGACGTATGTCGGCCCGTACACGCAGGAGATCAACCGCAAGCTGGCCCAGACGCGCAGCGCCATCGAGAAATCCGCTGAGGAGCTGCGTTTGTACGTCCAAAACGACGTTACAAACGCTTTGGCGGAGGTGGATATCTCCCTCGACGCCATCTCTCAGCGGATCACGGACGGGGAGGCCCGGACGTCCGAGATCGAGACCAAGGTTGACGGCATACGGCTGGAGACGGCCACGGAGGCCGGGGCGGACGGGCAGGTCTACGCCCGGATCACCATCAAGATCGGGCCAAACGCCTACTCCGGGTACATCAAGATGGAGGGCAACGTCGATGTGTCCGGGCAGCTCAGCGCCGATGCCCTGTATGCCGCCCTGGGCGACATCGCCGACCTCACCGTTTCCAGGCTGTCCACCTCCCGGCGGATCGTCAAGTACCTGGCCCGGGACGACTCTGACGACAACTACGTGCGCATCCACGAGCAGTACATCGAATTCGTCACCGGCTCCACCGACGGAAGCACGGAGCAGGCGGTGATCCCGTCCGGCCTGCCCATCTACTGGGAGGATAACCCGGATGGGGCCGACCTGGGGGCCGACGGCTACCCCTACCGGGACGGCGAGCGCATCTTCACCACCACGGCGGAAACGCCCTGGCCGGTCATGGTGTACAAGTACCAGGAGGCGGTCAAGCGGTCTATCGGGTTTGAGAACATCGACGGGGTTTATACCCCGGTGGACACCTTCGGCGCGGGCAATCCCCAGGGGCGGCACAAGTCCACGCTTGTAAAAGGGATGTACGGGCTTAAGCTTATGCACCTGTCGGACAAGGGGGACATCGGCTTTGAGGCGAGCGACGAGGGGTATCTTGACCTCTACGGCCTGCGCAAGACCACGGCGCTGGACTTCTCCGGGTGGGATTCCGGGACGTTTATGGAGACGGTGGAGGGCATCGCGGAGCCGTACAGCTACAAGGTGGAGTTTGACGGCCAGGGCCGGCCGGTGAAGATCACGGACGACAACGGGCACGAAATGGCGGTGACGTGGTGAATCACAACGTGTTTTTGCAGGGATGGATCGTGGGATCGCGCCTCCGGGGGCATGAGTCCTCCCGCGTTAAGGCGGACGCCGGCGGCGGGAGCGGGGAGTATGACAAGGCGTCGTTTCTGGCCGGGCTGGCGGCGGGGATGGCCTCAAGGGGCGGCTTGCCCTGGATGCGCGCAATTGGCGAGCTTCCCGGCTGGGTTCCGGCAGGCGCCGTGATCCACAAGATATTGTCCGTCAATAACCCGCCCCGGGAGCACAGAGAATTCGGGCCGTATGACGAGATCGGCGTTGTTTTCGCCGTGGACGACGGCGCGGTGATCGAGAAGTCCGGCGTCTGCATATA
>CANQBA010000035.1 GCA_947589545.1 uncultured Oscillospiraceae bacterium | reverse complement strand
AGACCTGCGAAAAATCAATTTCGCAGGTCTTTGGTACGCCCGATGCGATTCGAACGCACGACCTTCAGAGTCGGAGTCTGACACTCTATCCAGCTGAGCTACGGGCGCATTTGTTTGGCGCAAGTAGTAATATAACAGATTTGACTGCGGATTTCAAGTGCAAATCAGATTTTTGGGAGAGTTTTTTTGCCGTCAAGAATTTTCGCGTTTCGTGTTTCAAAAAGGAGATTTAAAAAGGCACGTCGATTGATCCGACGTGCCAAAAATTCCTTATGAGAAGGGAATAAACGAGCGGTAGTCAATTCTCAGAAATTAGTAGTCGAACAGTAGTCAACGGCGCAATTTTTTCACTCTCTGCAAATCCGAAACATTTAGCGCCGCAAGGGGTTTGACCGCAATCGCTCATACAATCGCCTGAAACGTCGGAGTCTGACACTCTATCCAGCTGAGCTACGGGCGCATTTGCTTGGCGCAAGTAGTAATATAACAGATTCCAGACCAAATTGCAAGCCCCAACGAAAAAATATATTATGTTTTTCAAGCTGTAACAAGAACTGCTGACATCCTGACCTGTCTGGTAATATGTCAGCGGTTTTTGCTTATTTGACGTGCCGGGATCAACGGGTATGTTCTTTTCTATACTGGGCGGGGGTACAGCCGGCAATCTCCCGAAAGCACTTGGAAAAGTAGTTTGGCGTATTAAACGCAAGGGCCTCGGCAATTTCTCTGACGGAGAGAGAGGTAGACTCCAAAAGAAGCTTGGCCCGCTCTATCTTGGCACAGCGGATATAGAGGAAAAGGGGCGTTCCCGTCTCTTTTTTGAATTTTTCGGAAAGATAATATTCCGTATACCCCGTAAGGGCGGCCAGATCCGCGATCCGAATGTTACGACCCACGCTGAGCTCAATATAGTCACAACACTTTTGAATCACCGCTGAGTAGTCAGGGTTGGAGTTCAGATTATGAACGCGGTAGATAAAATCATGGTACATGGACAACGCAAGCGCATTGAGTTCTCCAAGGTCACGGGCCTGTACGGCGGCCTCAATATAGGAGTCGCCCAAGGGGTATGCGATCTCCGGACTCAACCCTCCTTCCATAGAGGCGCGGCATACCAGCGATGTAAAGACGATGATGCTGATCCTGTATTTTTGGAGGGGCTCTCCACCATCTACCGGGACGCCGGAGCTCAACTTGCTGCTGCGATTCAGAGCATCCTGATAATTAATATCCCCGTTTCGGACCATTTGGAGAAGGGCGCGCTCCGCTAAATAGATTTCCGTTCTGTCACGCCTTACCGGAGCCGGGATCGGAGACGGCTGTCCGCCCTCCTGACCGCTGAAAAGGATCGAAACATCAAGTTTCTGCCCGGTCAGGGTGTTGTGAACCATGGTCACATAGCGGACAAAGATGGCGTGGGGCAGGACCGGCATGGAGCCAAGCCGCTCCGTAAGCTCTCCTGCCCAGATGGCGTCCTCTATGGTGTCCCGGTATGGGCGGAGAGCTTCGCGGACTTGATTTTTCACGGGCATGGAGTAGAACACGGGCCCCATGACGAAGATAAGACCGCGGTTGCGCACCGGCTCAATGGTGATGGCCCACTGCATACCAATGGGCGAACCCACCAATATGGGCAGTATCTCCTTGGAAGCTGCGTAATCCATAGCCTTTTCAGTACCGCCAAATATCCGAAACGCCTTCGTTAAGACTTCACGTTCTGACTCTGGACAGGAGGTGGCGATGCACTGGCCGTTCTCGTCATAGCACCAAACGTAGAATTTTTCGCCGGGAGGGATCATTTTCTCTAATAACAGAAGATTTTGCTCCTCTGTGGTCATGGAATATTCCATTTGCCGGCGCCTCCGTTCCCATTCAAACTCTTATACTTAAATTATATCATAATATTTTGAGAAATCAAGAAACTTCCTGAATGAGTGTAATCTTTCGGGAATTTGTGACTTTACTGCCTGGGACGTTTCCTTTAAAATATGTATATAATCCACAATTACAACATGGGGAGTGTGGCAAATGACAGCAAAAACGCTGAAAACAGAGTACATGACAAACCCCGTTGGAATAGATATCAAGGCGCCGTGCCTTACATGGCTGTGTGAGGGCGGCTTGAGACAGACAGCTTATGAGATTCGGGCATATTTGGACGGCGAGGAAGTTTGGAACAGCGGCATGGTCGAGAGCGATGAAATGCGCGCGCTCATCGGCGCGCCGCTCCATAGTCGTGACCGAATCCGCTGGCAGGTGCGGCTGTGGGACGAAAACGGCAAGGCGGGGCCTTGGAGCGTTGAGGCCGTCTTCGAGATGGGGCTTTTGGAGAAAAGCGACTATAAAGCCCAATGGATCGACCCGGAGATTGAGCGTGACCCGGAGGAGCACAAGCCCGCCAGTTATTTGAGGAAGACCTTCAAGGTGGACGCTGTGAACGGTCCGGGGCGGCTCTACGTGACCTGCCACGGGCTTTATGAGGTGTGGCTCAACGGGACGCGGGTGGGAGATTTTGTTCTGGCACCGGGCGCATCCAGCTATGATCAGCGCCTTTTTGTTCAGACATACGACGTGGCGGAGCTTCTGCGGGAGGGAGAGAACGAGATACTTGTTATCCTCGGCGACGGCTGGTACCGCAGCTGCTCCGGCGTGGATGGGGACAGGAATCTCTACGGTGAGGATGTGGCCCTGTGGCTCCAACTGGAGGTGGGCGGAAAGCCGGTCTGCCTCTCAGACGGGAGCTGGGAGGCGACTCAGCGCGGGCCCATACGCATGGACGATATGCAGCAGGGCGAGGTGGTGGACGCGCGGCTTGAGGAGCTTTCAGGCTTTCACGCGGTGACGGTGCGTGACTATGGGACGGAGAACTTCTGTGCCTCCAACTGTGTCCCTATAACGGAGCATGAGAGATTTCCAGGAAAGCTCATCACCACGCCGAACGGCGAAGGTGTACTGGACTTTGGGCAGAACCTGGCCGGTTACATAGAGTTTACCCTGACTGCCCACGCGGGAGATACGATCACCCTGACCTGCGGAGAGACGCTGGACGAGAACGGGAATTTTACCCAGGAGAATTTTCAGGACCGCAAGCGCCACAAGGAGGGCGGCACCCGCCAGCAGGTCACTTACACCTGCAGGGAGGGCATCAACCACTACAAGACGAAATTCTCCATCTGGGGCTTCCAGTACGCCAAGGTGGAGACGGATATTGACCTTTCAAACGCTGTGTTCACCGCTATCGCCGTATATTCCGACATGGAGCGCACGGGCTTCTTTACCTGCGGCAATGAAGATGTCAATAAGTTAGTGGATAACACTCTCTGGAGCATGAAGTCCAACTTCTGCGACGTGCCCACGGACTGCCCCACCCGCGAGCGGGCGGCCTGGACCGGGGACATGGGCGTTTTTATCGACACGGGACTTTATCTTATGGACTGCGGGAGCGTCGTCCGCAAGTGGCTTGGGGAGTGCAGGATATGTCAGTACCCGGACGGGAAGGTGGCGAATATAGCGCCCAAAAATAACCGGCCCACCTTCACTACCGAGCTTCTTGCCGGGTCCGTGGGGTGGGGCGATGCCTCCATCATCGTCCCGTGGGCGCTGTATCGCAGATACGGCGACAAGCGGGTGCTTGCGGAAAATTACGAGATGATGAGCCGCTGGTATGAGTATCTTGAAAGCCGCGCCGGGCAAAAGAAAAGCGCCGCGCCCATGGACATGAACGCCATTCCGGAGCAGTACCGGGCCATGCTGAAGAACATGCCCCCGGAGGCACTTCAGGAGATGATGAAGAAATTCGCCCCGCCAAAGAGTGATAACGAGAACCCATACGCCGATTTTGCCATTGAGACGGGTACGGATTATGGCGAGTGGTGCGAGCCGGATGTAAGCTCCATCGACGCCATGGGAAAGCCGCAAAGCAAGGTCGCCACGGCCTACTACGCATATTCCGGGAGACTCCTTGCCGAAATCTCCGAGATACTTGGGAAATCCGAAAACGCACAGCGGTACGCCGCAACAGGCGAGGGTGCCAAAAATGCCTTCCACTTCATCGCCGCGAAAAACGGAGTGATCCAATTGGACCGTCAGGCGGAGTACGTTCGGGCCATTGACTTCGACCTTCTGAGCGAGGACGAGAAGCGCCGCGCGGCAGCGGACCTGAACGAGCTTGTCATAAAGTGCGGTTACCACCTGAACACCGGCTTCCTCTCCACCCCAGCCCTCCTGCCGGTGCTGGCGAAGTACGGGTACACGGACACGGCATACAGGCTTTTGCTTCAGGACACGTGTCCTGGCTGGCTCTATGAGGTGCGGCACGGGGCCACCACCATTTGGGAGGATTGGGACGGAATAAATGAGAAGGGCGAGGTGAAGGCGTCTCTCAACCACTACTCCAAGGGGGCCGTCTGCGGCTGGCTTTTCTCCGGCGTCTGCGGCATCCGGGTGGAAAACGGTAAAATACATATTGCGCCGGAACCCAGCGCGCTCCTAGGTTATGCCGAGGCAAGATATTTATCTCCCCTGGGCGAGATTGTAAGCGGCTGGAAATATGAAGAAAACGGCGAGATAACCTACACCTTCCGCATCCCCTCCAACGCAAGCGCGGACATTACGCTCCCGGACGGACGCCAGATCAACCTGGGCCCGGGAGAGCGTGTAATAAAATAATTTTTAAAAGGAGAATCACTATGGCAAAAGAAAAGCTATCCGCAAGCCAGATCGACGGCGTACAGTACCGCCGTGCCAAGACCTGGCAGATCATCCTGCAGGCCTGTAACGCATTAGTCGGCATGAGCGTCTACTCCCTGATCGGTTTGGCGTCCTACGCCGGCAACATCGGCTACGGCATCGCTACCGTGACCGTGGGCAGCATCGTGGCTTTTTCCCGTATCCTGGACGGAATCACAGACCCCCTTCTGGCCTTCGTCTATGACCGGGTCAACACAAAGTGGGGTAAACTTAGAATTTTGATGATTGTGGGCTTTGCCGTGGAGGCCCTGGCACTCCTTTGTATGTTCAGCTTCCTGTCCAGTAAGGGCATTGCCGGAGTGCTGGGCATCGTAGTGTTCACCCTCACCTACATCGTCTACATCATCGGCTATACCATCACCAATATGACCGCCCAGACCCTTCCTGCCATCATGACCAACGACCCCAAACAGCGGCCCACCATCGGCGTGTGGACCACCGCTATGAATTACCTGGTGCCTATGATCATGACCATGGTGCTGAACATGGTGCTTCTCCCCAAATTCGGTACCCCCGTCACCGGCGCGGACGGCGTTGTGAGCTACAACTACAATCAGGCGTTCCTGACTTCCGCCGTGTGGGCCACCGTGGCTGTGGCCGCCATTGGTACAATCCTTGTATGCATCGGTATCAGCGAATACGACAAGCCGGAGTATTTGGAGGGCACCACCAAAAAACATGAGAACCTGAAGCTCCGGGATATGTGGAACGTGCTGGCCCACAACCGGCCTCTCCAGTGCTATATCGCTTCCAACGCTTCGGACAAGATTGCCCAGCAGACCATGACCCAGGCGGTCATTAACACCCTTATCAACGGCATCCTCATCGGCAATCTTCAGATTGCCACCATGCTGATGGTGATCAGCATGATCCCCTCCATCTTCTTTGCCGCCTTCGGCGCTAAGTACGTTGGGCGGTTTGGCAGCAAAAAGGGCATCACGTTCTGGACCTGGGTCAGCATGGGTATTTCAGTCGTGACCTTTGCGTTCTTCCTGATCATCGACCCCAGGCAGATCGGCGTGATGCTCAGCCCCGCCATGATCATCTATGTTCTGCTGACACTTTTGCAGAACGGCTCCAATATGTGCGTCACCACCGCCAACAACTCTTTTATGGCTGACACCATCGACTATGAGCTTGACCGCTCCGGCAAATATATCCCTGCCGTGGTCACCGGTACCTACAGCCTCATCGACAAGCTCATTACGTCTCTCTCCGCCGTCATCGCCACGGGCGCCGTGGCTCTCATTGGCTACACCGATGTCATGCCCCAGCCCGGCGATCCCTCTACCCCCGGCGTCTTTTGGGTGGCAATGGCCGTCAAGTTCGGTTTCCCGATTTTGGGTTGGATCATCACCATTGTTGCCATGAAGTTCTGCCCGCTGTCCCGTGAGGAGATGGTGAGCGTCCAGAAACGCATCGCCGAGAAGAAGGCCGCGCTGAAAGCGGAAAACTGATAACCTCCTTTTTCCCTTCCTTATGATTGGGCGGCCCCTCGCCGCCCAACAGCTATTATTTTGAAAAGGAGCGCATTATGCGTAGAATCATCAATTTCAACGACAACTGGCGCTTTGCCAAACAAAGTGGCGCTGACGCGGCGTTGTGCTACGACTGGCGGAATGTCACCCTCCCCCATACCTGGAACTCGGTGGACGGGCAGGACGGCGGCAACGACTACTGGCGCGGTACGGCTGTATATACAAAAACCTTTGACCGCCCCGCGCACGGGGAGAACGAGCGCGTCTTTATAGAGTTTGACGGCGCGGCTATGACTGCCCAGGTTATCTTAAACGGCGAGAAGCTCTGCCGTCATGAGGGTGGCTACTCCGCCTTCCGGGTGGAGCTGACGGATCATCTGCGCGACACGAACGAGCTTTGCGTCCTGGTGGATAACTCCGACAACGACACAGTGTATCCGCAAAAGGCGGACTTCACCTTCTACGGCGGCCTATACCGGGATGTGAAGCTGATAGTGGTTCCGGCAGAGCACTTTGAGCTTGGGTACTGCGGCACGCCGGGCATCAAGGTCACGCCGGAGGTGGATCTTTCAATGAGGACTGCCACTGTCACTGTGGAGACCTGGCACAACGCCAAATCGGTGGAGATCACCGTAGACGGCCGGACCCAGCGGGTAGAGAGGACCGCCGTGTTCACCATTGAAAACGTCCGCCTCTGGGATGGACTTGACGATCCCTATCTCTACACCGCCACGGCGCGGCTCAAGAGCGGCGACGAGGTCAGCGCCCGCTTCGGCTGCCGGGTGTTTGAGTTCGACCCACAGCGCGGCCTCATCCTCAACGGGCGCGAATATCCCCTCCGGGGCGTCAGCCGCCACCAGGATCGCTGGGGAAAGGGCAACGCCCTGAGCTGTGAGGACCACCGGGAGGACATGGAGATCATCCGGGAGCTTGGGGCAAACACCCTGCGGCTGGCCCACTATCAGCACGCACAGGAATTTTACGACCTGTGCGATGAAAACGGCATCGTGGTCTGGGCGGAGATACCGTACATCACCATGCACATGACAAACGGGCGGGCAAACACCCTTTCCCAAATGGAGGAGCTGATCGTACAGAATTATAATCACCCATCCATCGCAGTTTGGGGCCTCTCCAACGAGATCACTGCCGCCAGCGCGGTGAATGAGGATCTGCTGGAAAACCACCGGCTTCTTAATGACCTCTGCCACCGTCTTGATCCCACCAGAAAGACCACCATTGCCAACGTGTTCATGCTGGAGACCGACAGCCCGATCCTTGAGATCCCCGATGTGAACAGCTACAACCTGTACTTCGGCTGGTATTTGGGGGAGCTTGAGCAGAACGACGAGTTCTTCGACGAGTATCACGCCAAATATCCAGACAGGTGCATCGGATTTTCCGAATACGGCGCGGACGCAAACCCCGCCTATCAGTCCAGCCACCCCGAAAAGGGCGACTACACCGAAAGCTACCAGGCGGTATATCATGAGCACATACTGGCCATGATTGAAAAGCGCCCCTGGCTCTGGGCAACCCACGTGTGGAACCTCTTTGACTTCGCCGCCGACGGCAGGGACGAGGGAGGCAAAAACGGGCAGAACCAGAAGGGCCTTGTGACCTTCGACCGGCAGCTTAAAAAGGACACCTTCTATCTCTACAAGGCCGCCTGGAACAAAAAAGAGCCCTTCGTCCACCTGTGCGGTTCTCGGTATGTGGACAGGTGCGAGGACGTGACGGAGGTGAAGGCATACTCCAACCGACCGAAAGTCACCCTCTACGTGGATGGCAAGCTCTTCGAGACACAGACCGGACACATTGTCTTTAAATTCAACGTCCCTATCACTGGCCCCCACTCCATCGAGGCCCGCGCCGGCGGGAGCAAGGACGTGATTGAGATAAGCAAGGCATCGGAACCGAATCCGGCTTACTCGCTTCCGGGCAGAACCGCCGTGACAAACTGGTTTGACAGCGAGACCTCCGATCCTGAGTACTTCTCCGTCAACGACAAGCTCGCTGATCTTCAGTCGAACCCCAAGGCGGGAGCTATTGTGGCTCAGATGATGGCAAAGGGTGCCGAAAGCCGGGGCGATGTGGCCACAGCGGTGAAGGACAACCCCGGCCTTGTGCGTATGATGGGCCGCATGACGCTCCTGAGCCTATTAAAACAGGGCGGCGCGGACGAAGAGAGCATCAAGCAGCTGAACCGTGTTTTGCAGACCATCAGAAAACCGGAGTGAGGAGGTCCATACCGTGAAGAAGACATATTGCAATCCCCTTGATCTGGGGTACCGCTATCAGCACGTGAAAGAGTGCGGCCCCTCCCGCGGCTTCCGGGAGGGCGCCGACCCCACCCTGGTACTGTTCAAGGATAAGTATTACCTCTTTGTCTCCATGTCCGCCGGCTTCTGGTGGTCCGAGGATCTTGTAAACTGGAGCTTTCACGCGGATCCCGACCTTCTGATCTACGACTACGCCCCGGACGCGCGGCAGATTGGGGACTGGCTCTACTTCTGCGCCAGCCGCAGGAACGTGAACTGCCCCATCCTCCGCACAAGGGATCCGCTCCACGAGCCCTTTGAGGAGGTCAACGCCCCCTTCGACTTCTGGGACCCGGATCTTTTCCGCGACGACGACGGCAGGGTGTACCTCTACTGGGGCTGTACCAACACCGAGCCCATTTACGGTGTGGAGATGGACCCGGAGACCATGACGCCCAGGGGAGAGCGGAAAGCGCTGATTTTTGAGGACGTGGAGAACTTGGGTTACGAGCGCCCCGGAGACAACGGCGTTGTGGATCGGGAGCACAGCGTGGTCTATCAAATGCTGAAGCGCAGCTTCAACCCCGCCACCGGGAAGGTGGAGATCCCGCCGGAGCTGGAAAAGGCCTCCGGCTACACCTCCGAAGCCATGACAAAGATGTTCCTTGCCATCGGCAAGCCCTACATAGAGGGGGCGTTCATGACCAAATGGAATGGCCGTTACTATCTCCAATACGCCACCCCCGGCACACAGTACAATACCTATTCCGATGCGGTCTATGTGGGCGATACGCCCCTTGGCCCCTTCCGGCGGCAGGTAAGCAACCCGTTCTCTTCCGTTCCCGGTGGATTTGTCACCGGCGCGGGCCACGGAAGCACTATATTCGACAAATACGGCAACCTGTGGCACGCCGCCACCATGCGCGTAAGCGTCAACCACGACTTTGAGCGGCGGGTGGGTCTGTTTCCGGCGGGATTTGACAGGGACGGGGTACTATTTTGCAACCAGAATTTTGCCGACTACCCCGTTCATGTCCCGGAGGGAAAATTTGACCCGTGGAGCGTGAAGCCGGAGTGGATGCTCCTATCTTACAATAAACCCGTTACCGCCTCCTCCGGCGAGCATCCTGAGAGGGCCGTCAACGAGAATATCCGCGACTGGTGGAGCGCCGGAAACGCCAATCCCGGCGAATGGCTGACGGTTGACCTTGAACGGGAGAGCGACATTCGGGCCATTCAGGTAAGCCTTGCGGACGAGGCCCTGGCGGTGGACTTTCCTCCGGAGGCCTACGGCGACGACAGGCACACCCGGCATATTGAGACGAAACCGCGCCTCACAAGCTTCACCGTCCACATAAGCTCTGACGGCGTGACGTGGAGGCTGCTTGAGAGCGTCTCACGGGAGTGCTCAAACGCTTACTTCGAGTACCTCAACGGTATTAGCGCCCGCTATGTCCGCGTCACCGGCGGTGAACTTCCCTACGGCCAGACGCTTCGCGTCTCCGGCCTGCGGGTCTTCGGCATCGGACACGGTGAAAAACCGGGAAAGGCAAGAGCGAAGGCCGCGCGGATCGGGGATCTGGATGGCGCTGTCTCCTGGGAACACATAGAGAGCGCCCAGGGGTGCAACGTGCGATACGGTATTGCCCCGGATAAGCTCTATCTGAGCTTTCTTGTATACGGGGCAAATGAAGTGAAGCTCTCCACGCTCATGAAGGGACAAAAATATTACGTCCGTGTGGACAGCTTCAACGAAAACGGCGTCATTGAGGGCGATGTCATTGAAATGGAGGATCGATAATGGCGAAAAAAGCGGTCCAGCAGTTTATGCTGGGTACGGTAACAAGCAAGGAGCCCCAGGCGCGGGAAACCCTGGCCGCCATCAAGGCGGCGGGCTATGACGGCATCGAGCTGTGCGGTTTTATGATCCACCCAACGGGCTTCATGGTGCGGATGATGACAAAGGCCGCCGGTATGCCCACGGGAAACGGCGGGAAGCTTGACTGGCACAGGCTCGTTGCCGACAGCGGTCTTGAGGTCGTAAGCCTCCACTATGACCTGGGAAGCATCGAGCGTGACGCTAAAGCCGTGGCGGAAGAGGCAAGATCCTTCGGTACTGATAAGATCGTCATCACCGGCATGTACCGCTTCGCCTACGGGGACGAGAGGGAGGTACGCAATCTGGCCTCCCGTCTCAACGATGCGGGCGAGGCGCTGGAAAGGGAGGGCGTCCACCTCCTCTACCACAACCACAATTGCGAGTTGCAGCGCCTCTCCGGCGGAAAGCGGGCCTACGATATACTCATCGACGGTACAAGCCCGGACCTTGTGAACTTTGAATTTGACAGCTACTGGTTCGCCGAGGGCGGCGCCGACCCCGCGTATTGGATGGAGCGTCTCGGCACACGTATGAGGCTCTGGCACATCGCAGACCGGGGAGCGAGATTGTCCGGCCCCGCCATGACGCCGATTTTAAAGTCCGACAGCGTTGAACTGGGGACAGGCAATATGCCGCTGGACACCCTGGCCGAAAAGGCAAAAGCCAACGGAATCGACGCCGTCACACTGGAGAGCCACCGCAACTGGATCGACAAGTCCCCGGTGAAGAGCCTGGAAAAAAGCGCTGAGTGGCTGAACGAGAGATTTTAAAAGGAGGATAACCCATGCGTTTCCCGAATGGTTTTATGGTTGGCGCCGCCACCGCCGCTCATCAGGTGGAGGGCAATAACGTCCATAACGACTGCTGGGCCCAGGAGCAGATGACCCACACAAGCTACGTGGAGCCGTCCCTGGACGCGGTGGACCATTACCACCGCTACCCGGAGGACATTCGGCTTATGGCGCAGGCCGGCCTCAATGCCTACCGGTTCTCCATCGAGTGGGCGCGTATAGAGCCGGAGGAGGGGTGGTTCGATGAGGCGGAGGCGGAGCACTACCGTGACGTGATCCGGTGCTGTAAGGAGAACGGCCTGGAGCCCGTTGTGACCCTCCACCACTTCTCCAGCCCCAAGTGGCTCATATCCAAGGGCGGCTGGGAGGCGGAGACCACGCCCGTGGATTTCGCGAAATACGTTCGGTATATCATGGAGCGGCTGGGGAGTGAGCTTCACTTTGTCTGCACCATCAACGAGGCCAACATGGGCGTTCAGGTTGCGGCCATCGCGGAGCGTTACCGCCGGCAGATGATGGCGCAGCTGGCAAAGGCCCAGGCGTCAGGCGCGGACGTGGACAGCGGCGTCCAGATGGGCCTCAATATGCAAAAGATGATGGAGAACCAGAAGGCTGTAGCTTTGGAAAGCCTGGAGGCCTTTGGCGTCTCCCAGCCCCAGTGCTTCACAAGCCCCCGGACGCCCCGCGGCGATGAGCTTGTGATGGAGGCCCACAGGGCCGCGCGGGCCGTCATCCGGGAGGTCTGTCCCCACATCAAGGTGGGCCTGACCCTCAGCCTTCACGACATCCAGGCCCTTCCCGGAGGGGAGGCAAACGCGCAAAAGGACTGGGACGACGAGTTTACCCACTATCTTCCCGCCATTGAGGGCGACGACTTTCTGGGGGTCCAGAACTACACCAGATCCCGTTACGATGGGAACGGCTCCATGCCCGCTCCGGATGGAGCGGAGCTGACCCAGATGAACTACGAGTTTTACCCCCAGGCCCTGGAGCACGTGATCCGCCGGGTGGCAAAGGAGTTCAAGGGCGACCTCCTGGTCACGGAGAACGGCATCGCCACTGCCGACGATACCCGCCGCGTGGCGTTCATAGAAACGGCCCTGCGGGGCGTACAAAACTGCCTTGCTGACGGCATCCCGGTGAAGGGCTATTTCTATTGGAGCATGATCGACAACTTCGAGTGGCAAAAGGGCTTCTCTATGCAGTTCGGCCTTATTGCCGTGGACCGTAAGACCCAGACGCGATATCCCAAGCCAAGCCTCCATTTCCTTGGGGCATATAAACGCAATTCGGACTAAGCTCAGGAGGTCTCTATGAAAAGCTCATTTCGCTGGTACGGCGACAGTGACCCCGTGACACTGGAGGAGATCCGCCAGATCCCCGGTATGCGCTCCATCGTCAGCGCCGTCTACGATGTGAAGCCAGGAGAGGTCTGGCCGGAGGAATCCATCAAGCACCTGGCTGACGAGTGCGCCGCCCACGGGCTGATTTTCGACGTGGTGGAGTCCATACCCGTCACGGAGGAGATCAAGCTGGGCCGCCCGGAGCGGGACCGGCACATCGAAAATTACTGCGAGAACATTCGACGCTGCGCCAAGTACGGCGTCAAGTGTGTCACCTACAACTTCATGCCCGTGTTCGACTGGACCCGGACGCAGCTTGACAAAGAGGGCGCGGACGGCTCCACCAGCCTCGTCATGTACTGGGATCAGATGCGCGGCCTCGACCCCCTCAAAGACGACATCCACCTTCCCGGCTGGGACTCCAGCTACACCCAGGACGAGGTACGGGACCTGATCCGGGCCTACGGCGAGCTCGGCGAGGAGGGACTTTGGGCGAATATCGAGTACTTCCTCAAGCGCGTCATCCCCGTGGCCGAGGAGTGTTGCGTTGCGATGGCCCTTCACCCGGACGATCCCCCGTACCCCATCTTCGGCCTGCCCCGCGTCGTTACGAATGAGGCGAATATTGACCGCTACCTCTCCATCGTGGACAGCCCGTCAAATACGCTGTGCCTGTGCACCGGCTCCCTGGGGTGCTCGCCTACTAACGATATTCCCAAGCTTGTACGCAAGTACTCCGCCATGCGCCGCATCGGCTTCACGCACCTGCGGAATGTCAAAATTTTGCCCGACACCTCCTTCGAGGAATCCGGGCATCTCACCAAAAACGGCTCCCTGGACATGAACGCCATCGTGAAGGCGCTGGTGGAAACGGGCTTCGACGGGTATTTCCGGCCCGACCACGGGCGTATGATCTGGGGCGAGACGGGTAAACCCGGCTACGGTCTTTTTGACCGGGCCTTAGGCTCCGCCTACCTCAACGGCCTCATCGAGGCCAACGGCGGCACCATCGAATGACCTTGTAGGGGCCGCCTCTCTTGGCGGCCCGCCCCTCAAAACACAGAAAGGACGACAAACATGTTAAATCTTCCTTTAAACATAGATTTTACCGGCAAGGTGGTCGTTGTCACCGGCGCGGGCGGGGTGCTGTGCTCCGTCATGGCGCGGGCATTTGCTCAGGCTGGGGCGAAAGTCGCCGCGCTGGACTTAAACGAGGAGGCCGTGAAGAAGCTCTCCGATGAGGTGCGGGCCGAGGGCTTTGTCCTCAACGACTACAAGTGCAACGTCCTGGAACCCGACTCCATCAGGGCCGCCCATGAGGCCATCCTGGCCGATCTCGGCCCCGTGGACATCCTCATCAATGGCGCAGGCGGCAACAATCCCAGGGCAACAACGGACAACGAGTACCAGCATGAGGCGAAGGAGGGCCAAAAGACCTTCTTCGACCTGGACCCCTCCGGCGTGGATTTCGTGTTCAAGCTCAACTTCCAGGGTACGCTCCTGCCCACCCAGATTTTCGCAAAGGACATGGTGGAGCGGGGGAGCGGCGTCATCTTGAACGTCAGCTCCATGAACGCTTATATACCGCTGACCAAGATTCCGGCTTACAGCGGTGCCAAGGCCGCCATCAGCAACTTCACCCAGTGGCTGGCGACCCACTTTGCCAAGTCCGGCATTCGTTGCAACGCCATCGCCCCCGGCTTCCTGGTCAGCAACCAGAACCGCAAGTTGCTCTTCAATGACGACGGCACCCCCACGGCCCGCAGCGAAAAGATTCTCAACGGCACCCCCATGGGCCGCTTCGTGGACGCCGAGGAGCTGTTGGGCGGAGTGTTCTTCCTCTGCGACGACAAGGCAGCCAGCGCCATCACCGGCGTAGTCCTGCCCATCGACGCGGGCTTTGCAGCATACTCCGGCGTGTGATTTTCATCTGCAAAAAGTCTACGGCCGCCGGATCTCAATCCGGCGGCCATGGTTTCTTCTTCGAGAAAAAAACAGGACGCCCCAATTTCGGGGCGTCCTTAAAGCTGTATATTTTTTAAAAAGGAGTTGGTAGTCAATTCTCAAAAATTAGTAGTCGAACAGTAGTCAACGGCGCTGTTTTTTACTCTCTGCAAATCCGAAACTCCTTGCGCCGCAAGGGGTTTGACCGTAATCCCTCACAAAATTACCTGAAACGTCGGAATCTGACACTCTATCCAGCTGAGCTACGGGCGCATTTGGTTGACGCAAGTAGTAATATAACAGATTCGCACTGAAATTTCAAGAGCAAATCGGATTTTTGGAAGAGAATTTTTGCCGTCTTATATTTCCGTGGGTTGCATTTCAAAGAGAAGCATCCAAACAGTAGTCAGGAATACATTTTCGAAAACGGATTTTCATTATTTCATCGTTCTTCCCGATATTCCCTCGGAGTGAGGCCGGTTTGTGCTTTGAAGACGCGGGTGAAGTGGCTCTGGGAGGAGAAGCCCAGGTAGTCGGCTATGCTGTCGAGACTTCTTTCGGAGTGGGTGAGAAGGCGTTTGGCCTCCTGAATCTTTATATTCCGTATAAAGTCGGTAAGGGTGACACCCTGCTGGGCTTTGAATTTAGTGGATAGGCTGCTGCGGTTCATATAGAGCGACCGGGCGACGTCCTCGGTGCGGATGGATTCGGAAAGGTGACGGCGGACATATGCCGTTACTTTTTTCGCAAGGTCGCCCACGGCCCCGCATTCACGGACGTAAGAGACCTCGTTGGTGTAGCGCCGCACCATGTCAAGCTGAAGCTTTGACACCGAGTCCAGGGAAGTGAGGAGCTCGCATTTTCTTATGAAGGAGTCGCTGAGCCGGAGAGCATCGTCCACCTCCATACCCCCGTCAATGGCGGCACGAGAGACCAAGGTCGCTGTGACTGTGAAAATATTTTTTTCCTGTCTCATCGTTTCAGCGGAGGTTTGGCCCGCGCGGATCGGCGGTGCGGAGCTTGCCCAGGCGTCCAGTTTTTCTACATCGCCGGAGCGGACTATGTCCAGAATCTCCCGCTCGGCCCGGTATGCGTTATAGATGTCCACGTTGTTGCCGGGTTCGCCGTCGGAGAGATCCTCCGGTGGCATGGAATCAGGCTTCGGTTCCTGCAGATCGGTTATTTTCAGATCCCGCAGCTCAAGCTTTTCTCCGGTGAATACATAGTGGAGCATGCAAAGGATCGTCAGAAGAAAATCCAAAGGCAGGGGCAGGATCGCCTCCATGGAAGTCACAAATTCCTTGACTTCATCCTTTGGAACACCCAGCTCAAAAGCAAGTCTGCGTGTTTCGGGTCCGGTACGGGGGATCTGGCGCGTGGGGCCAAAAACGAGAAGCGTTTCGCCGCGTCGGACTGTGCCGTAAAAATCAAAGTCGTCCGTGACCACGTAGCCAACCGGGGATGGAAGTGAGAGTATATTTTCCTCATACTTTTTTATAGGGTCGTATTTAAGAGGCATTGCACTAAAAAAGAACACCTTTTTTCGCCTCTCATAGACCCTTGCGGGGACGCTTGAAAGCCTCCCTATGGTAGTACAAAGATATTCGTAATCAAACCCTGTCACGGTCACGCCTCCTTGCGCCATTTTGCAACAATTCTATCACAAATACAACATATATACAAGACGGCGTTAGGCAAAAGTGATAAAATAAATATATAGATGGGCAGCTATTTGCCTAAATTCACGAAATGGAGCTGGGGAGATGGGTTCGAAGACATTATTCGCGCGCCCCGCGCTGACCTCGCGCATCCAAGGCGCATCGGTGACGAAAAAGGAACAGTGGCTTGGGTATCTTGTGGGACCCACCGGCGCGCTCCTTTTAGGTGCCGTGCTGGCAAGCTTTTTGAACGTCTATTATACCGATGTTTTGAAGCTGACCGGTGTTTGGGGAGGAGCGTTTCTGGCGGTATTCCCTATCATTTCTAAGGTGATAGACGCAGTCACAAACGTGCTGATGGGGCAGATCATTGACCGCACCCGGACGAAGGAGGGTAAGGCCCGACCGTGGCTTCTGCTTTCAGCAGTGCTTGTGCCGGTGACAGGTATCCTGCTGTTCACGGTGCCGTCCGGTTCTGAGACGGTTCAGGTCATCTGGGTCATGCTGTCCTACAATCTCTTTTACTCATTTGCTTTCACCATCTACAACATGAGCCACACGATGATGGTACCGCTGTCGACCCGCGATTCCAAGGAGCGCGGAAGTCTTTCGGTGTTCAATAACGTGGCCTCCGTGATGGTGTCCGGCATCATCGTGGCTCTCGTGTTCCCCATGGTTGTACTTCCGGCAATGGGCGTCAACAAATCCGCGTGGATCGTGACCATGAGCGTCATATCCATTCTTGCCCTTCCCTTGACGTTGTTGGAGTATTACTACACAAAGGAACGTGTGACGGAGGAAAGCGGCGGGGAAACCGGTGAGTCAGTCTCCGTGGGCCGTCAGCTCAAAGCTCTGCTGACAGACAGATACTGGGTGGTAATAATCCTCTATTTTCTCATCTATACCCTGGGTACGAATTTGAAAAACGTTTCCCTTTTCTATTATTGCAGCTACGTGCTGGGCTCCTACAATGACGGCATAACACAGACCATGGTGTCCGTTATCGGGGGCATCCCTATGGGTATCGGCATCTTCGCTGTGTGGCCTCTGGCAAAGAAGTTTGGTAAGCGCAATGTCACCGCAGCGGGATTTGTTCTCTACGCCATCGGTGGAGCCGTGTGTCTTCTTGCGCCCCGGAACATGGTTGTGGTACTCATCGGCCAGTTCATCAAGAACATCGGCGGACTGCCCTGCGCTTATGTGTTTATGGCGCTGTTTGCCGATGTGCTCGATCACATTGAGTGGAAGGCGGGCTTCCGCTGTGACGGTATGTCCGCGTCAGCTTACAGCATCATTCTCACCGTCTTCTCTGGAATTGCCAACGGTTTGTTTAATATGTGCCTGTCCTCCGCCGGCTACAAGGCCCCTATTTTCGATGAGGTCACACAGCAAACCGTGGCGTATACCCAAAACGCCTCTACGCAGAATGTGTTTATCTTTTTCTTCCTGGGCCTTGAGATCATCACAGCCGTCATCATGATCGCGCTTCTCCTGTTTTTGAACGTCGAGAAAAACCTGCCCCGTGAGCAGGCGGAGATAGCCGCAAGGAAGGGGCACAAATGAGAGCGGGCAGACTCAGATGCGAATACCTTATTGACCCCATCGGTATAGATATTCCCCGCCCCCGACTTATGTGGAACTGCGAGGGCGGCGTCACCCAGACGGCGTGGCAGATCGTCACAGACGAGTGGGACTCCGGGAGGGTGGAGGGCTCCGCCATGCACGCCGAGTACCCCATCCCGCTCAAAGGCCGTGAGGTCGTCCGTTGGAGGGTGCGGCTTTGGGACGAGAACGGAGAGCCAGGAGAATGGAGCGAGGCTCACTTTGAGATGGGGCTACTGGAACCATCGGACTGGAAGGCAAGGTGGATCACGGGGAACTACAAGGTCAACAAAAAGGAACGCTGCCCCGTGGACTGCTTTAAAAAGACATTTGAGGTCAAAGGCACCGTGAAGGCCCGGCTCTATGTTACCGCCTGTGGGCTCTATGAGGGCTGCCTGAACGGGCGGCGGATCGGGAATTTTGTGCTGGCCCCCGGCCACACCGACTACCGCAAACGGGTACAGTATCAGACCTACGATGTGACCGGCCTTCTTCAAAATGGCTTAAACGAGCTGACCTTTGAGCTTGCGGACGGCTGGTATCGCGGTAGCTGCGGGGCATGGGGGCTCCGCAACCAATACGGCACGGAGACTAAGCTGCTGGCCCAGCTGGAGATCACCGCGTCTGACGACTCCGTGACCGTTATCGGTACGGACGGTGCTTGGCGCTGGTCCAACGACGGCCCCATCCGCTTTGCCGACAACAAGGACGGCGAGGTCGTGGAGGCCGGGCGTGTACCCAGCTATTCGGGCACGGCAAAAGTCACCCGGCATAAGGTAGTCCCCACCGCCTCCAACAATGTGCCCGTCACCGAACATGAGACTCTTAAGCCGATCCTCATCACCACCCCCTCCGGCAAAAAGGTGCTGGACTTTGGCCAGAACATCGCGGGGTACATTGCGTTTTCCCTGACCGCGAAGCGCGGCCAACGGGTGTTTCTCCGATTTGGGGAAATGCTGGATAGAGATGGCGAGTTCACCCAGAAGAACATCCAGTGCTCCAACAAGAAGATCACCACGCCCCTCCAGCAGGTCATCTACACCTGCCGGGAGGGTCTCAACGAGTACAAGATGAAATTTGCCATCTTTGGCTTTCAGTATGTGCTGGTGGATACCGATGTGCCGTTCACGCCGGAGGACTTCACCGCCATCGCTGTCTACTCCGATTTGGAGGTGACAGCCAAATTCGACAGCTCCAACCCGCTTCTCAACAAATTCGTGGAGAACACCCTGTGGAGCACCAAAAATAACTCCGCCGACGTGCCCACCGACTGCCCCACCCGCGAGCGCCATGGCTGGACCGGGGACAGCCAAATCTTCTGCGTCACGGCAAACTACCTGATGAACTACTTCCCCTTCGCTCGCAAGCACGTCCGTGATATGACCGACTGGCAGCGGAAGAATGGGGCTTTTCCCCAAATCGCCCCGGCGGGAGGCGTGGACTTCTACATGGACACCATGAACGGCTCCGTGGGCTGGGCCGATGCCGGGGTGCTGATCCCTTACCGGCTGTGGAAGATGTACGGTGACGGGAGGATACTTGCGGAAAATTACGACGCTATGGCTCACTATGCCAGGTTCATGGCGAAACGGTGCGGGAAGCTGGGCCTTCTGGCAAAGCCGCTGGGATTGAAGGGGCCAAATAAGAAATACGCCGTCAACGCCGGCCAGTCCTACGGCGAGTGGGCGGAGCCGGCGGACATCCACCGGGGCAAGTGGACGGACATGGTGGCCCCTCACCCGGAGGTGTCCACCGCCTATACCGCTTATGTCATGTCCGTCATGGCGGAGATCGCCGAGGTGCTGGGCAAGTCGGACGATTTATCATTCTACCGGGAGTACCGGGACGGGTGCCGGGGCGCCTATCAAGAGCTTGTGGCAACAAAGGAGTACGCCCTTGACACCGACCGGCAGGCGTGCCTGGTTCGCCCGCTGTATTTCAATCTGCTGGACGAGACCCAGACCGGATACGCGAAAAAGCGGCTTCTCGCCGCCATGGAGCACTATGGATGGCGGGTAGGCACCGGATTTCTCTCCACGCCGCTGATCCTCTATGTGCTGGGGAACATGGATATCGAGTACGCCTATAAGCTCCTGGAAAACGAGGAGATGCCCGGTTGGCTCTTCATGCCCAAGGCGGGCGCAACAACCGTCTGGGAATCCTGGGAGGGTACAGAGGCCCAGGGTGGCATCGCCTCGCTGGACCACTACTCCAAGGGTGCCAGCCTTGAGTGGGTGTTCTCCGTCATGTGCGGCATAAAGCCCGACAGGGAGAACCATTTCAAAATCGCGCCGCGACCCGGCGGGCACTTCACCTTTGCGGATTTTGCCTATCAAAGCGTCTATGGCGCTGTGTCCGTCCGCTGGGAGAGGGCGGGAGATAAGGTTCGCTATACCATCAGCATTCCCGTAAACACCACGGCGGAGATCAGTCTGCCGGGACAGGAACCCAAAACTGTGACGAAGGGAGAATACGTCTATGAGTGTTGAACGTAATGTGGATGAGATCATCCGGCGGATGACGCTGGAGGACAAGATCGCCTACTGCACCGGCGCGGACATTTGGCAATCCAAGTCCATGCCAAAGTACGGTATCCCGGCATTTAAGATGTCTGACGGTCCCAATGGCCTGCGGTGTCAGGAAGCCGAGGCGGATATGATCGGCGTCCACGACTCGCTGCCCGCCACCTGTTTCCCCACAGCTGTGACGGTGGGGGCAACCTGGGATACAGAACTGTACACGCGAGAGGGTGAGGCCATCGGCAAAGAGGCCCACGCCGCCGGGGTAACGGTAGTTTTGGGCCCCGGCTGCAACATCAAGCGAAACCCCCTGTGCGGGCGGAACTTCGAGTATCTCTCCGAGGACCCGGCCCACGCCGGGGAGATGGCTGCCTCATTTATCCGGGGGCTTCAGAGTACCGGCGCCGCCGCCTCCCTGAAGCACTTTGCCATGAACAATCAGGAGTACAAGCGGATGATGGGGGACTGTCAGGCGGACGAGCGGGCCATCCGGGAGATCTATCTGGCTCCCTTCGAAACGGCGGTGAAGAAGGGAAAGCCCCGGACGGTCATGTGCTCCTACAACAAGATAAACGGCGTCCACTCCAGCGACAGCAAGTGGCTTCTCACCGATGTGCTTCGCCGGGAGTGGGGCTTTGACGGCATGGTGGTCACCGACTGGGGGGCTTTGAACGACCGCATAGCGGCTTTCAAAGCCGGGTGCGATCTCAATATGCCCGGCGGGGCCAAATTCATGGAGAAGGCCGCGCTGAAAGCGGTGAAGGACGGCACACTGTCCGAGGCGGACATTGACGCCTCCGTCCGGCGAATCCTCACCATAGCGTTATCCTCCCAGCGGCAAAGCAGGGGAGAGGTTGACTTTGAGGCTCATCATGCCCTGGCGCTGGAGATCGCCCGGAGGGGGCGCGGTACTGCTGAAAAACGACGACGTCTTGCCGGCCAAAGAGACAGATATGGTTATCTTTGGCCATATGGCCAAAGAGTTTCGCTATCAGGGGGCCGGCTCCAGCCACATAAACCCCACAAAGCTTATAAGCCTCACCGACGCTCTCCCGGACGTTCCCTTCTGCCCCTGCTGTGATAAGGACGGGAACGTGACTGAGGAATCACTTCGCGAGGCGGCCAAGCTTGCCGGGAGCGCAAAGACGGCTGTGGTGGTGGCCGGCTTGCCGGACCGCTATGAGTCCGAGGGCCTGGACCGGGACGACATGGCCATGCCGGAGGGCCATAACCGCATGATCGAGGCCGTCTGCGCGGCCAATCCCAATACCGTAGTGGTGCTATTGGGGGGCAGTCCCATGGAGCTTCCCTGGTTCGACAAGGTAAAGGCCGTGCTGTACATGGGCCTGTCCGGCCAAGCGGGCGGCCAGGCTGCGGCGGACCTGCTCACCGGGAGGGCAAATCCCTCCGGCAAGCTCACCGAGAGCTGGCCCATGCGGTATGACTTCGTTGCCAGTAAAGACACCTTCGGTGTGTACCACCCGGAGTACCGGGAGAGCATATATGTGGGCTACCGCTATTACGACAAGGCCGGGGTGGACGTGCGGTTCCCCTTCGGCTTCGGCCTCAGCTATACTAATTTTGAGTACACCGATTTGAAGATCGACGGGCGCAGTGTAACGGCGACTGTCAAGAACACCGGCTCAACGGCCGGTGCGGAGGTGGTGCAGCTCTATGTGGTCCCGCCCCAGGACGGACCTCACCGCCCTCTGCGGGAGCTTAAGCGGTTTGCCCGCGTGGAGCTGGCTCCCGGAGAGCAGAAAGAGGTGTCCTTCACTTTGGACGACCGCTGCTTTGCCATTTGGGACAACGGCTGGAAAACGCCTGTAGGAACCTATGAAATCGAGCTTGCCGCATCCAGCCGGGATGTGCGGCTGCGCGGCGAGGTACAAATCGCCGGGGAACGCATCCCTGCCCCCGCATGGCAGACGGGGAGCTGGTATGAAAAGCCCCACGGTGCGCCATCCCGCACTGACTGGGAAAAGGCCATGGGACGGGCTGTTCCTCCATTGCCAGAGCCGAAAAAAGGCAGTTATACCTTAGACAACAGCAGCATGGAAATGAAGGACCACTCCCTCATCATGAAGATCGTGTACTCCGTCACCGAGAACATCATCGCCAAGAGCTTTGGTGGAAAAAGAGATTTGTCAAATCCCGCATTCAAGATGATGGTCATCTGTGCCACAGACTGTCCCATCCGCGCCTCTGCAATCAATGCCGGCGGCACACTGAGCGACGGAGTTGCCAAGGGCCTGGTGGAGATAGCAAACGGACATTTTTTCCGAGCGATAGGGATGATGATCAGAGGTTGAAAGAAAATTGCTTTTCTGACAGAAGAACCGCAACTGTTCAATCGAAAAGAAGCACAAAAAGCAGCCAGTTTTTGCTGGCTGCTTTTTTATGTATATGAATGATCAGACTCAAAACCCCGGTAGTCGATTCTCAAAAATTAGTAGTCAAAATGTAGTCAACGGCGCTGTTTTTTCTTCTCTGCAAATCCGAAACCCCTTGCGCCGCAAGGGCTTTGACCGTAATCGCTCCCAAACTCACCTGAAACGTCGGAGTCTGACACTCTATCCAGCTTAAGCTGCGGGCGCGGTTGGGGGGCGCAAGTAGTCATATAACAGATTTGACCGTGAATTTCAAGAGGAAATCAGATTTTTGGGAGAGAAATTTTGCCGTCAAGGACCGGCACGTTTCGCGTTTCAAAAAACAGACCGAGGATGGCCCCCGCCCGGGTTTCCGTGGGCCATCCTTCAACGGATATTCATGTTATCTGAGGGCTATATCTGGGCTATATGACTCTATCCATCAGAAGACGTCAAAATAAAAGTCTATCCCCTCGGCTCGGAGCCGTGCTTCTTCATGTATTTGTCAACGGCTTTCTATTGGGACCGGGTGTAAGTATATCTGAAATTCCGATCCTTCCGAACGAGTCCTTTTTTCCGCCCCTGACGGATCAACTTGAGCTGCTTCCCGAACTGATTTTTCAATCTAAGTATATGGAGTCACGCATCTCCCAGTACGGTTATAGGGAGGGCTGTGCCTGTCTCCTTAGTTACTCGAGTTTCGCGCCCCTCCCTTTCCTGCGCTCCCGCGTCCGCCACGGTCTGGGACTCATAGAGCTTCACATTGGAAAAGTCCGCCCCGAAGGAGCTCTCCATCTTCTCCCGGATCGCCTCCGGCAGGTCCACCCGGTGGCCCATCTGGGCGTCACTGGGCCGCGCTCCCGCCGCCAGCTCCTGAATGGAGGGGCCGGGGACGTTCGTCTCAAGCGTTCGCGCCGGCGGCGCCGTATCGGCCCTGCGGCGTTCCTGATAAATCTGTGACGTGAAAAATTCTCCTCTCATTTTCTTCTTGACAAATCCCGCTTTTATAAGTATCATCATTTCTGTTATACTATGTTCACCCATGAACAAGTCGATAGGGGAGGATTAAAAAATTGGAGAATTTTTTCTCGATCAATCAGGTGAGCCGCAGCTGCGGGGTGTCCCGCTCCACGCTCCTGCGTCTGGAAGACCGCGGTCTGCTCACCCCGGCCAAGGTGGACAGCGAAACAGGCTACCGCTGGTATGACAACCACAACGTCAGTCAGGTCATGCAGATCCTGCACTTTTTGCAAATGGGCATGACCTATGACGACGCCGCCCTCTACTACCGCGCCAACGGGTCGTCGCGGGAGCTTCTGGAGCGGATGGAGGAGCGGTTTCTGCTGTTCAAACGGGCCTATGAGGAGGTAAAGCTCCGGGTGGATAAAAAGGATCATCTGAGCTTTGAGTTCGTGGATCTGCCGGAGTATGTCTGCTATTGCCGGGAATTTCAGGGAACGACTGTAGAGGATCGCTATTGGGCCATGTACAACCTCTACCACGAGGCGGTGGAGAAGGGCTGCCGGCTGCTGGCGTCCGAGCCGCTGTTTATCATCAACAAGCGCACCGATTATCTGGACGGCGCCTTTGAGGATAAAGAGATGGACTTTATCTGCTGTGTCCCGCTGGAGCCGGACAATGCGCCGGAGGAAGCGGTGACGCTCCCCGCCTGCCGGGGCTTCTCCTGCCTGGGCTACGGCGACTACTCCCACAGGCCCTATACCTTCAACGAGTTCGGCAGGGAGATCCGGGAACGGGGCTTGAAGCCCACGGGTTACGTCCGCGTCCTGGGCCTGGTCGCCTCCTACACCGGGAGGGACATCGACGCGGAGAACTACGTCTCCCGGCTGGTGGTGCCGGTGGAGGAATGAACAGGAGGGTACAAAAAATGAGACGCCATTTTGGAAGAGCCTTCAGCCTGCTCCTGAGCGCGGCGCTTCTGCTGTCCGCGCTGGCCGCCTGCGGCCGGGGAGACGGGCAGACAGAGAAGAAGGAGGGCCCCTTCGGCACGCCGGGGGAGATCTCCGCCTACGATCCGGAAAACAGCGACTACGCCCTCTCCATCGACGCCGGGGATCGCGTCCACCAGATCAGCGATATGCTCTTTGGCATCTTCATCGAGGACATCAACTTCGCCGCCGACGGGGGACTCTACGCGGAGATGGTGCAAAACCGCTCCTTTGAGTTTACGAAGCTGGCCCAGGGGGACGAGAAGCACGGCTGGTCGGACGTGGGGGAGATCGACGCCCGGGTCGCCGTGGACGACCCGGAGGGCGGCCTCAACAGCAATAACACAAATTACCTGGTGCTGACCAACGCCTCCGGCACCCCCGCCGGCATCGCCAACCGGGGCTTTTTGGACGGCATGGCGGTGGCGGAGGGCGCGGCCTATACCTTCTCCCTCTGGGCCAGGGGCCTGGAGGGCTTCACGGGCCCCCTCTACGTGGATATCACCGTAAACGGCCAGAGCGCGGCCCACGGGGAGATCCCCGCCCTCACGGACACATGGGCCCAATATGAGCTGGAGCTCACCTCCGCCGCCACCGCCCATACCGGCGTGAAGCTGGAGGTCACCATGGGCCGGGGCAAGGCGGCCCTGGACATGGTGTCCCTCTTTCCCAAGGACACCTTCAAGGGCCGGGAAAACGGCCTCCGGCGCGATCTGGCGGAGAAGCTGGAGGCGTTGGAGTCCAGGTTCCTGCGCTTCCCCGGCGGGTGCGTCATCGAGGGGCTGACCCTGGAGACGGCCTATGACTGGAAGGACTCCATCGGCGTGGACGAAAAGGGCGACCCCCTCCTTTTCAACGGCCATTACGGAGATGTGGCCGCCCGCCGCCAGGGGACGGACATCTGGACGAACACCAACACCAGCTCCGACCCGTACCCCAGCTTTATGTCCTACGGCCTGGGGTTTTACGAGTATTTCCTGCTGGCGGAGGACATCGGCGCCGTGGGCGTGCCGGTGCTGAACTGCGGCATGTCCTGCATGGTGCGCGGCAATCAGGCGGTTCCGCTGAACTCCGATGAGATGGCGGGGTACATTCAGGACACCCTGGATCTGGTGGAATTCTGCCGGGGGGATGAGAGCACCAAATGGGGCGCGGTGCGGGCCGATATGGGCCACCCGGAGCCCTTCGCCCTCAAATATATCGGCATCGGCAACGAGCAGTGGGGCAGCAACTACTTCCGCCACTACGAGGCGTTTTTGGAGGCGTTTGCCCGGGCACGGGCAGAGCGGCCGGAGCTTTTTGACGGCGTGGAGCTGATGTTCTCCGCCGGCACCGACGACGGCGACAGCGGTTACGGTATGACCATCGACGCCTACCGCCACGTGGAGGAGTGGCTCTCGGATAACCCCGGCAAGACCCTCGCCGACTACACCGGAGCCATCGACTACCACTACTACAACACTCCCGACTGGTTTTTGAGCCACGCGGACTACTACGACGAAGATAACTACACCCGCGATACCGCCGATTTCGCCTCCACCCCCTACGGCGGCGGGATGCCGGTATTTTTGGGGGAGTACGCCGCCCAGTCCAACACCCTGAACGCGGCGCTGGCGGAGGCGGCCTACATGACCGGCCTGGAGCGCAACGGCGACATCGTGATAATGGCCGCCTACGCGCCGCTGTTCGGGAACCTGACGGCCACGCACTGGTCACCGGATCTCATCTGGTTCAACAATCACCAGGTCACCCCCTCGGTGAATTACTACGTCCAGCAGATCTTTGCCAAAAACGCCGGAACGGCCCTCCTTCGCTCTGAGCTCACCGGCGCGGAGCTGACCGACGATACCGGCCTTTCGGGGAAGATCGGCGTGGGGACGTGGAACACCTCCGCCAAATTCGACAACGTGAAGATCGTGGACAACAAAACCGGCAAGACCCTGGGCCTCCAGGACTTTGAGAAGGACACAGCAGGGGAGTGGGAGCATGTCTCCGACGGTGTATGGAGCGTGGAAAACGGGGCGCTTTTTCAGAAAAGCACCGCCACCAATACCGGCGCCTTCGGCAACACCGGCTCCGCCCTCTACTTCGGGGACGCGGACTGGACGGATTACACCCTGACCCTGGACGCCGCCAAGACCGGCGGCGCGGAGGGCTTTCTGATCCCCTTCGCCGTCCGGGACCGGGACAACTGCTTTTTCTGGAATCTGGGCGGCTGGAACAACACCGTTTCCGCCCTCCAGCGTGTCTCCGGCGGAGCCAAATCCGACCAGATCGGCGCCACCTCCCGGCCCGTCAGCATCAAGACAGGCCAGACATACCACCTCAAGGTGGTGGTGACGCCGGAGAACGTCAAATGCTACGTGGACGGTGAGCTCTACGTGGACTACACCCCCGCCCCCGTCGCCAAGTCCGAGGCCTATCAGGTGGTCAGCACCGACGAGACGGGGGACATCATCGTGAAGCTGGTGAACATCACTGGCCAGGCCCGCACCTTCGCCGTCGACGTCAAAAACGCCCCCAACATCGGGGAAACCGCGCCGGTGGACACAGTGGCGGGAACAAGCCTCCAAAACGACAACACCCTGGGCCGCGACCCGGTGGTGACGCTGATCTCCTCCCAAGTCTCCGGCGTCACAGACAGCTTCAATTACACCGTCCCCGCCTACTCCGTCACCGTCCTGCGTCTCAAGACCAGGTGACTGTAAAATGCCAAATGCCGGACAGAGTCGCCTGTCCGGCATTTTTGAGATTATCGGAGGAGATACACGCTGGTAAAATCATAGCCGCAATCTGATCTCGTTCTATACTTCCGTTCCTCCTGACCGCAACAGATCCCCCAGCACGCGGGCCGTATCCGCGTCCAGCAGGATCGACCGCCCCGCAATCTCCCTGGGGCAGACGGCCTCGCCATAATTGATACACGCATAAGCCGCCGTCTTGTTTCGCGCCGTCATGCGCCAGAAGGGATATTTGATGATCCCAGGCGTGTTGTACCCGACGCCCAGCTCCAGAAAGAGGATCCGCCCGTCTCCCCGCGTCCGCAGGAAGCTTTCATACCGCTCCGCCGCCCGGCGCCAGCCCTCGTCCTCAACAAACTTATCATCGGAACGCAAATTCATGGTCAGTGGCTTTCCGCAATGGGGGCAGACAGGGAGGAGCGCGGACGGGATACGCATATCCTTTTGCTGTTCCATCATCTGCCGAATCGTGCTCTCGTTGTCAAATGTCTCCTGCCGGCACGGCTCGGAGCATTGGAAAAGGCCGTAGTCGCCCTGGGTATAGAAAAGCCGTTCCTTATCAAACCCAGCCTTTTGAAAGCAGTGATCCACATTTGTGGTGATCACAAAATAGTCCTTCTCCCGCACCAGCGCCAACAGATCGTCATAGACCGGCCTCGGCGCGTCAGAATAGCGGTTGATGAAAATATACCGGCTCCAATAGGCCCAGAACTCCTCCGGCGCGGGGTAGGGGTAGAATCCGCCGGCGTACATGTCGGAAAAGCCGTATTTGGCGGCAAAATCGGAGAAATACCGCTCAAACCGCTCCCCGGCATAGGTGAACCCTGCCGCCGTGGACAGTCCCGCGCCCGCGCCGATGACGACCGCCTCCGCCCTGTCCAGCGCCTCCCGGAGCCGTTCAATATTATCCCAGTAGTCTCCGGTAGATCTCGTAATCGACGTCCTTGAAAACATTAAAGATCACCTCCGTACCTTCCCTGTATTGCCGCACCGTGTCCACGGCGATCCTGGCGGCCTCTTCATTGGGAAAATGAAATTCCCCCGTGGAGATACAGCAGAACGCCACGCTCCCGATTCCGTTCCGCCGCGCCAGCTCCAGACAGGAACGATAGCAGGAGGCAAGCAGTTCCCGATCTTTTTCAGTCACTCTGCCGTATATGATAGGGCCGACAGTATGCAGAACATACTCGCAGGGCAGATTGTAGGCAGGCGTGAGCTTGGCCTGCCCAGTCGGTTCCTCATGCCCTTGCTTCTCCATAAGTTCCTCGCAGGCCAGCCGGAGCTGCACCCCGGCCCAGGTGTGGATGGCGTTGTCGATGCACCCGTGACAGGGGACATAACAGCCGGTCATACCGGCATTTGCGGCGTTTACAATAGCGCCGCATTTGAGGGTGGTGATGTCGCCCTGCCAGAGATAGATTCCCGGCTCCACCGGCGTCAAATCAGCACTATCCGTGACGCCACGCCTGACAGTCTCCTCCCGCAGATACGCGTCCTGCACTGTCAGAAAATCATCCCCCATCGGACGCGGCGGGCGGACATTCATCAGGGAGCGCAGCAGTTGTCTCTGCTCCGCCTCCCCGGAAGGGATCCGCAGCCCCCGATACCGGGGCTGTTCATCCATCAGCTTCTGAATAAGAAAAGTTCTTCTTTCAGCCTGTGTCATATTATCCTCGCTTTTCTACCGCCTTTACCGGGCAAACCGCAAAGCAATTTCCACAGTGGAGACAATGGTTTTGCTGAATACGATAGGGCTTTCCCGGCTCAATGCACCGCTGGGGACAGTTTTTCAGGCACTTGCCGCAGCCGATGCATTTATCCAGAATGACATACCCTTTTTGGGTGAGGTTTCCCGCGCCGATGGTGCAGCTCTCACGGGAAATCGGGTTGACACCGAGATTGAAATACTCGATTTCCGCATCCCTGATTTCAAAAACGATCCCCGCCAGCTTTCGGGTGTCACCGGGGTATACGTTGGCAAGATAGGGCTGTTCCGCAAAAATCGTGTCGATCCACTTCTCCTGCTCGTCCTCCGGGACGGGAACTGCCCTCGCGGACAGGCGGATCATTTCTTTATATCTGGTGTAGCCCAGCACCTGTACGCGCCCATCGGTCAGAAGCTCCTCACAGAAGGCTTTACCCCTTGCGGTGAAGAAAATCATTCTGTCCGGCTCATAGTGGATGGCGGAGATATTACGTATCTGCGGCCCGCCGTTCTTGTCCACCGTGGCAAAGGCCAGTACGCCGACATATTCTAATTTTTTGAGACAAGTTTGCGCGTCCATGAAAAACACCTCATTCGATGATTTTGCTTCGCCCGGCTTTTCTCGGCTTTGGTTGGGGATATTCTCCCTCGCAATAGCCCAAAAGGACAAAGCAGCGGGCAATATAGTTTTCGGGGATGTCCCACTCCCGGAGAAAGGCCGCGCCGATGTCACTTTCAAATGTCTCCTCGCCCCTGGCGACGATGCAGGAGGAAATGCCCAGCTCCACCGCCATCAGCACCATGTTTTCGGCACAGCAAAAGGCGTCCGGGATGCTGTAAAGAAAATTCTTCATGGCAAAAACCACGCAGACGGCGGGAGCGCCATAGAACCCGCTTTTCATGGCCGGGTCGTCAATGATGCTGGGCTGGTCGGCGGAGACGTAACCGCCGGAGAGCTTAGAGCGGTCAAACCGGGCGACGTTCAGCCTGCCGATTCTTTCCGCAAGCTCGGCGTTTCGGATGCCCACAATGAACCTGCGCTGGCCGCCTCCGGCGTTGGGCGCCCAGGTCCCCGCCTCGATGATCGTTTCCAAATCCTTACGGGTAATCTGCCTGTCCTGATATTTTCGGATAGAACGGCGGGTTTTCATAAGCTCTAAAAGCTCCATCAGCCCACCTCCTTCCAGCACTGCGGGTCGGCTTCATAGAAGTCCCCGTTTGTCCCCTTTGCCACGGCGGGGCAGCCCCGGCACCACGCCTTTAATTCACACTTACTGCACTTGACAAATTTATCATAATCCCGGTACCGCTCCATCTCGCATACCCACACATCCGCCAGCCGGTCGGTGAACACGTTGCCAACTTTGCTCTCCGCCACACGGCGGCAGGCGTACACGTCGCCGGTGGGTAAAATCGTGATGTGGCAGTTGCCGCAGTTGCACCCGCCGTAGATCATGCCCTCCCTAGCGTCTGCGGGGATCTTGAATATCCCCGTCTCGTACTCGTAGAGCGTCCAAAGATGGTCTTTTTTGTTGAAATAAGTCTGGCAGCCCTCCGCCTCATACTCCTTGAATTTCTTATCGCAGATGGCCAGCAGCTCCCGGTATTCCCCCGGCGTCATGGAGGCGTCCAGATCGCCGCCGCTGGGGACGTAGCGAGAGAAGGCGAATACGTTGGTCCCCGCAGCCACCACCGCGTCAATGATGCCGGGAACCTCCATGCGGTTTGTTTTGGAGACAGTGGTCATCACCACGCTCCTGATTCCCGCACGGTTGATGCACCCGATCTTCTCCATGGTGCAATCAAAGGAGCCGGACTTGCGGAACCAGTCGTGGGTTTCACGCAGGCCGTCAAGGGAAAGCTGGTATTTCTCACAGCCGAAGTATTTCATCTCCCGGCAAACCTGGTCGTTCAAATGAAAGGGGTTGCCCATGATGGTGAAAGGGACGCTGTTTTCATGGAAAAGCGCCAACAGCCGCCAGAAATCCGGGTGCAGGATAGGGTCGCCGCCGGTGAGGTAGAAGTAGGGCCTGCGGTCATACACCTCGCAAAAATCCAGACAGTTATAGAAGGTGTCCTCCATCTGTGACCAGGTCATGCTTTTAAGCTCATGGCACTTGTCCCCGGAGAAGATATAGCAGTGCTTGCACCGCTGGTCGCACTCGTCCGTGATATGCCATTGAAATGAGAAGTATTGCATAAGCGTCCCCCAAATCTATGTAAAATCGTAAACGATGAATGACCGTGGCCCCGGTCGGGGCCATTTTTCATTTGTCCCCGGCTCCGCAGGCAGTCCCACAGGCGGCGGGCTTCTCCTCCGGCTTGTCCGCGGCTCCGCACGCGGCGGGGGCCTCGGCGGGCTTGTCCGCGGCGCCGCAAGCGGCTCCGCAGGCGGAGGGATTGACGTCCTCGAACCAGGAATAGAGGTTGGAAAGTGCCATGATGTTTGCCTCCTTGATGTGATCAGGGGATTCCCCTGTAATTGCCATTCTAATTGAGCTATGCAGGAGGCGCAAGTACGCACTTTTTTGTGGGATACGCACCTTTTTGTAACTACTTGACGGGAGACATACAGTACATTAAAATTAAATGCAACATCAGATTTTCATGCAGGAGGTACTTTATGAAAACAAAAGCCGAGCTTCTGCCTGCCTGTCCCGTAGCGACTACCGTTCAACTGATCGGAAACAAGTGGAAGCTCCTCATCATCCGCAATCTCCTTGACCGCCCCTGGCGCTTCAATGAGCTTCAAAAGAATCTGGAGGGTATCAGCCAGAAGGTGCTGACCGACAGCCTCCGCTCTATGGAGGCCGACGGCCTCATCACCCGCACCGTCTACCCGGAGGTGCCGCCCAGGGTGGAATACGCGCTGTCGGAGCTGGGCAGAACGCTGAAACCGATCCTTGACGCTATGAAAGCCTGGGGCGAGAACTACAAAGCGTCGCTGGGACAGTCGGATCCTGGAGAAACCGAAAAGATGTAAGCGTCAGTGGAAACCTTAACCCAGCCCCTCCTTCAGCGCCGTCAGGAGCCGCTGGGCGATCGGGGTAAAGACCTGATACTTTCTCCATATGAGGTAAATATTCTCCTCCAACTTGGGCGTCAGGGGGCGGAACACCAGTCCGCTCTCCGGGCTTGTGCCGATGAGCCTGTCCAGGGTGAGCAGAACCCCCAGCCCCTCCCTCACAAAGAGCGAGGCGTTGCAGGACAGGCGGAAGGAGCCCTCCAGACGGAGCCTGTCCATCTTTTCCCCGCACCAGCCGGGGAGATCCCTGCGCCAGCCCTGCTCGGAGCAGAAAAGCGGCAGGCCCATCAAATCGTCGGCGGTGACGCCCGCCTTTTCCGCCAGAGGGTGATCTGCGGGGATCACCAGCCCCCAGACGTCCGCCTCGGGAAAGCGCAGAAAATTGTATTTTCCCGTGTCCGGTGCCTCCGCCAGCACGGTAAAATCCAGCACGCCCCGATCAAGCTTTTCGGTGACCTGCTCCGTGTCCCCGCTGGTGATGTGATAGCGGAGCCCGGGGCAGACCTCCTTGAAGCGCCGGATCTCCCGCGCCAGATACCGGATCTGGTACGACTCCGCCAGACCGAAGTAAACGTCCCCGCCGGTCACATCGTTGAGCCCTGCGAATTCTCCGGCGATTTTGTCCGCCATGGTCACAAGATCCTCCGCCCTCTTGCGGAGCAGGATCCCTTCCTCCGTAAGCTCGATGCGAAAGCTGTGGCGGATAAACAGCTTCTTCCCCAGCTCCTCCTCCAGCGCCTGGATCTGCTTGGACAGCGTGGGCTGGGAGACGTGCAGGTACTCAGCCGCCCGCGTCATGTTCTCCTCCCGTGCCGCCGCCAGGAAGTAGCGCAGTGTGCGTATCTCCATAGGGACGCCTCCTGATATGCCGAAATCGAATGATATGATATAAATTATAACCATTAGCGCCGGGCCTGTCAATTCGGTATAATATAATAAAAAACGGTGACCGCCTTGAGCGGTCACCAAGTCAAAAGGAGCGGCTAAAATGGATAGGATGCTTACGGACACCTGGGACAAGACCTTCCCCAAAAGCCAGCAAGTGGATCACAAAAAGGCGACCTTCCCCAACCGGTACGGCATCACCCTGACGGCTGATGTGTATACCCCGAAGGGCGCCGGCGGGAGGCTGGCGGCCATCGCCGTGTGCGGCCCCTTTGGCGCGGTTAAGGAGCAGGCGGCGGGCCTGTACGCCCAGACCATGGCGGAGCGGGGCTTTTTGACCGTCGCCTTCGACCCCTCCTTTACCGGCGAGAGCGGCGGCACGCCCCGCTATATGGCCTCCCCGGACATCAACACCGAGGATTTCCAGGCGGCGGTGGACTTCCTCTCTGTTCAGGAAAATGTGGATCCCGACAGGATCGGTATCATCGGCATCTGCGGCTGGGGCGGCCTGGCGCTGAACGCCGCCGCGCTGGACACCCGGATCCGCGCCACGGCGGCCATGACCATGTACGATATGGCGAGAGTCAACGCCAAGGGCTATTTTGACGCGGAGGACTCCGAGACGGCCCGTTATGAGAAGAAAAAGGCCCTGAACGCCCAGCGGATCGCGGATTTCAAATCCGGCTCCTACGCTCTGGGCGGGGGCGTGGTGGATCCGTTGCCGGAGGACGCTCCCTTCTTTGTAAAGGATTACTACGATTACTATAAAACGCCCCGGGGCTGCCATCCCCGCTCCCTCAACTCCAACGGCGGCTGGAACGTCACCGGGTGCATGAGCTTTCTCAACCAGCCCATCCTGCAATACGCCAACGAGATCCGCAGCGCGGTGCTCATCGTCCACGGGGAGAAGGCCCACTCCTGCTACTCCCGTTTTTTGACGTCGAAAAGTGATCACGCTCTCGGCCTTCGGACGATCCCGGCCACGTTTTGCAGGGAGATGAAGGCGTTCTTATCGATATCCGTCACCAGCTTTTTGAGCTTGTTGATCTGAAAGTGGTTGACGATGAAATAAATGATCTGCTTCTCGTTTTTGGAGTAGCCGCCGGTGGCGTTGACGATGGTGCCGCCGGCCTTGAACTGCTCGTTGAGCGCCGCCGAGATCTGTTTGGATTTCGTGGTCACGATCATGGCGCACATGGATCGGTCGAAGCCCTCCACCAGGAAATCAACGGTTTTGGAGCCGACAAAATAGGTGACGATGGAGTACAGGGGCAGGATCCAGCTGTGGATCACAATGCCGCAGACGATGTAGAGCAGGGTGTTGAAGATCATCACAAAGGTGCCGATGGAGATGCCGATCTCCCTGGCGAAGATCACCGACAGCACGTCCACCCCGTCGATGGCCCCGCCGAAGCGGATGGTCAGTCCGCTGCCGGTGCCGGAGATGACCCCGCCAAAGACCGCGCACAGCAGAAGATCGCGGCCCGCCAGGGGAGAGACGAAGTTTACGTCCACGGGAAGTACGTACATAATGAGGTATGACACCAGCGAATAGACCGCGATGGCATAGAGGGAATAGACCGTGAAGGGGAGTCCCTGGCGTCTGAGGCCGAAAAGAAAAATGGGGAAGTTGAGTAAGATCAAAAACACGGACAGCGAAAGCCACGCCGGCGTGACCTGATCCAACAGCATGGACAGCCCCGATATGCCGCTGTCGTAGAGCTTCACCGGGTAGAGGAACATGGACACGCCAAAGGCGTTGATGACGCCGGCGGCCGTCAGAACGAGAAAATTGACAGGCCGCAGCTCCCGCAGCTCTTTTCTGAGGGCGGGCCAATGAGAATGACGGCGGTGTTTCATGGGGATACCTCTCCTTCCTTCGCGTCCTCCGGTTCCCGGCCTCCGCCGGGATACCCTGAAGTATATCACATCCCGCCCTCCGGTTCAATAGGCTTTCGTCGGCTCTCCCGGCCCTGAAACGCCGGATCCCCGAGATACTTTTCCCGGCCGTTTTTTGCATTTTTCGTTTTCCGGGAATGGACGCCGGGAGCGCCCACATCAGTTTTTTGACCATTTCCCCGCCGTTCACGCCAAAAACCCGCGCTTTTCGTGGCGAAAAGCGCGGGTTTTTCTGTTTGAAAAGGTGTACTTTTCCAAAGTCCCATACAGGGTTTGAAATCAGCTTTAGTATATACCACTTTCCATGCTTTTGCAAGAAAAAAATACAACTTTTTTCTTTGAATTTTCAGTTTGAAAAAGTACACCTTTTCAAACAATTTTTCCGCGTTTTTTCCTTATACTACAGCAAGGGAGCTCCCCCGCCAGGGGAGCTCCCTTATTTGCGTTGTATGCTCGGGTTTTTTCGCTTTCTCAGCCCTCGAAGCCCAGGGTGCGGGCCACGACCGTGATCATTTCGGCCCGGGTCAGGGAGTCCAGCGGGGCGAATCTGCCGTCGTCCTTGCCCTTGATATAGCTCTGTTCGGCGGCCCAGGCTACCGCGTCGGCGGCCCAGTCGTGGACATCCTTCGCGTCGGGGAAGGCGACCCCGCCGGCGGCCTTGCCGGCCTTCCAGCGCTGGATCATCAGGGCCATTTCCTCACGGGTGATGTTGTCGTTGGGGGCGCACAGGTTCTCCCCCTTGCCCAGCATGATGCCCTGAGCGTTGGCCCAGATCACCGCGTCGTAGAACCAGTCGCCGGACTTCACGTCGGTGAAGGGATTCTCTGCGGTGGTGGGCTTACTGCCCTCGATAGCCCAGAGGATCTTGGCGAACGCGGCCCTGGTCAGCTTCTCGTTGGGGGAGAAATGCGTCGCGTCGGTGCCGTTGATAACGCCGGTGGTGTTCTCGAGCACGTAGTTGAGCGCGTCGCGGTACCACACGCCGGCGGGCACGTCCACGAACGCGTCGACCGGATCGGTGTCGGGCGTGTCGGGATTGGACGGGGTCGGGGTGGTGGGCACGGGAGGCGCAACGTAGGTCACGGTGTATTTGCCCTCAGCGCCCTTGGAGACGTGGTAATTGCCGTTATCGGTGATCTCGACGTCGGTGTTGCCCGTCACCGTGAAGGTAACGTTCTTCGCCGGGGCCGTGGCGGTCTGATGACCGCTGGCCAGAACCGTGATCTCCTCGCCGTCCTTCACCGCGTTCACGGCGTCCTGGAGGGTCATGTAGGAGGTTCCGCCGATCTCCGCCGCCGCCTGACGGGTCAGGCTGATGGCGAACGTGCTGAAGCCGTGGGGGTTTTCAAAGGTGACCGTATTGCTAACTGCGGTACCCATGTACTCATACTTGTTGTCGTGCTGGATGTAGATTTGGTCACCATCGTTGGCAAAACCGCTGGGCAGGCCCAGGGTCAGGGTGACGGGATCAGTGACCTCAAGCTTTTGCGGCTGGCCGATGACCACCGCGTTTACATCGCTCGAGCCGTCCTCACCCTTCACATGGATTTTGTTCACGTCATCCGCCGTGGTGGCTACCACGCGGTACATGGGAGTAATGGCATAGGTCAGGGATTCCCCGGGGGTGAAAGCAGTCACATCAATTTCTACGTAGGTCTGAACGACCACGGTGATATCTTCGGGCTTACTCACCTGAACGCCACCGTCTTTAAGCGCCTGTTCAGCGTCTTCGACAACAGTGGGCTCGTCGGATGTGACCTCCTGAACGGCCTCCTGGGACAGGCCGGCCATGTCGGAGATATCTATACCGGTGTTTTCCACTGCGCCTTCCAAAGCATCCGCGTCGATGCCAGGAGCAATGTTCACATCCGGTTCGGTGATCTGAGGTACCAGCTCGCTCTGGACTGTCACAGTCTTCGTCCAGGCCAGATAGCTGTCTTCCGGCGTGCCGGCGACCGGTCCTTCTTCCACAGCCTCGCCCAAGACGCAGCATTTCACGGTATATTCGCCGTTCCCAAATTCGACGTTCTCGGGCCAACGCTCGAACTGCTCCTTGTTCAGGAAGCTCCAGGCCATCTTGGTGGTTCCCTCTTCGGCCTGGCCGGCGATGCCCCAAGTGTGACCGGCTTCGTCCGTGATCTCGAACCAGAGCCAGGTGTTGGCGGGCAGAGGCTCCGCGAACTGCACCCACATGGTCTTGTCGGCGCAGTCGATCACGATGCCCGTGTCCTTGACGGGAGTGTAATACAGGCCGGCCTCGGGCAGGACAGGGACGCGCCCGCCGTCCTTATCCAGCTTGAACTGGAGCTGGGAGGGATCGTTTTCGCCTTCGCCTACAGTATACTCGGTTCCATGATCCGTCATGGAGCAGCCCTTCTCCAGGGTGATGACGCCGTCGATGGTGCCGGTGTTGGTAAAGGTGCCGTTAGAGTTGTTAGGGTTAGTTTCGTCCCGCGTCTCCACGGTAACGTTGCCCTGGATGGCGCCGGAGTTGGTGGCCTTCGCGCCGTTCTCGACGATGACGTCGCCGGTGATGGTACCCTTGAGCTCTACATAGTTGTCGGTCACGTCCGCGCGATACTGCTCTGCGAAGATGTGGACGTTTCCGGTGATGGTGCCCTCAACGGTGGCCTTCGCCTGGCCGTAGAAGCTCACGTCGCCGGTGATGGACATGCCTGAGCCGATCTTGGAATCATCGGTCAGGAATACCTGTCCGAGACTGTTTTCGTCCAGCTTGCCTTCATCAGAACCGATATAGCGGTTGTCTTTGATGGTGCCGCCGTTCAGCTCCACCTTGCCGGTGCTGGTGCCGCCGGTGATAATGCGCTGATAGACCGCGCCCACGTTGCTGCCGGTGTTGCCTGTGATGCTGCCGCCGTTCATGGTGAAGTTGCCATTCACATGGGGATAAACGGGCTGGCAGTAATGGTTCTGGCTGCCCTGCACGCCTACGTTGCCGCTGATCTCGCCGTCCTCCATGATAAAGGTCGCGCCGTTTTCGGTCATAATAACCGAGCCGTTGCAGTTGACGGCGCGGTTATCGATGACCTTCGCGCCGGCGCTCATAGTCAGGGTTGAATTTGCGGTGTTCAGGCAGAAGAGTCCGCCGTTGCCGTCAAGGTTATAGTTATCGGTCAACAGCGCTCCGCTTTTCAGCGCTACGGTCGTCTCTCCGGTGGTGGTGGAGACAATGAGCGATCCGCCGGAGCCGGCAAAATGCTTGATCGTCGCGTCTTCCATCGTAATCGAATGCTTGCCGCTGCTGGCCTCGATCACGTCGATGGAATTAATTGTGGCATAAATGTTTTGGATAACCGTGCCGCCGGTCAGGGTCAAATCGCTTGATCCTTTGAGCACAATCAGGTCGGCGGTTGTCGTGACGTTGCCGCTCCCCGGAACGATGGGATCAGCCGCATTATCAAGGAACGTATTCCGGTTAGTTACGGGCTGATCGGAGAGTGAGAGGTCTACGTCCTGCTGCCACTTCTCCTCGTCGATGCTCCACTTGCCGCCCGCGTCGATGGTCACGCCGTTCAGGGTCAGGGTCTTGCCGTCGGCGACGGTGAAGAAGGTGCCGGTGTAATCTTTGCCACGGGTGACGGTGACGCCCGGCTCGGCCTTGATGGTCACGGTGTTATTGATGTCGGCAGCGCCGGTCAGGGTGACGTTCTTGAGGAGGGTGATGGTCTTGCCGTCCCCATCGATAGCAGACAGGGCACTCTCGAAGGACTCATAGCCCTTATCGTCTACCATAACCGCGTAGGAGATCAGCTTGCCCTCGTCGTCGAACCCGCCGTTCTTGACGGTCACGTCGCCGTCCTTGCCGTCGGCAATCAGATCGCCCTTATTGATTGTGCCGGAGAAGGTTCCCTGGAGTTCGATCTCGCCCTTTGTGATCTTGCCGTTGTCATCAAGCTCGACGCCCGTGCCGACAAGGACGGCCTTGCCGTTCTGACCCACTAAGGGCTTATTCTCAAGCTCGGCGCCTGCGGCGGTGACCGTCGAATCAGTGTCCGCCGTGCAGTCATACATCCTCGGGAGCGTATTTGCGGTAGATCCGCCCGCATTCTGACCGACAATCAGACCGGCGGTGCCGTCGTTGAGCGTGGAATTAACAGTGATATCACTCACAGAACAGTCCTGAATTGCATTTTTTTGATTCAGGACACCGACAATACCACCCACGCCTGTACTGCCGGAAATAGTAACGCCGGAAACCTTGCATCCCTTTATGGAGGAAGGGCTGTATCCAGTATACCCCAGTATGCCTCCCACACGTGTGTTACCGTTTCCGTCAATTACGCTGCCCGGATTGGCACTGACTATGCAGTTCTCAATGTTAGCGCCATTTTCATTATTCTCGCCCGGTATGTAGCCGGCGATACCACCGACACTACCCATACTGGCAACGAGGTGAACATTACCTGTCAACTCGCAATTCTTTATGTTGCCGCCATTTTGACGGCCATATTGTACATAGCCGCCGCCAACAAAGGCACCGATATATCCACGACCGGTAATATTCGCATTGTGAATCTTCAGATTCTGAATAGTTCCCACAGAGGGTTCCGTATCACTATAACTTGCGCCCAAGTCACCAAAAAGGCCCAGGCCAAAACCATTACGATCAGCGCCATTTGTGATAGTAAGGTTGCTGATGGTATGTTTTTGACCGTCGAAGGTGCCTCGGAAGGATGATGTTTCGACAATCCCGATCGGCGTCCATTCGTGGTTGTCAAGGTCAATGTTTATGTCGAGGTTTATAGTCTTGCCGTGGAAGCCGTTGCCGTTATTCACCAGCTGCGCCAGTCCGGCCAGCTCCTCGGCGGTTTTAATGGTGAACGTGTCCTCACCGGTATGTTCATCGTACCACTTGGTGTCGGCAGTCTTGCCGTCCCAGGTGTCCGTCTCCTCCTCCGCCAAAGCCGTTCCCGGCACAAGCGCCGCGACCATGACCAGCGCCAGCAGGACGGCAAGGAGCTTAGAAATTCGTCCTTTCATGTGCTAACCTCCAGTTTGAAAATGTGTACTTTTTCAAAGTCATACACTGAATTTGAAAACACATTCATTATATACCGATGCAACTATTTTTGCAAGAAAAAAATACGTAAAAAATCATGGAAAATCGACTTTGGAAAAGTACACATTTTCAAACAGGAGGTTTACAAATGAAAGGACATATAACCAAGCTTCTGGCCGTTCTGCTGGCGGT
>CANQBA010000034.1 GCA_947589545.1 uncultured Oscillospiraceae bacterium | reverse complement strand
CTTTGAGGGCTGAGAAAGCGAAAAAACCCGAGCATACAACGCAAATAAGGGAGCTCCCCCGCCGGGGGAGCTCCCTTTTCCGCGCCGCAGGACGGATACGCGGCCGTTGCGGCGGGCACGGTAAGTCACTCCTTTTCAACCGTTTTGGCGCGGGAATAAAAGGTGCCTTCCGGCATCCCGCAGGCCATGGCGGCCTGGCGGAGCGAGATTTTCCTGTCCTGCCAGTCCTGACAGATGAGCTGAAAGTTGTCCGGCACGCTCCTCTGGGGCCGCCCGAATTGCACGCCCCGCGCCTTCGCCGCCGCGATGCCCTCCGCCTGCCGCTGGCGGATATTGGTGCGCTCGTTCTCCGCCACAAAGGAGAGCACCTGCAGAACGATGTCCGAGAGGAACGTCCCCATCAGATCCTTGCCGCGCCGCGTGTCCAGAAGGGGCATGTCCAGCACCACGATATCCACGCCCTTTTCCTTGGTTAGGATCCGCCACTGCTCCAGGATCTCCCCGTAGTTGCGGCCCAGCCGGTCGATGCTCTTGATATAGACAAGATCGTCCTTTCGGAGCTTTCGCACCATCTTTTTGTACTGCGGACGATCAAAATCCTTGCCGGACTGCTTGTCCATGTAGATATTCTCCTCCGGGATCTCGTGCCCCGCCAGCGCGATGACCTGCCTGTCCTCATTCTGTTCGCGGGTGCTGACCCGAATATAACCGTAGTTTTCGATACGGCAGCCCTCCTTTTGCAACTTTTAGGCGTTTTACCTGCTTATAATTTTATCGCGAATAAATATTAAGAGGCAAATACCAAATTGATCTTTCCCTCATTAGCCTTCCGGCGGACGCGGAAAAGATGTAAGCGGGAAACGCCTTGGGAACAGCCAATTTTTATCGTTCCGGGAAGAGAATCACTTTAAAAGAAAAGCGGCCCCGGTCAGGGCCGCCAGAGCGTAAACGAGCGCCACCCCCAAAGCCGGGAGCGGCGCCGATGTATATTTCCGGGAAAAATCAGAATAGCGCGAGAGGGTCACAGGTTATACCGCTCCAGGAGTGTCAGGAGGACGCCGCCTTTTTTCTCATCCTTCAGGTATTCCAGCAGGACCCTCCTGCTCTCCTCGTTGTTCCACCCCGGCAGCTCGAAGTAGTAGGCCACGCGGATGCCATAGAGGCCGGCGGCGAGGCTTATACGGAATCGGACAAGGTCGTACTCCGACAGACGCAGGGAGAATTTGCTGAGCCGGATCTTTTTGTCGATCGCCTCTATGAGGCGCTGGATCTCCCCGTACCCGCCGTCATGATAGACATCCTCCTTGGCCACCTCCTGGGCGTTCTCCATGCCGGCGTGGTCGAGAAATCTGGCAAGGGCGGCACTGCACGCCGCCATGTGCTCCACGGGATAGGAGAGAAGCATGAAGTCGATCTTCTCGCCCTCGCTGCGCGCCAAACGCTTTTGCTCGGGGCCGGAAATGGAGGCCTGATCCTCCAGATGTTTTGGGGATCTGACGCGGATATGGGCGTAGGGCATCAGCTTTTCTCCATCCACCTTGACGGGCGTGCTCCCGGAGTTGATGTAAATGATATCCGCGTCCCCGCCGTCCCCGGCGGAAACCGTCACGCCGTCGAAGCTCCTGTTCACCTCTATGATCATCGGATATTGGAACCGGGCGGATTGAAGCTTTTTGGGCAGGTAGATGTTGGTGTACGGCCGGGAGTTTCTGCCCCTGAGCCGCCTGTCCACAAACGGCGCCTTATCCGGCTCATCATCCTCCTCGTCCTCCGGAGGCGGCTCCTCCTCGTCCTCGACTGTCAGGCAATCCAGGGGATCCAGACTTGCGCCGCCCTCCCGGATCTGCAGCCAAGAGCAGCCGTCAACCAGGGCCTTCTCCGTGTTTTTCCGGTTCAGCGTCATCAGGATCAAATCCTTGTCCGCCGGGGAGAGCTCCGCCGCCAGCAGGCGGACGGCCTCCTCCGCTGAATAGGGAAAAGATGGCGTGAACATCAAAACCCCCTCCTTAATGCTATAGAAACGGGACACATATACCGCTCAGATGTTGTTTTTCTCACAGGTCTTGTTAAACGCGGCGGTGTCCATGGTCTCTTCCTCGAACAGGATCTCGGCGATCCTGGCGATGGCGTCCTTGTGGGCGGACAGCATGCCGTGAACGGTGGAGAGGCACTCGTTCAGGAGCTTCCTCACCGCGTCGTCAACGCGTTCCCTGAAGGCATCGGAGCAGTCGAAGCCGCCGCGCTCTCCCAGGTACCCGCTGCCCTCGGACATGAGCGCCATGGGGCCGATATCGTCGGACATGCCGTATTTGGTCACCATATCATAGGCTCGCTTTGTGGCCATCCTGATGTCCTCGAAGGCGCCGGCGGAGAAGTCGTCGCCGTAAAAGAGCTGCTCCGCGGCAAGGCCGCCCAGGGAGATCATGATCTCATGGCGCAGCTGCCGCTTTGTGATCCTGACAGTGTCGGGGACGTGCGCCACATAGCCGTTGACCATGCCCCGGGGGATGACGGTGATCTCGCTGATCTCCCGGCCCAGGAGCCTGCCGGTCAGGGCGTGCCCCACCTCGTGGATGGCGGTGGCGGACCAGCCCTCGTTCCTGTCAACGGTGAAATTGTCCTCCTTTTTGCCGCCGGTTCTGACCTCTCCCATGAGGCCCCGCTTGATCATTTCCATAAGATCCTTCCGGAAACGATCCTCCTCCGTGTCGCCCTGGCGGTCGTAGGGGGCGGTTTTGCCCGGCTCCCAGCGCTCAAAGAGGAGGGCGGCCTCGTTGACCAGACTCTTGAGCTTCGCCGGCGTGAAGCCCATGGTCTTTTTGGCCAGCTCTTTGGCGATGTCCTCCACCAGATCCTCCCGGTCGCAGAGCTTGCAGGCGCTGAGCTTGCTAAGATACAGCTTCAGAATGTCGATCCTGCCCTGCCTGTCCGGCGGCAGGACGGTCACATGCCTGTCGAAGCGCCCCTCCCTCATGAGAGCCGGATCAAGAATGTCGGGGGCGTTGGTGGCGGCGATGACGAAGATGTTCTTCCGCTCCTCAAAGCCGTCCATCTCCTTCATCAGCTGAAACAGAGAGGTGCGCTGGGCGTTGAGGCTGTTCCGGTTGCACCCGATGCCGTCGATCTCGTCGATGAAGATGATGGCCGCGTCGTAATCCTCCGCCTGGGCGAAGAGGGACTTGATCCGGTTCGGTTCGCCGGAGGGGTCGATGAGCTCCGTGGAGGCGGTGGGGATAAACGCCACCCGGAGATCCTTTTGATCTTTCCGGTATTTCCTCTGGAGCTCCCCGGCCATCGCCCGGGCCAACAGAGTCTTGCCCGTCCCCGGAGGGCCGTACATGAGCATCCCCTTGGGTACGAAGATGCCCGCCTCGTTGTACTTCTCCCGGTTGAGGAGCATATCGACGATCTCGTTAAGACTGTTTATGACGCGCTCGTTGCCCTTGACGTTATCGAAGGTGGTATCGATGTCGCTCTCCACCTCAAATCTGAAAATGCTGGTTTTGCCGTTTGCGTCCTTCTGAGCCGACAGGACGCTGCGGTACTGCCGTTTGATCTCGTTCTTCTTGTCACTGATGACCTTCTCTATTGCTTTCCTGTTCTGAACAGTTTCGTTTGGGCTTTTTATGTATACCTTGCAGGAATCCAAAAATCTCTCAACGCCGCCGTAGTTGCCGAAGTACTCGGCGTGCTCCCAGCTGGCGCCCCAGCCAAAGTAGCTCTTGATGAGCGTCTTGTTCTCGGGCCGCTCGAATACATCCCGCAGAGTGTCGTCCGCTTTGCGCAGGAGGCTCTCATAGAGCTGGCTGGCGGTGGGCTCCGGCATTTTCAGGATCGTCATTCTCCTGTAAAGGCCCGGGTTCTCGGAGAGCATCGTCCTCAGTTCCTTCTCGTATCCGGCAAACCAGATGGGCGGCGCGCCGTTCTTGAAGGTATAGGGGGAATTTTTTCCCTTCTCTCCCGTATCGTCTTCCGCATCATTAAATGAGTTTGTCACCGGCCTTTCGATGGCCTTTCTGTCTCCACTCATCACCGGGAGCAGTATGGCCAGGGCCTCCTGCCCAAACTTATCGTCAAGGAGCCTGTACGCCTCGTCAATAAAGACGATCTTTTTCTGTTCGTCAGCCTCCTCCAGCATCTTGAATACCTGGTCGCGCGTATGGCCGACAAACTTGCCCTTCAGATCAGCCGAGGATTTGACGATGAGATGCTCATTGTCGTAACCAAAGACTTTGGCCAGACCGCGGGCTATCGTGGTCTTCCCGGTGCCGGGAGCGCCGAGAATGGCGAAGTTGGGGATAGAGGGGGCGCTGCCGTTTTTCGGCTCCTTATTCTTCCATATCACGTATTGCTCATGTACTTTTTCTACCACCTCCTCGTTTGGAACCATGTTTTCGTCTTTCCCGTACAGCTTTTCCCTGATTGTCTCTGCATCGGTGTCATCAAACGGTTTAAGATCAATCACTTTCTCTTCAAATAATTCGGAGAAACGTCGCGCGTTATCGGGGGAGCGCGTTTCCAGGAGGCCGTTGAGTTTCTCTCTGATCCTCGCGTCCGCTGTCGGCCTCTCAAGTTCCTTATCGCTCCTTTCTCCTTGAACAAGCGACTCCATCATATCCGTCATGCCGTATGACCCTTTTTCGGAGCCGGGATCCTCCCAAAAGGCGTATTTTTCTGTGAGCTTATCTTCAATATAGTAGAACAGTCCTTTTTTCATCTTGCCGCCGACCAACGCGCTGCCAAAGAACATATCTATTGTTCTTTCTGGACTCAAATGTGGTTTGGATATCCAGTCACGATCATATTCGGCATAATCCATTTCGCTCAAGCCAAGTTTCAGCGCAAAAACGTCCGGCGAGGGGATGATCGTCAGATCCTGTTTTCCCTCGACCTCCAATTCATAGAGCTCGTCGATAACGTGGGGAACATCAATGTCGGTTCTGACCCAACGAATATCCACTGGACGTGACTCGGCGGAATCTGAGTAGAAGGGTTTGACGTAATATGTTTTGGCGGAAGGATCGTTTTTACTCTCCTCATTTTTTCTGTTGATTACCTCCTTCGCTGCCTGGACCCGCTTTGCATAATCTTCTAAAGTGCTGCTGTAATATTCCTCCTTATCGTTTTTTTGCTTCTCACAGACCATGATTTTGCCCCGATCCGCGCGCACATAACATAAGGACAGCGGGATCCTCTCGGAAAGGTCTATCATTTCACTGTTTCGCAAGCAGGATCCGTCAGGCACGTACTCATCAAAATCGCTTTCGTTGAAGGTAACAAACTTCTTGTCCGCACCGTTCTCTCCTGTCGTGTAATAATAGCAGGAAAGCTTATAAATGGGAAAGGGAAACGCCATTTTGACCTTCTGGACCGTTTTCCCAATAGTCCTTGTTGCCCTAAAAGTAACATGCAGATTTTCAAGCGTTATATCATGGATGTCCTCGTAATGCGTTCCGTGGTATGTGAGGCTTCTAACGTGATCGGGACATATGAGCATCACATGCGCGAGAGCCCGCCTTATGTCGCCCAAAAACAATCTGTAAGTAGAGTTAATATTTTCCGGCTCGGAAGAATATTTCAAAATGGTATCGGAACTCAAGTCCTTTATATAGTAACCGTCTGCAGAACAAACTATGGGCTCATTATTGTCGTGTCTTGTGTAGCTTCCGTTGTGTTTTGTCGATTCACGACTTAGCGAGTCGTTAAATTCCGCATGGAGTCTCACCGCATAGCGACAAATAAGCTCTTGCTGCCAGATCTTCTCAGCCTCCTCGTCTATCTCTATTATACATGGCTCCCGGAGATCTTCTGAATACCCTTTTCTCCCCTCATCCTCGCATTTGAATTCACCCACATAAGAAAGTGCATATTTCTTTGTCATATTTTTCTCCTTTCATACAAAAAAACGCGGCAATCAGCTTGCCGCGATCAGATTTCAACACACCAGGAAAACGCGGGACGCTCATGTCAGCCGTACACGTCTTCAACACCGCGCCACGCGCCTGGGGTTGAAGCAATATAAATTTTTACAAAATCATTATATCCCGGCGCGCGGCATTTGTCAAGGTGTTTTCACACTTTTGACAAAACCAGAAAACGCCGCGGCCTCATGCCGGCAGATCATTGACCCGGTTTCCTTTACGCCGGCGGAAGCTCTATGCCGTATATTTCAAACATTTTCTTCCTGAAGTTCTCATAGGACTCGTATACGTCGGTCACGGGCGTCTGGGGGAGCTTCTCCTCCAGCGCGTCAAGGTAAGCTGAAACAAGGCCCGCGTCGTAGTTTTTCTTTCCCGACAGGCTAAGCTCACAACGAAGTCCAAACAGCAGATCCTCGATGTCCCACCCCTTTAATTCCTCGCGGACTTCCTCATACCCTGTTTCCATTTACGTCCCCCTCCCTGTAGTTTATGACGCGCTTTTTCCTGCGCACGGCGTATCTGCGGGTATCCGCCGCGCCGCCGCTGTCGAGGATGATATACGCCACCAGCACATCGCTGTTGTCCACCATCCACCTGTTCCGCTTTACAATGGAAAAGCGCATCGGCCCGCCCTCGATCTCCGGGTACATCGTTCTGTCGTAATGCTCCGCGTTGACATCCCGCCCCAGATAGGCCAGGACGAGGACGGATTCAATTTGCGGATATTTCTCTTTGAGCTTCCACACCACCGAGGCCGCTATGCGGTCAAAGTTCCCGTATCCGCCCAGGTAGAAGGTATTCGCGCCCTCCCAGATCAGCTTTTCAACACAGCCGGCAAGCCACGTCCGCAATTCGGGCGTATCCTGCGTAGTCCTGTGCCCGCAAAAGGTAACCGTCATATTTTTATTTCTTCCTTTGCGACATGATGGCTACATATATCTCTATAATTATACGATTGCTAGGTAAATTAGTCAATTGCTATTGCACGCCTGACTGAGTTATTTTCCTGTTCATACTATAATTTGTTCAGGAAAGGTGGCGTAGATATATGGCTATCAGCTTTAAGAACAGAGACAGAGTTATTCAGCTTGGCATAGCTATCGGTGTGCTGCGAAGGATGCGCGGAATGTCACAAGAACAACTTGCGGAAAAGGCTGGAATGAGCCGGGGACATTTGAGCACAATCGAAGCCCCGAACATGGTCACCGGTATGTCACTGGACACATTCTTCAACATCGCGGACGCCCTGGAAGTAGATCCCGCCGACCTCATCAACGCCGCCATGTTCCCGGACAGCATCATAAAAAGCCCCGGAGCAAGCCGCTGAAAAAGAAAATTCCCAGAACCACTACAGTTCTGGGAATTTTTGAAGTAAGCGGAATCGTCGCCGGCATCAAAAAAGCAACCCATGCGGGTTGCTTTCAGCCTGCCGACAAACACCGCCCCAAGCCGAGGGACGGTGTTTGTCGGCAGGCTGACGGATGGGCTTTTGCCCATCCGTTTTACTCGTCTTGCGCGGGTTCAGTGCGCGGCGCCGTTCTTGGCGCAGGTGTCGCAGCAGCCGTCGCAGTCGGTGTCCTTCAGCTCCGGGGGCGGCTCCAGCCCCTGACGCTTGTAATAGTCGGCCAGACATGCCCGGATGCCCTCCTCGGCCAGCACCGAGCAGTGGAGCTTCTGGGGGGGCAGGCCGTCCAGGGCCTCGGCCACGGCCTTGTTGGTGAGCTTCAGGGCCTCCTCGATGGATTTGCCCTTTACAAGCTCTGTGGACATGGAGCTGGTGGCGATGGCAGCGCCGCAGCCGAAGGTCTTGAAGCTGACCTTCTCAATGATGCCGTTCTCGATCTTCATATAGATCTTCATGATGTCGCCGCAGACGGGGTTGCCAACCTGGCCGATGGCGTTGGCGTCGGGCAGCTCTCCCACGTTCCGGGGATTTGTGAAGTGATCCATTACCTTTTCGGAATACATGTCGTACCTCCTTTATGAATTTACCATCCGGTCGAGGCTCGCCCGGGCGGCCCGCAGCTGGGCCTCCGGCAGCTCGACCTTATATTTTTCGTCCCGCAGGCACTCGTAAAGCGCCTCCGGGGTGACCTTCTTCATGTTGGGGCAGACGAAGGAGCTGCCCACGCCGTAGATCCTCTTGTCCGGTTTTTCCCGGCGAAGCCGCTCCACGATCTCCCCCTCGGTGCCGATGAGGATCTCGGGCGCCTCGGTCTTGCGGGCAAACTCCAGGATCTCGGCGGTGGAGCCCACCAGATCGCCGTATTTGACCACGTCCTCGCCGCACTCCGGATGGACGGCGAACACCGCCTCCGGGTGGGCCTTTTTCGCCGCCAGGACGTCCGTTTCGGTGATCTTATGATGGGTGGGGCAGAAGCCGGGGTGGAGCCAGAACTTCTTCTCCGGCACATGCCGGGCCACAAAGGAGCCCAGATGCTTATCCGGGATGAAGATGATCTCCTCACAGTCCAGCTCTTTGGCGATCCGCAGGGCGGAGGAGCTGGTACAGCACACGTCGGAGACGGCCTTCACCGCGGCGGAGCTGTTTACGTAGCACATGACCTTTGCCCTGGGGTGCTCGCTTCTCAGCCGCAGCACGTCCTCGGGCGTCACCATGTCCGCCATGGGACAGCCGGCGTCCAGAGAGGGGAGGAGCACCGTCTTTTCCGGGGACAGGATCTTGGCGCTCTCGCCCATGAACCGCACGCCGCAGATGACGATCAGATCCTCCCGCGCCCGGGCCGCCTTCTGGGCCATGGCGAAGGAGTCGCAGACCGCGTCGGCCACGTCCTGCACCGCCAGGGGCACGTAGTAGTGGGCCAGGACAAGGGCGTTTTTCTCCTGCTTCAGCAGAAGGATCTCTCTTTGAAGCTCGTTAAAATTTTCCATTGAGCCGATCCTCCCAGAGGGGCGACATGGATCTGAGCCGCTCGACGATGGGCGGGAGCGTCTCGATGATGTAGTCGATATCCTCGTCCGTGGTGGTGTCGGAGAGGGAGAGGCGCAGGGAGCCGTGGGCCACCTCGTGGGGCAGGCCGATGGCCAGCAGGACGTGGCTGGGATCCAGGGAGACGGAGGAGCAGGCCGAGCCGGAGCTGGCGCAGATGCCCTTGGCGTCCAGGGAGAGCACCAGGGATTCGCCCTCCACGCACTCAAAGACGAAGCTGGCGATGCCGGGGAGCCGGTTCACCGGGTCGCCGGTGAGGCGGGAATAGGGGATGGATTTGAAAGCCTCGATGAGCCTGTCGCGCATGGCGGAGACGCGGGGCATCGTCTCGGGCAGGTTCGCTGTGGCCTCCTCCAGCGCCGCCGCCATACCGATGATTTCGGGCACGTTCTCGGTGCCGGAGCGCTGGTTGCGCTCCTGGCCGCCGCCGTGGAGCAGCTGGGGCACCCGGACGCCCCGGCGGATATAGAGGACGCCCACGCCCTTGGGGCCGTGGAACTTGTGGCCGGAGATGCTGAGCATGTCGATGTTCATGGCCTTCACGTCGATGGGGATATGGCCGGCGGCCTGGACGGCGTCGGTGTGGAAAAGGACGCCGTGCTCGTGGGCGATGCGGCCGATCTCCTGAACCGGCAGGATGGTGCCGATCTCGTTGTTGGCCATCATAATGGAGATGAGGACGGTGTCGGGCCGGATGGCGGCCTCCAGCTCCTGGAGGTCGATGCCGCCGTTTTGATCGGCCTTGAGATAGGTGACCTCATACCCCTTCTTTTTCAGCCAGTCCAGGGTGTGGGTGATGGCGTGGTGCTCGATGGAGCTGGTGATGATGTGCTTGCCCTTGGCGGCCTTGGCCTCGGCGATGCCCTTCAGGGCCCAGTTGTCCGACTCCGTGCCGCACCCGGTGAAATAGATCTCCGTGGGCTCGGCGTTCAGACATTTTGCCACCTTGGCCCGGGCCTCGTCCAGCCCCCGGCGGGCGCTGCGGCCCACGGAATAGAGACTGGAGGGGTTGCCGTAGTTTTGAGTGAAATAGGGGAGCATGGCCTTGACGCAGGTGTCGCTCATGGCGGTGGTCGCCGCGTTGTCGGCGTATACGAATCTGCTCATATGGGATGATCGCCTCGAATCTAGTTACTCATTTGGCAGTTAGCCAAAGATAAGTTTATACCAAAGAAACCGGATTTGTCAATAAGATGATGTTGTAATATCGTAAATTATGTGTTAATATAAGAATGGCGCTTTCTTCTTATGGATCGAAACCATTCCATGCAGGGGTGAAACGAGATGAAATATAAGATCTCCGCCAATGTCATCCGGCGGCTCCCGCGGTATCTGCGGCGCATGACGATGCTTGAGCGGCAGGAGGTGGAGAAGGTGTCCTCCACGGAGCTGGGCGAGCGGATGGGCCTCACGGCCTCCCAGATCCGCCAGGATTTCAACTGCTTCGGCGGCTTCGGCCAGCAGGGCTACGGCTACAACGTGAAGCAGCTGCGGGAGGACATCGGCGGCATACTGGGGCTGGATCGCACACTCTCGGCCATCGTCATCGGCGCGGGCAATCTGGGCCGGGCCCTCATCGCCAATTTTCACTTTTCCTCCTACGGCTTTGAGCTGAAGGCCGCCTTTGACACCGATCCCGCCCTCATCGGCACCAGCGTTAACGGCACGGCCATCCTGGACGGCGCTTTGCTGGAGGCGTATCTTACGGAAAACCGCGTGGACGTGGGGGTGCTGACCATGCCCAAGGCCTTCGCCGCCGAGATCGCCGGGCTCCTGGTCCGCCGGGGCGTCCGGGGCATCTGGAACTTTACCGGCACCGATATCGACGCCGACCTGGGGGACGCGGTGGTGGAGGACGTACATCTGTCGGACAGCCTGCTGACGCTGGGGTATTATCTCCGGGGCGTCTCGTGAGCGGAGGACACCTTATGATGAAAAAAATCATCGCCGCCCTGCTGGCGGCACTGCTCCTGGCGGCCATGTCGGCGGCGGGGGCCTCCTTGGGGGGGACAAGCGCCGATCCGCTGGTCACAAAGGACTATCTGGATCGGAATTTCACCGCCCCGCTGGCGGAGAGCCTGCAAAATAAGGCGGAGGAGCGCCTCCAGACGGTTTACGATCTGGCGGCGGCCCCCTACGGCGGAGAGCACGCCGCCTTCTCCTACACCCGGGGGCAGGAGCGGTTCGATTTGACCCCCGGCGGCACGGTCGCCGTGGCCTTCGGCGGCAGCGTCACACCGCTGACGGACGGGATCGTCCTCACGGTGGAGAGCGGCGAGGTCATCGACGTTCGTGCCGGCGCGGCGGTTCCCTCCGGGATCACCCTGGCGGCGGGGATCCGGTATTTTGCCACGGAGGATACCACGGCGGTCTACACCGCCCCCGCCGGCGGAGCGCTGATGCTGGACGGGCCGTATATCCCCGGCCCCGGCCTGGAAAAACCGCCCTACGCCGACGTTACGCCCGGCGTCTGGTTCGCCGCTCAGGCCAGATATGCCCGGGATATGCGGCTCTTCCGGGATTGGGACGCGGAGCTTTTCCGCCCCCTGGGGAGTATAACCAGAGCGGAGATCGTCTATGCCATGTGGCGGGCCGCCGGGTCGCCGGACACCGATTATGCCGCCCCCTTCCCCGACATGACGGAGGACTGGTATATTCCCGCGGCGAACTGGGCCGCGTCCCTGGATATCCTGCGGGGCACGGGAGACGGCAGGCTGGAGCCCGACACCGTTCTGAACCGGAACACCATCGTCACCATGCTGTTCCGGGCCGCCCAGGCCACGGGCCAGAGCACCGAGGGCAGAGCGGAGCTGACCGGCTATGTGGACGCCGGCCTGGTTCCCGACTGGGCCGACGCGGAGATGCGCTGGGCCGTAGCCAACGGGGTGATCCAGGGCACGGCCATCGACAGGCTGGAGCCTCTGGGCCAGGTGGACAGAGCCCAGACCGCCACCCTCCTGCAGCGGATGTTTGGGTAAATCTATTAATCTATCAAAACTCCCCCGGACAGCTTAGCGTCCGGGGGAGTCGGTTTGTTAAAAAGCCCGCCAGGGCTTTTTCGACAGCTTACTCCACGACGCCGTAGGTGGTGGCGTCGGTGTAGTGCCACCATTCGGCGCTGTAGGGCTTGAAGCCCTGGGCGGTCATGGCCGCCTCCAGGCGCTTGGCGTTTTCCGCCGCCTGGGGGGTGACGTCGGAGTAATTCCGGTCGGCCAGGGCGTTGAAGGTGTCAAAATCGCTGGGCATGGGGATCTCGGTGCCGTCCGCCAGCACCAGGGTGACGTCCACCGTGTTGCCCCGGCAGTGGTTGGAGGTGCTCTTGTTGGGGTCGGAGACGTACCGGCTGTCGGGGCAGATGGCCCAGAGGGCGAACTGGGCGCTGACGGGACGGAGGGCGTCCCAGATCTTCAGGCTGTACCCCTGGGCCAGAAGCGTCTCCTGGACCCGGGCCAGCCGCTTCACCGTGCCGTAACGCAGCCGGGGCTCGGTGAAGTCGTAGACGATCTGCCCTGTGAAGTTGTCCTCCGTGGCGTAGCGCAGATCCACATAGATGCCGGGGATGTAGTCGGTGATGTTCACCAGCGTATCGTCTGGTACCTCCGGCGGCGGGTCGGGGAGAGGCGGCGTGGTATCCGGCGTGGTATCGGGAGGAGTGTCCGTTCCGCACCGGGCGGAGGTCAGGAGCGTTTGCCCCCGGTAGAGGCCGTACACCCCGCCGGTGAGCCGGGGGGAGGAGACGGTCAGCAGGGAGAAGACGTTTTGCGCCTGCACCGTCAGGAGCTCCGCGCCGGCGCTGTCCCGGACGGAGTAGACGCCGGCCTCCCCCCGGGGGAGGGAGAAGGTGACGGAGCGCTGAAGGCTCTCCGGGGCGGCGTCCACGGGCACGGAGCCGGCGGCCGTCACCTGGCCGCCGTTGAGGATGACGCCCAGATCGGCGTCCAGGCCCGCGTCCCGGGAGACGGAGCTGGCGAAGGCCCGCACCGTGCCCCAGTTGACGACCAGCCAGCCGTTGGAGTCGATGCCGTCCCCGCCGCCGTACCCGTCGCCCACGACGACGGTGAGATCGCCGCCGTTTATAGTGGTGACGGAGACGCCCTCCTCGTTGGTGTTGATGCCGTCGCTGCCGGAGAAGATGCGGATGACGCCGCCGTTTACGGTGAGATGGCGCTCCGTGTCCAGCCCCTCGTTTTCGGCGTTGACGGTGAGACGGCCGGTGCCGCCGAAGACGTTCATGCTCATTTTGGAGTAGACGGCGCCGTCGTACTTGTGGAGCTTTTTGCCGTCCAGCACCTGCCCCGCGCTGTCCGTCTCCACGGAGGCGTAGATTTTGGCCACGTAGGAGCCGTTCAGAATATTGTCTGTGCCGTCCCGGATCCGCAAAACGGCCCCCGCACCGGAGGTGTCCACCGTGGGGGAGGGGACGCCGCCCCGGTCGCACTCGTAGACGTTGTAGAAGATGAGCGCCGGGGCCACCGTGCAGGTGATCTCCACCCCCGCCAGCACCAGCTCCACCACCGCCGCGGGGTCGTCCCGGGCGTCCTCGCCCAGATCCACGGCGATCTGTCCGGCGGAGAGCCGGCCGGACAGGACATAGACGCCGGGCCGCGTGATGTGTACAACGGTGTGGGCGGCGGCCTCGGCGGCGGGGTGCTCGTCCCTGGCCGTCCCCTCCCCGTAGAGGGGGCCGCGCCCGGATTCGTAATAGACGATGTCGTGGCCGACGGTGACCCCGGCGCCCGCGTCCTCCCCGGCGGGCGCGCCGTTGACGGTGACGCCGGCGTCGTCCAGCCGGATCACCGTGGGGCCCGTGAAGGGGCCCGCTGCGGTGTCCTCGCCGCCGGGCCCGCCGCAGGCGGGAAGAGACAAAACCGACAGGAAAAGAAGGGTCAAAAGGATGAATTTTTTCATGAAAACGACCTCATTTGCGCGTTAATGTCAAGTTTACACCTGTTTTTTTCGGTTTTCAAGGCCGATAGGCAAATCAAATGTAAACAAAAAGTTTATAAAATGCATCATGATGGGCAAAACAGGGGACTTTTGTGCAACCTCTGCAAAAACGGCGCGGTTTTTTTGAGCAAACAGTAAATAATAACGAAAAAGGGCGCGCAAATCGCATGGAAAACGGTGGACAAATCCGAATCCATCTGTTATAATATCTGACGGGAGTCGAACCCGCGCCGGTTTCTGACGGCGGATTTGCGCCCATGCTGCGTCAAAGCCCTTGACAATACACAAAGTATTCTCTGCGGGCTTTTCCTTGCCTGGACACAAATCCGCTCGCCAGAAACTGCTTCGCACTCCAAGCGGAGCAATTTTCGAGGGATTTTCCGTGCGGAGGAGGCAGCCTTGCTGACGCAAGGCAACGACGACAAGCGGAAAAGCGCCGAAAAGGGCCCGCGGGGTGCGGCGCGGGTTCGACTTCCGTCAGCTATAAGGCGGCAGGTACGCCTTGTTTTACCGTGCCGCCGACGGGGAGAACCACTGCCATTATTTACATTATTTACATAAGAGGTTGTAATGACGATGGAATACAAGATTTTAACAGACGACGAAAGCTGGGAATTCGCCGAGGGGACATGGACGCACGCCTTTGAGAAATTCGGGGCGCATCCGGCGGAGGAAAACGGGGTTTGGGGCTGGCGCTTTGACGTCTGGGCGCCGGGAGCGCGCTCGGTGCGGCTCACCGGCTCCTGGTGCGACTGGGATCCCAACCGGCACTTTATGGAGTCCACCGCCGACGCCGCCGGGGTGTGGCACCTCTTCATGCCGGGTCTGAACCAGGGGGAGAGCTACAAGTATGTGATCGAGGCCCGGGACGGCCGGCTCCTTTACAAGGCCGACCCCTACGGCTATTCCTGCGAGACGCCGCCGGAGACAGCCTCCCGGCTTGCGGATCTGAACGGCTTTGCCTGGTCGGACGGCAAATGGATGGCCGCCAGGGCCAGGGGCGACAGACGGGAGAAGCCCCTGAACATCTACGAGGTGCACCTGGGCTCCTGGCGCCGCCATGAGGACGGCACCATGCTCTCCTACCGGGAGCTGGCCAAGACGCTGGTGCCCTACGCCGTGGAGATGGGCTACACCCACCTGGAGATCATGCCCGTGATGGAGCACCCCTTCGACGGCAGCTGGGGCTATCAGCTCACCGGCTATTACGCCCCCACCTCCCGTTACGGCGCGCCCACGGACTTCATGTATTTCGTCAACGAGGCCCACAGGGCCGGCCTTGGCGTCATCCTGGACTGGGCGCCCGCCCACTTCTGCCGGGACGCCCACGGCCTGGGGGAATTTGTGGGCGAGCCCCTCTACGAGGGCGGCTCCCATCCCCAGTGGGGCACCTACAAGTTCAACGTGAAAAAGGGCGAGGTCAGGAGCTTCCTCATCTCCAACTGCGTCTACTGGCTGGAGAAATACCACGCCGACGGCATCCGCATGGACGGCGTCACCAGTATGCTCTACCTGAACTTCGGCATCGACGATCCGCGGCTTAAGAAATTCGCCGCCGACGGCACGGAGAAGGACTACGACTCCATCGCCCTCATCCAGAAGATCAACTCTACCGTGTCCCGGGAGTACCCGGACGTGATGATGATCGCCGAGGAGTCCACCGCCTGGCCCCTGGTCACCTATCCGCCGGAGGACGGGGGTCTGGGCTTCCACTTCAAGTGGGACATGGGCTGGATGCACGACACCCTTAACTATATGAAGACCGACTTCCCCTACCGCCCCGCCCATCACGGGGGCCTGACGTTCTCCATGATGTACGCCTTCAACGAGAATTTCGTCCTGGCCCTCTCCCACGACGAGGTGGTCCACGGCAAGGCGTCCCTCATCGGCAAGATGCCGGGGGACTACTGGCGGCAGTTCGCGGGCCTGCGGGCGCTGCTTTTATATCAGACCCTCCACTCCGGCGCCAAGCACAACTTCATGGGCGCGGAGATCGGCCAGTTCATCGAGTGGCGCTATTACGAGGGGCTGGAGTGGTTCCTTCTGGACTACGACGCCCACAAAAAGCACCAGGAATATGTGAAGGAGCTGAACCACCTGTTCCTGCGGGAGAAGGCCCTGTGGCAGAAGAATTTCTCCTGGGACGGCTTCGAGTGGCTGGACGCCGACGACGCCAGCCAGTGCATCCTCACCTTCATCCGCCACGGCAAGGTCCCCACGGAGGATCTGACCTGCCTTCTGTCCTTCGTGCCGGAGGTCTACGAGGAATTCCGCGTGGGCGTGCCCCGGAAGGGGACGTATGTGGAGATCTTCAACTCCGACGACCAGCGCTTCGGCGGCTCGGGCCGCGTCAACGGACAGCCCCTGGAGGCGGAGAAGATCCCCGCCCATGGGAAGAAATATTCCGTGGTGGTCCGCACCCCGCCCATCGGCGGCCTCGTCCTGAAAAGACTGCCCCCCAGGAAGGACAAATAAACGCTTTTTTGGCGCTCCGGCGCTTTATGAAGACTCTATAAACCAATAAGGAGTACCCAATATGTTCACGGATAAAAGAGATTTCATCAGACAGATCGAGGCCGCCGCGGTGGCCAACTTCGGCAAGCCCTTCAAAAAGCTGGAGCCGAAGCTCAAGTACCAGACCCTGGCGAAGCTGATCGCCAACTACGCCCGCAATGTCCGGGTCATCAACGACGAGATGCGTGCCGAGGAGAAGAAACGCGTGTACTACTTCTCCATGGAGTTCCTTATGGGCAAGCTCCTGGAGAACTATATCATGAACTTCGGCATCAAGGACATCGTGGAGGAGGGCCTGGCCGAATACGGCGTGACCATCGCCGAGCTTGCCCAGGAGGAAGTGGATCCCGGCCTTGGCAACGGGGGACTGGGAAGGCTTGCCGCCTGCTTCATCGACTCCCTGGCCAGCCTTGGCTACATCGGACAGGGCAACGGCATCCGCTACCGCTATGGCCTTTTCCACCAGCGCATCGAAAAGGGCTGTCAGGTGGAGGATCCGGACAATTGGCTGGAGGGCGGCTACCCCTGGGAGATCGAGCGGCCCGAGGAGGCCGTGAGGGTTCGCTTCGGCGGCACCGTTATCCACAAATATACCGGCAACTCCATGAGCTATGAGTGGACGGGCGGCGAGGAGATCATCGCCGTCCCCTACGACGTCCCCATCGTGGGCTACGGCGGCAAGAACGTCAACAATCTGCGCCTGTGGTCGGCGGAGCCCGCCAAGCAGAACTTCGATATGGACGCCTTCAACCGCGGCGACTACGCCGGCGCCATGAAGTTCCGCTCCGATGTGGAGGCCATCACCTCCGTCCTCTACCCCAACGACAACGCCGACCCCGGCAAGGTTCTGCGCCTGAAGCAGGAGTACATGTTCGTGGCCGCCGGCCTTAAGTCCATCCTCAGATATTATAAGCACGAGTACGGCAAGCACGCCTGGAAGCGGTTCCCGGAGCTCATCGCCATCCACACCAACGACACCCACCCGGCCCTGTGCGCCCCGGAGCTGTTGAGGCTCCTGATCGACGAGGAGGGCCTGGACTGGGACACCGCCTGGGAGATCGTCACCAAGTCCATCTCCTACACCAACCACACCATCCTGCCCGAGGCGCTGGAGAAGTGGCCCATCGAGATGTTCCAGCGGCTTCTGCCCCGGGTCTACGACTTCGTGGCGGAGATCGACCGCCGCTACCGCGAGTCCTTCGCCCAGCGGCGTGAGCAGAACCAGGAGCTGCTGATGAACACCGCCATCCTCTGGGGCGGCCAGGTGCGCATGGCCAATATGTCCGTCATCGCCGGCCACGCCGTCAACGGCGTCGCTGCCCTGCATACCGAGATCCTCAAAAATGACGTCCTGCGGGACTTCTACGTTCTGACACCGGAGAAGTTCAACAACAAGACCAACGGCGTCACCCACCGGCGCTTCCTGGCCCAGGCCAACCCCACCTACGCCGCCCTCATCACCGAGGCCATCGGCAATGGGTGGTACACCGACGCCATGGAGCTTTCCAAGCTCAAAGCCTTTGAGGACGACCCCTCCTTCCTGGACAAGGCCGCCCGCTCCAAGGCCAAAAACAAGCAGGCGCTGGCCAAATATATCAAGGACACCACCGGCATCATCGTGGACACCGACTCCATCTTCGACATCCAGGTGAAGCGCTTCCACGCCTATAAGCGCCAGCTTCTGAACCTCTTCAAGATCATGGATCTCTACAACCGCATGCTGGAGGATCCCAATTTCGACATCCGGCCCACTACCTTTATCTTCGCCGGCAAGGCGGCCCAGGGGTATGAGTTCGCCAAGAACACCATCCGGCTCGTCAACTCCGTGGCCGAGGTTATCAACACCGACTCCCGGGTGCGCGGCAGGATCAGAGTGGTGTTCATCCCCAACTTTTCCGTCTCCAACGGCCAGCTCATCTACCCCGCCGCGGACATCTCCGAGCAGATCTCCACCGCCGGTATGGAGGCCTCCGGCACTGGTTGCATGAAGTTCATGATGAACGGCGCCATTACCCTGGGCACCCTGGACGGCGCCAATGTGGAGATCGTGGAGCAGGTGGGCTTTGAGAACGCCGAGATCTTCGGCCTGAGGACGGAGGAGATCGCGCAGCTCAAGCGCAGCTGGGGCTATTTCGCCAGAGGCGAGGTGGACGCCAACCCGCGCCTGCGCCGGGTGGTGGATCAGCTGAACGACGGCACCTTCGCCAAGCTGTCCGGCGGCTTTGAGAGCGTGTATTCCAACCTCATGAACTCCAACGACGAGTTCTTTGTCCTGAAGGACTTCCAGCCCTATGTGGACGCCTGGTACCGCCTGGAGCAGCTGCACGGCCAGAAGCTGGAGTGGTACAAGAAGTCCGTCCACAACACCGCCTGCTCCGGCATCTTCTCCTCCGACCGCACCATCCGCGAGTACGCCGAGGACGTGTGGAAGCTAAACTGACTTGGAATGGACGGAGTCCATTCCAAGTTAAAGGGAACGTGCGGAAGATTTTTCTGAATTTTGCGAAATTCAGAAAAATTTTCCTGCCGTCACGCCGCCCGCGCCGCCGCAGACGGCACAGTCGGTGTGACAAACGGGATTTTTCCCGACGCGCATGCCGCCGGAAAAAATATATTATAAAAAATATTAATCAGGTCAAGCAAAGCTCAGAGCTTGGTAATAAAATAAATATTTTTATATAAGGGAGGTCTTCTTGTGGTAAACAAAAAACCGTTCATAGCCATGCTGCTCGCGGGAGGGCAGGGCAGCAGGCTGGGTGCTCTCACAAAGCACATCGCGAAACCCGCCGTCTCCTTCGGCGGCAAGTACCGGATCATCGACTTCGCCCTCTCCAACTGCGCCAACTCCAACATCGACACCGTGGGCGTGCTGACCCAGTACAGGCCCTACCTCCTGAACACCTACATCGGCACCGGCTCGTCCTGGGACCTGGACTCCCATGACGGCGGCGTCGCCATCCTCCCGCCCTATGCCACCGAGACCGGCGGCCAGTGGTACGCCGGCACAGCCGACGCCATCTACCAGAACCTGGACTACATAAACCTCTACGATCCCGATTACGTGATCATCCTCTCCGGCGACCACATCTACCGCATGGACTACCGGAAGATGCTCCGCACCCATATCGAGAACAACGCGGATCTGACCATCGCCGTCATGACCGTCCCCTGGGAGGAGGCCCCGCGCCTGGGCATCCTGGCCGCCGACGAGACGGGCAAGATCTACGATTTTGAGGAGAAGCCCCCCAAGCCCAAGTCGAACCTCGCCTCCATGGGCATCTACATCTTCTCCAAGAAGGTTCTGGAGGAGTCCCTGATCGCCGACTCCCGGGACGCAGACTCCGAGCACGACTTCGGCAAGAACATCATCCCCACCCTCCTTGCCCAGGGCAAGCGCCTCTTTGTCCACCGCTTCGAGGGCTTCTGGAAGGACGTGGGAACCATCCCCACCTTCCACGAGACAAGCATGGATCTTCTGGAGGCGGAGCCCCAGTTCGATCTGATGAGCGAGGATTTCCCCACGCTGACCCAGGACGACTCCCTGCCGCCCCACTATGTGGGCCCCAAGGGCAGCGTGGATCGGGCCTTCGTGGCCAACGGCTCCATCATCCTGGGCAAGGTGGAGCACTCCATCATCTCCAAGGGCTGCACCATTGAGGAGGGCGCCGAGGTAGTGGATTCCATTCTTCTCCCCGACGTCACCGTTGAGAAGGGCGCCAGGGTCGTCCGGGCCATCGTGGGCGAGGGCGCTGTCGTCAAGGCCAAGGCCGCTTTCGGCTCCGCCGACGCCAACGTGCCCATCGCGGTCGTGGGCGACGCCGCCATTGTTGAATAAGGAGGGTGTGAAATTATGGATAGAGTAATCGGACTTATCGCCGCCAACTTTGAGACAAAGGGCATGGGCGAGCTGACGGAGGACCGTACCATCGGTTCCCTCCCTTACGGCGGCAACTACCGCGTCATCGACTTCCCCCTCTCCAACCTGGTGAACTCCGGCATCAACACCATCGGCCTCATCACCCCCTACAAGTACCGCTCCATCATCGACCATGTGGGCGCGGGCAAGGCCTGGGATCTGGACCGGAAGAACGGCGGACTTTTCGTCCTGCCCGGCTCCGTTTTCGGCGTACACAGCGAGAACAGCCACTTCCTCCTGCGGGACATCCGCCGCAACACCGTCTATCTGGAGCGCAGCCCGGCCCCCTATATCCTGGTGACCGCCGCCAACGTCATCTCCCACATGGACTACCGGCCCCTGATCATGGAGCACATCAAGTCCGGCGCGGATATCACCATGGTCTACAACACCGCCGACCGGGACGAGCCCCACAGGCTGGGCGTCACCGTGGAGAACGGCCGTGTGGTGGGCTTCAAGCCCAACCCCAGGAAGTATGAGGACGCCATGCTGGACACCTTCGTGATCTCCCGCGACCTGCTGATGAAGATCATCGAGTGGTACGCCGCCATCGACTATCTGGATTTCTTCGAGGCCATCGAGGGCGATCTGGACAAGATGGACGTCCGGGCCTACAGATACGACGGCTATGCCCGCCAGATGTTCACCAGCCGCGATTACTTCGAGTACTCCATGGAGCTTCTGAACATCGACGTGGCCAAGGAGCTGTTCACCCGCGAGCGCCCCGTCGCCACCAAGGCCGCCGAGGCCGCCCCCGCCAAGTATCTGGAGGGCGCCAGGGTGCGCAACTCCATGGTCTCCGAGGGCTCCCTCATCGAGGGCGAGGTGGATCACTCCATCCTCTTCCGGGGCGTGAAGGTGGGCAAGGGCGCCAAGGTGAAAAACTCCATCGTCATGCAGAACTGCGTCGTGGAGGACGGCGCCGTGGTGGAGAACGTCATCCTTGACAAGTCCCAGGTCGTCCACGCCGGAACCGTCATCAAGGGCACCGGCGACACCACCTTTGTCAAATCGTAAGTCGATCCACTCTCTCCAAACAGGCCCCTCCGGGTCTGTTTGGAGGCGTTTTTTCCAGTAAACCGATGACAGGAGGACGATCCGAAATGAGGAGAAAGCTCAGAGTTCTGTTCGCCGCCTACGAGGCCGTGCCGTTCATGAAAACGGGGGGCCTGGGCGACGTGGGCGGCTCTCTGCCCCAGGCGCTGAAGGAGGCCGGGTGCGAGTGCCGCGTTATCATCCCCAAATTCATGACCATCCCCGAGGAATTTAAGTCCAAGATGACCCACGTCACGGATTTCTACGTGTCTCTCGGCTGGCGCAACGTCTACTGCGGCATCGAGAAGCTCACCTATAAGGGCGTGGTCTACTACTTTGTGGACAACGAGTACTATTTTAACCGCGAGCGCCCCTACGGCTATTACGACGACGGCGAGCGCATCGCCTATTTTTCCAAGGCCATCGTGGAGGCCCTGCAATATCTGCCCGACTTCAAGTGCGACGTGCTCCACTGCAACGACTGGCACACCGCCCTGGCCCCCGTTTTCCTGCGGGAGTTCTATCAGGGCCTGCCCCTCTATGAGAACGTGAAGACGGTGTTCTCCGTCCACAACCTGAAGTTCCAGGGCCAGATGAGCGACTATGTCCTGGGGGATATCCTGGGCCTGTGGGGCATCCCCGCCGCCGCCAGCCAGCTTCGGTGCGACGAGCGGAGCATCAACTATATGAAGGGCGGCCTCCTGTACGCCGACATCCTCAGCACCGTGTCCAAGACCTACGCCGAGGAGATCAAGACCCCCTTCTTCGGCGAGAAGCTGGACTTCATCTTCCGGGATCGGGCCAGCATCCTCTACGGCGTCATGAACGGCATCGATACCAAGCTCTGGGATCCCGCCGCGGACAAGCTGATCCCCCACCGCTTCACCGCCGCCGACCGGGCGGGTAAGGCCAAATGCAAGGCCGAGCTCCAGGCGGAGATGGGCCTGGAGGTGGATCCCAACGTGCCGCTGATCGTCATGATCGGTAGGCTTACCGAGCAGAAGGGCATGGATCTTGTCCAGCGCGTCATCGGCGAGATCCTGGACAAAGCCCAGGTCTGCGTCCTGGGCACCGGCGACAAGCAGTATGAGGATATGCTCTCCTACTACAGCTGGGAGCGCTCCGGCCGCTGCGCCGCCTGCATCCGCTTTGACGAGGCACTCTCCCACCGGATGTACGCCGGCGCGGACATGCTGCTGATGCCCAGCCTCTTTGAGCCCTGCGGCCTTAGCCAGATGATCGCCATGCGCTACGGCACCCTGCCCGTGGTGCGGGAGACGGGCGGCCTCAAGGACTCCGTCACCCCCTACAACCAGTACACCGGCGAGGGGAACGGCTTCAGCTTCGCCAACTACAACGCCCACGAGATGCTCTTCACCCTCCAGGCCGCCTGCGAGCTCTACCGGAACAACCGTGACGCCTGGGAGCGCCTGATGGATAACGCCATGGCCGCCGATTTCAGCTGGGATCGGGCCGCCCAGGAGTATCTTGACATGTATCAGCGCACCCACCCGGAGATCGAGCCCTGGAACAGGAAAAAGGGCGACCCGGAGGACGAAGAGGACTGATTTATCCCGCCTTTTCCCGGCGAACCGGGGGGCGGATCCACGCCCCCTGAACGTTATCATTTTCAAAGGAACCGTTAACCGTATGAGAGCCTACCACAACTCCCGCGAATTGAAATTCCGCACTCCCTTTGGCGCTGTCGCCCTCGGCGGCGCTGTTTGCGTTTCCATAGACACCTGGGACGGCGAGCCCGAATGGGCGGAGCTGAGGATCCGGGTGGAGAACAGAAGCGACGACTATTTTGTGATGAACCGGGAGGGCGGCCGGTTCACCTGCACCTTCACCCCCGAATCGCCCGAGATCTACTGGTACAGCTTCATCTTCCACTTTGCCGGCGGCGGGAGCTGCTGGTACGGCCCCCAGCCGGGGCGAGTGGGCGGCGTCGGCCAGATCTACGACGGCATGTGCCCGGAGTATCAGGTCACGGCCTATGTGCCCCGGAAGACGCCGGACTGGTACAAAAACGCCATTTGCTACCAGATCTTCCCCGACCGCTTTTACCGGGGGAGCGACTGGCGGGCGCGGGCGGAGGCGGTGCTCTCCCAAAAGCGCGCCGGCACCCCCAAGGCGCTGGTGGAGGACTGGGACACCCCCGTCCGCTATAAGCGCATGGCCGACGGCAGGATCAAGGTCTGGGAATTTTACGGCGGCACCCTCTCCGGCATCCGGGAGAAGCTGGACTACCTCCAGGGCCTGGGCATCACCGCCCTCTACCTCAACCCCATCTTCGAGGCCGTCAGCAACCACCGCTACGACACCGGCGACTACCGGAGGATTGACGGGATGCTGGGGGACGAGGAGAGCTTTACTGAGCTTTGCCGGGAGGCCGAAGAGCATGGCATCTCCGTCATCCTGGACGGCGTCTTTAATCACACCGGCTGTGACAGCAAATATTTCAACAAATTCGGAAATTACCCCGGCCCCGGCGCCTGCCAGGGCCCGGATTCCAGATATTTCGACTGGTTCAGATTTTACGAGTTCCCCCACAGATACGAGTGCTGGTGGGGGGTGGACGACCTGCCGGACGTGGAGGAGCGCAACCCCGATTACCGCCGGTACATCTGCGGCGACGAGGACTCCGTAGTGCGCCATTGGCTGCGCGCCGGGGCTAAGGGCTGGCGGCTGGACGTGGCCGACGAGCTGCCCGACGACTTCATCGAGAGCATCAAGGCCGCCGTGGTGGCGGAGAAGGGGCCTGAGGGCCTCCTGATGGGGGAGGTCTGGGAGGACGCCTCCAACAAGATCAGCTATGGCGAGCGCCGGCGGTACTTCCTGGGCAGCGAGCTGGACTGCGTGATGAATTACCCCTTCCGGGACGCCATCCTCTACTATCTCCTGGGCTCCAACTCCGCCCGGAACGTACTGGAGACCATGCTCTCCCTCCAGGAGAACTATCCCCCCGAGAACTTCAACGCCAACTTCAACCTGATGGGCAGCCACGACCGGGCCCGCGTTTTGACGGCCCTGGGCGGCGCGCCCCATCCCGATACCCTGAATGAGGAGCAAAAATTCCACTACCGCCTTTCCGACCGGCAGCGGGGCCTTGGCAAGGGCAGGCTCTGGCTGTTGGCGCTGATGCAGATGACCCTCCCCGGCGTGCCCTGCGTCTATTACGGCGACGAGGCGGGCATGGAGGGCTACTCCGACCCCTTCAACCGCGCCCCCTTCCCCTGGGGACGGGAGGATAAGGACTGCTTCACCATCTACCGCAACGCCATCAACCTGCGCCGGGCCTTCCCGGAGCTGCCCGACGCCTCCTTTGAGCCCTTCGCCTTCGGCGACGACGTCATCGGCTGGTACCGGTGCTGGGCGGACGAGGGCATCGCCGTCCTCATCAACCGGGGCGGCTCCACCCAGGAGGCCTCCATCGACCTGCGGGGCGAGGACGTCACTGATATCCTGGGCGGCGCCCGCTTTGAGGTGCGGGACGGGAAGGTCAACGTCACCCTGTGGTCCCTGGGCTCCGCCATCCTCCACTTCCACAAAAAAGAGCGCCTGGGCCGGCCCATGGCCCGGGGCGCGGGGGTGCTGGCCCATATCACCAGCCTGCCCAACCCCCAAGGGCCGGGGAATATCGGCCCCTGCGCCAAAAAATTCGTGGACTTCCTGGCCTCCGCCGGCCAGAAATACTGGCAGATCCTCCCCCTGGGCCCCACCGACATGCACGGCTCCCCCTACGCCGGGGCGTCGGCCTTCGCCGGGAACATCGCCCTCCTGCCGGAGAGCGAGGAGGAGCTGCGGGCGGCCTTCGATGCCTTCCGGCCCGACGGGGCCTATGAGCGGTTTACCCGGGAGAACGCCCCCTGGCTGGATCCCTACGCCGCCTTTGCCGCCGTCAAAAAGACCGTCTCCAACGAGCACCACGCCAAATGGCCGGAGAAGTACCGCCGGTACTCCCCGGAGCTTTTAAAGGACAGCGCCCTGGCACGGGAAGCGGAATTTCAAAAATTCTGCCAGTACCGGTTCGAGCTTTGCTGGCGGGAGCTGCGGGCCTACGCCAACGGGAAGGGGATCTCCGTCATCGGCGACGTGCCCATGTACGTCTCCGCCGACTCCGCCGACGTGTGGGCCGAGCCTGAGCAGTTCACGGTGGATGAGAACGGCGGCACCCGCCTCATCGCCGGCGTGCCGCCCGCCTGGAACGACGACGGGCAGATCTGGGGCAACCCCCTCTACAACTGGGACGTGATGCGCAAGACCGGCTTTGGGTGGTGGATGCGCCGGTTCGCGCGGATGATCGACCTTTACGACTACACGCGCCTTGACCACTTCATGGGCTTCGAGTCCGCCTGGGCTATCCCGGCGGGGAAGACCCCCGCGGAGGGCCATTGGATCTTCGGCCCGGGCCTGGCGATCTTCCAGACCGCCTACGGCAAATTCGGCCCCCTGCCCTTTGTGGCGGAGGATCTGGGCACCATCACCCCGGCTGTCCGGGCGCTTTTGAGCCGCTGCGGCTTTTTGGGCACCGACATCCTGCAATACCAGAACGGCGGCCCCCTGTACGGCTATTACCCGGCCAAGGAGAAGATCGGCTATTCCGGCACCCACGACAACGAGACGCTGGCCGGCTACGCCGCCCGGACGTACCCGGAGCTTGACCCCGTGGAGGCCGCCCGGCGGCTGAAGGAGCGCCTGTTCGCCTCCAGCGCCGATGTGGTGATCCTGCAGCTGCAGGACGTGCTGGAGAAGGGGAACGAGGCCCGGATGAACACCCCCGGCACCACGGCGAAAAACTGGACGTGGCAGGCCGAAACCAAGGACTTTAAAGACGCTCCTGAGCGCCTTTTGAGCTTAACTATCAATTCACAAAGGAGCTGACTACCCTATGGATGACTGGACAATGTACGCCAATACCGTTCTCTATTCCCCCAAGACAAAGCTCATGATGGAGTGGGGCGGCATGGATATGGATCCGGAGTACATCTTCTCCATGGAGAAGAAGATGAACACCGCCCAGAAGGCCATGCGCGAGCTGGAGGCCGGCGCTATCGCCAACCCGGATGAGGAGCGCATGGTGGGCCATTACTGGCTCCGGGCCCCGGGGCTTGCCCCCACGGCGGAGCTTCAGAAGGAGATCACCGATACCCTGGCCGCCGTCAAGGCCTTCGCCGCCGACGTCCACGCCGGCAAAATCACCGGCGAGAAGGGAGGCAATTTCGTCAACGTCATGGTGGGCGGCATCGGCGGCTCGTCTCTGGGGCCCCTGTTCGTCTCCAAGGCATTGGGGACCCCCGAGGACAAGATGAAGCTCTACTTCCTGGACAACACCGACCCCGACGGCATGGACGCCATCTTCCGTGCCGTGGAGCCTGCGCTGGACGAGACGCTCACCGTCATCATCTCCAAGTCCGGCGGCACCATCGAGACCCGCAACTGCATGGTGGAGGCCAAGGCCTTCTATGAAAAGCACGGCCTGAGCTTCGCCAAGCACGCCGTCACCGTCACGGGCGTTGACTCAAAGCTTGACAAGGTGGCCGTCTCCGAGGGCTGGATCGCCCGCTTCCCCATGTGGGACTGGGTGGGCGGCCGCACCTCCGTCATGTCCGCCGTGGGCCTGCTGCCCCTGGCCCTCCAGGGCATCGACATCGACAGCTTCCTCCAGGGCGCCGCTGACTGCGACGAGCTGGGCCGGGAGCCCAATATGCTGGAGAACCCCGCCGCCATCATGGCCCTGGCCTGGTACAGAATGTCCGGCGGCAAGGGCGGCGTCACTCAGGTGGTGCTCCCCTATAAGGACAGCCTGGATCTCCTGGCCAAATACCTCCAGCAGCTGGTGATGGAGTCCCTGGGCAAGGAGCTGGATCTGGACGGCCAGAAGGTCAACCAGGGCCTGGCCGTCATGGGCAACAAGGGCACCTCCGACCAGCACAGCTACGTCCAGCAGCTGGTGGGCGGCCCCGCCAACATCTTCGTCATCTTCGTCCAGGTCCTGAAGGATCGGGCCGGCGAGTCCGTCTGCGTGGGCGAGGACTCCACCTCCGGCGACTACCTGAACGCCTTCATGCTGGGCACCAAGAAGAATCTGGAGGATCACGGCAAGAAGACCATGACCGTCACCGTCCCCTGCGTCTCCGCCTACAACGTGGGCCAGCTCATCGCCATCTGGGAGCGCGCCGTGGGCATCTACGCCCAGCTCATCAACATCAACGCCTATCACCAGCCCGCCGTGGAGTACGGCAAGAAGTGCGCCGGCGTCCTGATCGAGCTGAAAAACCGCGCCCGTGAGCTTCTGCTCACCACCGGCAGGGCCATGACCGCCCCGGAGATCGCCGCCGCCCTGAACGCCGACCCCCAGGACGTGTTCCGCCTGATGCTCCACCTGTGCGCCAACGACCCCGCCCTCACCGCCGCCTACGACGACGAGGACGTGACCATGAGCAAATTCTCTAAGAAATAATAAGGCGGGCGCCTTGACCCGCCGGGGTTTTATAAGGTGTCCGCCTTAAGGGCGGACGGGAACTTGCTTTTCTCCTTTTGGATTTCCAAAAGGAGAAAGGCAGCAAAAGAGGAAAAGAAACCAGGGGAGGGAAAACGCGAAATCCCTCCCCTGGTTGTTTTTCACCTCTTTGCTGCTTTCTCCTCTTTTGTCAACACAAAAGAGGAGAAAGCAAATTTCCTCCGCCCTATAAGGGCGGAATCCTTATTCCCCCTACCTGGGCAAGGTAAATCTATGCAAATTTCGCATGAATAAAAATAATACTTGACAATTACTTAAGATTACGGTATAATTCACTTAAATAAAAGCTTCATCTACTGTCAGAACGCGAAATTGCCGTTGACAAACACGGGAATTTCCCGGCCGTCGGGGGTGAGGCCGGTGATGTTGAGGTCGGCGGAGCCCACCATGAAGTCCTCGTGGGTGATGGACTGGTTGAGCCCGGCGGCCAGACGTTCGGCCTCCGTCATATCCGCGCCGCCCTCCACCGTGGGGTAACTGGCGCCGAAGGCCAGATGGCAGCTGGCGTTTTCGTCAAAGAGCGTATCGTAAAACAGGGTGTCCATGTTGGAGATGGGGGAGTCGTAGGGCACCAGGGCCACCTCGCCCAGATAGCACGCCCCCTCGTCTACGCCGATCTCGTCCTCCAGCATCTTGCGGTGCTTGGGGTCGGCTGTCTCGACTTTCACGATTTTCCCCTGTTCAAAGGTGAAGGCGAAGGTGGGGATGATCTCGCCGCCGATCACAAAGGGCTTTGTGGATACCACGCGCCCGTTGACGCCGTCCCGTTTGGGGGCGGTGAAGATCTCCTCTGTGGGCATATTGGCGTTGAAGGCGACGCCCTTGGCGCTCCGGGAGTTTCCGCCCTCCCAGTAGTGGCCCTGGGGCAGCTCGATCACAAGGTCTGTGCCCAGGGAATTTGTGTAGTGCAGGGACCGGAAACGGTACTCCGTCAGCCGCTTTTTCCGGGTGTTCAGGGCGTCGTTGTGGGCCCTCCAGGCCGCCACGGGGTCGTTATCGGCGGTGATGTGCATGGTGGAGAAGATGGCCTCGGTGAGCTTCTCCATGGCCTCGCCGCCGGAGACGCCGGGGTACATCTTTTGCGCCCATTTTTCCTCCGGCAGGGCGGCGATGCACCACTGGATCTTATCGGACATCTGCATTTCCCGGTACTCCGCCACGGCGGGGCCGAAGACCCGGCTCGACCGCACCATGCGGGTGTGATCCACGCCGTTCATGCCGTCGGGGTCGGAGCCGATGACGCTGAGAAACGCCGCGCCCTCCCGGGCCAGGGTGTTCAGCATGTCCGCGTCCCAGGGGCGGTAGGTGTCGAAGATCTCGTCAGCGGCGTGCAGATACGTCTCCCGGCTGATAAACTGGTCGCCCCAGCGCATGACGACCTCCCGGGCGCCCGCCCTGTAAGCCTCGCTCACCAGCATACGGGCAAACGGCGCCTTGTCCACCGGGCACCGGATCACCAGCGTCTGCCCCGGCTGGACGTTGATGCCCACCGAAATCAGGAGCTTCGCGTATTTTTCAAATCTCGGATCCATGTTTGATTTCCTCCCATTCTTCTTCAATCTCCGCCAGGAGCTTCCGCTCCTGCTTCGTGTCCTGAAAGCGCAGCTTTTCATACATATCCGGCCGCCGCGCCCGCGTGCGCAGGATGGACTGCTTGCGCCGCCAGCGGGCGATCTTGGCGTGGTCGCCGGAGAGCAGGACAGGCGGCACCTGCCGCCCTTGCCAGATTTCCGGCCGGGAGTACTGAGGGTACTCCAAAAGCCCGTCCCAGTGGCTCTCCTCCTGAAAGCACTCCGGGTCGGGGAGCACCCCGGGGATGAGCCGGCACACCGCGTCGGCCACGGCCATAGCCGGTATCTCCCCGCCGGTGAGCACAAAATCCCCCAGGCTGATCTCCTCGTCCACACATTCGTCGATGAACCGCTGATCCACGCCCTCGTAGTGGCCGCAGACCAGGATCAGCTTGTCATAGTCCGAGGCCAGCCGCCTGGCGTCCGCCTGGGTGAAGGTCTTGCCGCAGGGGGAGAGGAAGACCGTGTGCACCGGCTCCCGGTGGGCCTTCCGGATGAACCGCCAGCAGTCGTAGAGGGGCTGGGCCTGCATCACGCATCCCCGCCCGCCGCCGTAGGGGTAGTCGTCCACCTGGCACTGCTTGTTTTTGGTGTAGTCCCGGATCTGGTGCGTCTCCACCCGGATGATGCCCCGGTCCTGGGCCCGGCCCAGGATGGACTCGTTCATCATGTCCCCCACGGTGTCGGGGAACAGGGTCATAATGTCGATCCAGTACCGCATCACATGCCCTCCAGGAGCCGTACCTGTACGCGCCCCGCCTCCACGTCCGCCTCCAGGAGGAATTCGTCGTTCAGCGGCACTAAGATTTCCCGCGCCCCGCGGATCTCCAGCACCTCCCCACCCGGCGGGGTGAGGATATCCGTGACCTTCCCCAGGGCCGTGCCGTCCTCATCGAAGGCCGTGCAGCCGATAAGATCGGAGAGCAGGAACCCGCCCTCCTCCAGGGGGATGTCCTCCCGGGGCACGTAGACCACCCGGCTGCGGAGCTTTTCCGCCTCCTCGATACCGTCGAGGCCCGAAAGCTTGGCGATCACAAAGCGCTTTTGCACACGGGCGCGCTCCACGCGCCGTTCCGCGCCCTCCACAAAGAGCCGCCGGAAGGCGCAGAACGCCTCCGGCGAATCCGCCCAGGGCTCGATCTTCACCTCGCCCCGCAGTCCGTGGGTGTTGACGATCCGCCCTGTCTCAATAAGCTCCATACGCTCACTTCCACGCCGTAATTTGTGGATATTGTAGCACAGGTTTTTGGCCCCTGTCAACTCAAATGACATTGCCGCACGGGTATGACATTGCCGCGGGGCAGGACCCCGCGGCAACGGCTTGAGAAATGTTGAGTCGGATATAAAGTTAAGCCGGATATTCAGTCTACGATATCCACACTGATGTGCAGACCCTGGCGCTGAGCGACGGAGCGCATCAGCGTGCGGATCTCCTTGGCGATCTTCCCGTGACGGCCGATGACCTTACCCATGTCGTCGGGGGCGACACGCAGCTCGAAGACGGTCTTGTCCCCCTCCTCGCGCTCGGTCACGGTGACCTCGTCGGGCTGATCCACCAGGGCGCGCGCGATATAGATCAGCAGTTCCTTCATAGCGAACCACCGATCAAAGCACGCCGGCGTTCTTGAGAAGCTTCTTGACGGTGTCCGTGGGTTGAGCGCCGTTGCGGATCCACTCCTTGGCCTTGTCGCCGTCTACCTTGACGGTGTTGGGCTCGGTGCGGGGATCGTAGGTGCCAAGCTCCTCAATGAAGCGGCCGTCCCGGGGGAAACGGGAATCCGCCACGACGATGCGGTAATAGGGGGCCTTCTTGGCGCCCATCCTGCGAAGTCTGATCTTTACCATGTTGTGTTTACCTCCAAAGTGTGTAAAAAATGATTTTTATTTCAAATATCCCGGAAAGATAATTGATAACCTGCTTGCCTGGGGGCCGCCTCAGAAGGGGAAGCCGCCGCGCCGCCGGCCGCCGCCCATGAAGCCGGGCAGCTTGCCCTTGGACATCTGGCGGGTCAGGTCGCGCATCATCTCGTACTGCTTCAAGAGCCTGTTCACGTCCACCACCTCGGTGCCGGAGCCGGCGGCGATGCGCTTTTTCCGGGAGGAGTTGATGACGGAGGGGTCGTTGCGCTCCTTTTGGGTCATGGACAGGATGATCGCCTCGGTGCGGGCCATCTGCTTCTCGTCGATCTTGGCCCCGGCCATGGCCTTGCCCATGCTGCCGGGGAGCATCCCGGCGATGTCGCCCAGGCCGCCCATGGTTTTCAGCTGTTGGAGCTGGTCGTAATAGTCCTGGAGGGTGAAGGCGTTGCGGCGCATCTTGTCCGCCAACTCCCTGGCCTTCTTCTCGTCGAAGCTCTGCTCGGCCTTCTCAATGAGGGTCAGCACGTCGCCCATGCCCAGGATCCGGCTTGCCATCCGGTCGGGGTGGAAGGGCTCGATGGCGTCCAGCTTCTCGCCTACGCCACAGAATTTGATGGGCTTGCCGGTGACGGCCCGGACGGACAGGGCCGCGCCGCCTCTGGCGTCGCCGTCCAGCTTCGTCAGCATCACGCCGGTGATGCCCAGGGCCCCGTCAAAGGCCGCGGCGGCGTTCACCGCGTCCTGACCGGTCATGGCGTCCACTACCAGCAGGATCTCGTCGGGCTGTGTCTCGGCCTTGATGCGCCTGAGCTCCTCCATCAGCTGTTCGTCGATGTGGAGCCGTCCGGCGGTGTCCAGGATCACCAGGTCGTTGCCGTGCTTTTTGGCGTGGGCGATGGCGGCCTTGGCGATGTTTACCGGATCCTCCGTGCCCATCTGGAAGACGGGGATGTCCAGCTGCCGGCCCACAGTCTCCAGCTGCTTGATGGCGGCGGGACGGTAGATATCGCAGGCCACCAGCAGGGGCCGCTTGCCGTTTTGCTTGCGCATCAGCGCCGCCAGCTTGGCGCCGTTGGTGGTCTTGCCGGCGCCCTGAAGGCCCACCAGCATCACCACGGTCATGCCCTTGGAGCTGATGTTCAGCCTTGTGGTGGTGGAGCCCATGAGCTTTACAAGCTCCTCGTTGACGATCTTGATGACCATCTGGGCCGGGGTCAGAGACTCCAGAACGTCCGCTCCCACGGCCCGTTCCGAGACCTGCTTGACAAAATCCCGCACCACCTTGTAGCTGACGTCGGCCTCCAGAAGCGCCATGCGTACCTCCCGCATGGCCTCCTTGATGTCGGCCTCGGAGAGCCGGCCCTTGCCGCGGAGCTTTTTAAAGACGCCGCTCAGCTTGTCGGACAGTGATTCAAATGCCATAGTTCAACCCTTCAATTCCTCCAGACCGTCGCGCACCTCCCGCGCCAGCTCCCCGGCGCGCCCCGTGGAGAGCGCCGTAAGCTCGGATACCCTGACCTGGAGCTCGTCCACCTTTTTGGAGATCTCCCGGAAGCGGGCCACCACGCCGGTCTTCGCCTCGTACTCCCGCAGAAGCGCCTCCGCCCGGGCCAGGACCGCGCGGACGGATTGGCGGGTGACGCCCGTGAGCTCCGCGATCTCCGAGAGGGACAGGTCGTCGGCGTAGTAGTATTCGAAATACTCCCGCTGGGTGCCGGTGAGAAGCTCCCCGAAGAAGTCGTAGAGCAGGGTAAGCTGGTATGTGTCGCTGCGCATCTCATCACCTGTAAAACAGTTTCGTTTTACACCTGGCCTATTATACACGGGGCGGGAGGGTTTGTCAAGGAATACTTTTCTGGATTTGCACAGATAATAGTGTGAACAACGCCAAGAGAGATCATTGGAGGACTCTATGAAGGATGCCGACACGGGAATATACATGGAAAACGAGACGCTGGGCAACTTTGCCCGCAACACCGCCGCCGCCCTGGAGCGGGACGGATTCGTCAGCGGGGCTAAGAGCGCCGCCCGCCTTCAAAGGACGCTGCGCGTCCTGGCAGACCACTGCGCGGCCCTGAAAAGGGGCGGACAGGGGGAGGCGGACGAGTGGTTCCGGGACAACTGGTACCTGGCCGAGCGGGCGGGCAAGGCCGCGGCGGCGGAGCTGCGCGCCCTGGGCAAGCTGCCCCGGTGCCTGGGCGGCGGCAGGGCCCTCATCTCCGAGGCGGCCTCCGCCCTGGTGCGTTCCGGGCGCGGGGAGGTGACGGGGGAGCGGATGCGCCTCTTTCTGGACGAGTTTCAGAAGGTGAGAGTCCTGACGGAGCGGGAGCTCTCCGCCTTTGTCCCGGCCCTGACGGCGGAGCTGTGCGCCTTTTTGGAGGCCATATTGCCGGAGGGGGAGGTCAGGGACGACGCGGAGCGGGCCCTGCTTTTCAAAAACATCTTCACCTCCCTCCGGGCGCTGTCCGTCATCGACGCCGGCGATATCCTGGAGGCGGTGAACCGGGTGGAGGCCGCCCTGCGGGCCGATCCCGCCGGGATCTACCCCCTGATGGACGAGGATACCCGCCGCTCCTACCGGGCGCGGCTGGCGCTGGAGGCGCGGAGGGCCGGGATGGAGGAGTATGACGCGGCCAAAAAGGTGCTGGAGCTGGCCTCCCGGGGGGAGGAGCGGCATGTGGGCGCGTATATCTTCACCCGCCCTCTGGGCAAGGCCCCCAAGGAGCGGCGGGCGTCCTGGTATATCGCCGTTATCACCCTGGCCACGCTCTTTTTCACCGTCCTTACGGGCGTGGTCACGGGGTCTGGTTGGAGCGCGCTTTTGGTGCTCCTGCCCGTTTCAGAGGCGGTGAAAAATCTGACAGACGCCGTGGCGCTGCGGCTCGTCAGGCCCCGGCGTCTGCCCAGGATGGCCCTGGCGGGCGGGATCCCCAAGGCGGGGAAGACCGTCTGCGTCATCTCCGCCCTCCTGACCGGGGAGAAGGACGGGCCGAAATTCGCCCGCCTTATGGAGGAGTACAGGCTGGCCAACCGGGACGCGGGGGAGAACCTGCTGTTCGGGCTGTTGGCGGATCTTAAGGAGGCGGGGCAGAAGCGCGTCCGGGAGGACGGCCCCATCCTGGCCTCCGCCAGGGCGGCGGTGGAGGCGCTGAACGGGAAATACGGCGGCGGGTTCTATCTCTTTTACCGGGAGCGGGAGCGGAACGAGGCCGACAAGGTGTGGATGGGCCGGGAGCGTAAGCGGGGCGCCATCGAGGAGCTGGTCAGGCTCCTGAGCGGGGAGAAAAGCGCCCTCCGGGCCCTCTGTGGGGACGAAAGCGCCCTTCCGGGCGCGAACTTTATCCTGACGCTGGACGCGGACACGCGCCTCACCGCCGGGACGGCCCGGGAGCTGGTGGGCACGGCCCTCCACCCGCTGAACGTACCGGTCATCGACGAGGCCCAAAAGCGGGTGGTGTCCGGCTACGGCATCCTGGAGCCCCGGGTGGCGGTGGAGCTGGAGAGCGCCGGAAAGACCGACTTCTCCCGGCTTTTTGCCGGCGTGGGCGGCTTTGACCCCTACGCGGGGGCGGTGAGCGACCTCTATCAGGATCTCTTTGACGAGGGGACGTTCATGGGCAAGGGGCTCATCAACGTGCCGGTGTACCGGCGGCTTTTGGACGGGCGGTTCCCCGACAACACGGTGCTGTCCCACGATATCCTGGAGGGGGCGTACATGCGGTGCGCCTTCGTCACCGATCTGGAGCTGTCCGACGGGTGCCCCGCCAAGATCACCTCCTGGTTTGCCCGGCAGGAGCGGTGGATCCGGGGGGACTGGCAGAATCTGCGCTGGTGTACCGGCCGGGTCAGGATCCGGGACGGGGCGCTGGTGAAGAATACCCTCCCGGAGCTGGATCGCTGGAAGATCTTAGATAATCTGCGCCGGAGCCTTCTGCCCCCGGCGGTGCTCATAGCCTTAATGGCGGCCATGCTCCTGCCGGGGCGGGGGCTGACGGCGGCGGCCGTCATCGCCCTGGCGGGGTTCGTGAGCCCCCTCCTGCTGGATCTGGCCCGGAGCTTTCTCCGGCACGACGGCTCCGGGCTTACGCGCTACCACTCCGCCGTCCTGCCGGGTCTGGGCGGGACGCTCACCAGGTGGCTGGTGACGCTGATGCTCCTGCCCGCCCAGGGGACTATCCAGCTGAAGGCCGCCGTGACGGCCCTCTGGCGCATGACCGTCAGCCACCGGGGGCTTCTGCGCTGGGTCACCGCCTCGGAGGCGGAGAAAAAGCACGGCAACACCGTCTATGTGAACTATCTGGCCCTGGCGGCGTGCCCCGCGGCGGGACTAATTCTGCTGTTGGGGGCCCGGAGCGCCCTCTCCTGGGCGGTGGCGATCGTCTGGATCTTCGCCCCGGCCTTTGCCAAGGCCCTCTCCGACCCGCGCCGGCAGGAGGCGCATATCTCCCAGGCCGACAGGGCGTGGCTTCTTGGCCGGGGCCGGGAGATTTGGCGGTTTTTTGAGGAGAACATGACGGCGGAGGACAACTTCCTGCCCCCGGATAACGTGCAGATCGAGCCGGACACCGGGGCGGCCCACCGCACCTCCCCCACCAACATCGGACTGGCGCTCCTGTCCGCCGCCGCGGCGGCGGAGCTGGGGTATATAAGCCCCGTCCAGGCCGGGGAGCGGATCGGCAGGACGCTGGACACCGTGGAGAAGCTGGAGAAATGGCACGGGAATCTGCTGAACTGGTACGACACCCGCACCCTGGCGCCCCTGGAGCCCCGGTACGTCTCCACGGTGGACAGCGGCAATCTGCTGGGCTGTCTCATCGCGCTGAAGGCGTGGCTGGCCGCCACGGGGGACGGGACCGGTGCGGAGAGGTGCGAGAAGCTCATCGAGGGCACCGATCTGCGGCCCCTGTTCGATGAGCGGAGGAAGCTTTTTCATATCGGCTGGGAGCTGGGGAAGGACGAGCCCACAAAGGGGTGGTACGACCTGCTGGCCAGCGAGGCGCGGCAGACCGGCTTCATCGCCGTGGCGCTGGGGCAGGTCCCCCGCAAGCATTGGCGGCGGCTGAGCCGGGCCCTGGTGAGCCAGGACGGCTACGCCGGGATGGTCAGCTGGACGGGCACCATGTTCGAGTACCTGATGCCCGATCTGCTCCTGCCCGTCCCCCGGGACTCCCTTCTCTACGAGAGCGCCCGGTTCTGCCTCTATGTCCAGAAGCGGGCGCGGCGGGGCGTCCCCTGGGGGATCTCCGAGAGCGGCTTTTACGCCTTCGATCCGGGCCTCGCCTACCGCTACAAGGCCCACGGCGTCCAGCGCCTGGCCCTGAAGCGGGGCATGGATGCCGAGACGGTGATCGCCCCATACGCCACATTCCTGGCCCTGTCCCTGGATCCCCGGGGCGCGGTGCGGAATCTGAAACGGCTGGAGGGGCTGGGCCTCTACGGGAAATACGGCTTTTACGAGGCGGCGGATTTCACCCCCGCCCGCGCCGGCGGCGGCAGGCCCCGGATCGTCCGGAGCTTTATGGCCCACCACCTGGGCATGAGCCTGACGGCGGTGGCCAACGTCCTGTGCGGCGGCGTCTTCCAGAAAAAATTCATGGAGGACCGGCGCATGGGGGCCTTCCGGGAGCTGTTGGAGGAGCGGGTACCCACGGGCCGGATCCTCATGCGGCAGAGTCCCCGGGATGTGCCGGAGAAGCCCGGAAGGGGCGAGTCCGGCGGCTATTTTGAGAAATTGGACACCGTGGACGCCCTGACGCCCGCCGCCGTGCCCCTGTCCAACGGGCCGTATACGGTGCTCCTGACGGAGACGGGCGCGTCCCGTTCCCGGTTCCGGGAGCTGGAGGTCACGCGCTTTGACGCGGATCCCCTGGGGGAGACGGGGATGGCCTTCTATCTGCGGACGGAGAGGGAGCTGCTGCCCCTGACCCCCGCCCCGGACTACGACGAGACGGCCCGCTATACCTGTGAGCTTTCCGACACCCAGGGGGCGTTCAGGGCCAAAAGGGGCGGCCTGTCCGCCGTCCTCACCGTCTCCGTCCCGCCCTCCGGGGCGGGGGAGGTGCGCCAGGTGGAGGTGACGGCCCCGGCGGAGCTGGCCTCCTGCGAGATCCTGTGCGTCTTTACCCCGGTGCTCCAGCGGCGGGCGGACTTTACCGCCCATCCGGCCTTCTCCCTGCTGGCCCTGGAGGCGAAGCTCACCGGCGGTGTCCTGACGGTCTGCCGGCGGCCCAGGCCGGGGGAGCGGGCGGTCTATCTGTGCGCGGCGGCGGATAAGCCCTTTATCGCCGTGACCCACGCCCGGCGGGGCGAGCCCCTGGGGGCGGGGGAGCTTTTGCGGGCCTGCCCGGACTTCCATGTGGCGCTGACCGTCCCTCTGAAGCTCACCGGGGGCCGGGGGCGTGTGACCTTCGCCCTGGGCGTGGGGACGGACGCCGGGGAGGCCGCCGTCACGGCCCAGAGGAACCTCCAGCGCCGGGAAAATCAGGCGGTGTCCCGCCTCTCCGCCGCGGCGCTGATGCTGGGGCTGGACGTGGCCGACACCAGGGCCGCCCTGGGGCTCCTGCCCAGGCTGATCTTCGGCCCGGAGCCGTCGGAACAGCGCCAAAAGCTCCTGGCGGCGGGGAGTATCCCCTTAGAGGAGCTCTGGAGCCTGGGCCTTTCCGGGCAGATCCCCCTGCTGTGCGCCAGGGTGGGGAGCGAGGACGAGCTGGAGGGGGTAAAAAAGCTCATCCGCCTCCACGCGCTCCTGGCGGAAAACGGGGTGGAGAGCGATTTGGCTCTGCTCCTCACCGACGGCGGCGACTACCGCAAGGCCCAGAGGACGGCGGTGCTGGAGGAGCTGCGGCGCATAGGGCGGGAGAGTACCCTGGACGCGCCGGGCGGCGTCCATCCGGTGGAGGCGTCCGGGAACGGCGGCGTGGCATGCGAGGCCTACGCCAATCTGAACGTCCGGCTGGACGCCGTTCCCGCCGCCCCGGCCCGCCGGGAGAGGACGCCGGCGCCCCGCCCCCGGTATCTGCGGGGCACAGGGGAGGTGACGTGCCGGTGGGCGGAGGACGGGACGTTCCGCTTCGCCATGACGGACGCCCTGCCGGAGGCCGCCTGGAGCCTGGTGCTGGCCAACGAGAGCTTCGGCTTTTTGGCCACCGAGTGCGGCGCGGGCCATATGTGGAGCGGCAATTCCCGGCTCTTCAAGATCGACCCCTGGCTGGGCGATCCGGCGGCCGAAACGGGGCCGGAGCGGCTGACGCTGCGGCTGGGGGGCGCGGCGCGCTCCCTCTTTGCCGACGGCGCGGGCCTGCCCACGCTGGTGGAGTACGGCTTCGGCTGGGCGGCCTGGGAACGGGACTTCGGCCCTGTCCGCTCCCGCCTCACCGCCTTTGTGCCGGTGGATATGGCCGCCAGGGTGCTGATTTTGGAGCTTACCGGCGACACCGGCGGCGCGGAGGTGGCCTATGACCTGAACCTTATTCTGGGCGAGACGGCCCTGGGGGCCAGGGCCATTGTCACGGGCTTCGAGGGCGGGGCCTTTACCGCCCGCAACCCCTCCGGCCCCTATAAAAACCGGCGGTTTACCTGCCTCGTCTCCGAGACGCCGGACGCCTTCACCTGCCGGCGGAAAAGCGCCCTGATGGGGGTGTACGACGGGTTTACCGGGGCGGGGGAGGAGCCCTGCGTCGCCTTTACCCTGCCGGCCCCGGCGCGGCTTGTCATCGTCTCCGGCACCGCGCCCCTTCCCGAGCTCCAAAGCGCCCTGGCGGAGGCGGACAGACTGCTGGAAAAGACCAGGGCCCACTGGCGGGAGATCTGCGGCCGGGTGAAAATCGAGACGCCGGATAAGCGCCTGGACGCCTTTGTCAACGGCTGGGCCGTCTATCAGTCCCTGGCCTGCCGCCTGCTGGCCCGCACGGGCCTTTACCAGAACGGCGGGGCCATGGGCTTCCGGGATCAGCTCCAGGACGCCCTGTCCCTGCTTTTGGTGGAGCCGGAGCTGGCCCGGAAGCAGATCGCGCTGGCCGCCTCCCGCCAGTACCGGGAGGGGGACGTGATGCACTGGTGGCACGACACGCCGGAGGGCCTGATGGGCGTGCGGACCCACTGCTCCGACGACCTGCTGTGGCTGCCCTGGGCGTTGTGCGATTATGTAAATCGAACCGGCGACAGAACCGTTCTGCGCCAGGAGGAGAGCTGGCTTTTGTCCCCAACCCTGGAAGCGGGGGAGCGGGACAGGTACGAGCGGCCCGAGGTGAGCGCGGAGCGGGACACGGTACTGCGTCACGCCCTGGCCGCCGCCGATCTGTTCCTCCGGCGGGGCGTGGGGGAGCACGGCCTTGCCCTGATGCTGGGCGGGGACTGGAACGACGGCTTTGACGGCGTGGGCCGGGCCGGACGCGGCGAAAGCGTGTGGCTGACCCTGTTCGGCAGTCTGGTCCTGCGGGAGCTGGCGGCCCTCTGCCGCCGGGAGGGGGAGAACGGCGAGGCGTATGAGCGGGCCTCCGCCGCCCTGCTGCGGGCCGCAGAGGGGGCCTACCGGGGTTCGTGGTATCTCCGGGGCTTCTGCGACGACGGCACGCCTCTGGGGAGCGATGCCGGGGACAGGCCGGAGGAGGAGCGGGAGTGCGAATTGGACTCCCTCTCCCAGAGCTTCGCCGCCTTTGCCGGTGCCGACAGGTCGCGGGTGAAGCAGGCGCTCCAGAGCGCGTATACAAGGCTCTACGACGAAAAAAGCCGGCTTGTCAAGCTCTTTGACCCGCCCTTTGACCGGGGGAGCGCAACGGTGGGGTATATCCGCGCCTACGCCCCCGGCTTCCGGGAGAACGGCGGACAGTACACCCACGCCGCCGTGTGGCTGGCGATGGCGCTGCTGCGGACAGGTCAGCGGGAGCGGGGCGCGGAGCTTCTGGCGGCCTTGGCGCCGGGGGAGCGGGAGGCGCGGACGTACGCCGCCGAGCCCTACGTGATGGCCGCCGACGTCAGCGCCGCCCAGGGGCTTTCGGGCCGGGCGGGGTGGACGTGGTACACCGGGTCGGCGGGGTGGTATTTCCGGGCGGTGACGGAGAGCCTGCTGGGCCTGCGTATGCGGGACGGGCGGCTCTTTGTGGAGCCGGAGCTGCCCGACAGCCTCACCCCGGCCAGGGTGCTCTATACCGCCGGCGGCAGGACGCTGGACATCCGCCTCTTCCCGGAGGGCGCGCTCATCGACGGAGAGCCCGCGTCAAAGGAGGGCGTGGAGATAGGGAGGATCACAGAAGGGGCGCATTAAATTGAAACCGTAACGCAAAAATCGGGCCGCCCCGGGAGGCGGCCCCTACGATTGACCCGCCGCGTATCCGGCCGGACAGGGTGTCGAATTTCCGGCGCGCCCACCGCCAAAAAGTAAAATTACGCCTTGACAAACGGGATAAATCCGCATATAATACCCCCAAATGGCGTTGAGGGGAAGAAGTAGGCGCGGATCGTCCCAGAGAGAAGCCGGCAGGTGCGAGGCTTTGACGAAAACCGCCGAAAGGTCGTCCCGGAGCCGCGGAGGTGAGGGCTTTGCCGCCAGCCGCCGACGGGCGCTCCCGTTACAGAGCGTTGAGCGCCCCGCGAAAGCGGGGAATTCAGGTGGTACCGCGGATGAAAGCTTTCGTTCGCCCTGAGCAGATCTGCTTGGGGCGAATTTTTATTGCCCCGGAAAGGAAAGGAAACGTATGAAAGAACTGCCGAAAGTGTACGACCCCAAGGCGGTGGAGAAGCGCATCTATCAGATGTGGCTGGACGGGGGCTATTTCCACGCCCAGCGCGACCCCGACAAGAAGCCCTTCACCATCGTCATCCCGCCCCCCAACGTGACGGGCCAGCTCCATCTGGGCCACGCCTTTGACGAGACGCTCCAGGACATCCTCATCCGCTACAAGCGCATGAAGGGCTACTCCGCCCTGTGGCTCCCCGGCTGCGACCACGCCGGCATCGCCACCCAGATCAAGGTGGAGGAGCAGCTGAGAGGCGAGGGCCTCACCCGCTTCGACCTGGGCCGGGACAAGTTTCTGGAGCGGGTCTGGGACTGGAAGAACAAGTACGGCGACAGGATCGTGGAGCAGCTGAAGACCCTGGGCTCCTCCTGCGACTGGGAGCGCCAGCGCTTCACCATGGACGAGGGCTGC
>CANQBA010000033.1 GCA_947589545.1 uncultured Oscillospiraceae bacterium | reverse complement strand
ACGCAACAAGGGCTTTATCAACAACTTCTATGTATGTAGAGAGCGTAGAAGCTCCGGTGTTGGTTCTGCTGTATGTCGAATCGTCGAAAACCATCTTCGATCATTGGGCGCGAAGTATATAGAGACTAATCCTGCTGAAAAGGCTGAACGCTTTTATGTCCGTAATGGGTTTAAATTCTCTCGCATATCATCAGACAGAGAGCGAATTTTTGGTAAGGCGATAGAATGAGCATACAACAGTTTTGGCCTGACGTTCTTGCACAGAGAGCAGACGAGATAAGAGAATATTTCCAAGCCGATGGTAGCGTATCTTCAAAAACTCCTATTTGTCGAGCAGATAACTACCAGCCCCACAACTAAAAACTTGGACGCTTTTTTCTACCCAAACGCTCCATTTGAGCGTATAGTCACAACTGAATACGAATACATAGTCCTTGCTTTCCAAGGCGGTTGTAGAGGAACAAATGCTCCAAATAGGAGTATAAAATCCGGTTTATTGGAACATTAAGGAGCAGGACTTTCTCTTTTTTATCCAAATCAGTAAAAGCATAGATCCTCCGCGCGGCGGGGACAGGGAGTTTGGGAGACTGTATATGAAGGTAATCGACTATTTTGAAAGCGGGCCGCGGGAGCACTGGCTGGAGGAGATCGGGAAGTGCGACTGGGGCGCGGGGGCGTTTTTGCATGAGCTTCTCAGCGGGGGAACATTTTTCGAGGCTGTGGGAGAGGGCTCCCGGGTGCTTCTGTTGACGGAGGGGGAGGAGCTGATATCCTTTTGCACCTATGCCCGATGGGACGATATCCAGCCCACGGAGTTGACGCCGTGGATGGGGTTTGTCTATACGTTCCCGCAATACCGGGGGCACCGCTATGTGGGCCTGCTCTTTCAGGAGATCCAGCGGCTGGCCGGGCGGGAGGGGGTGAAAGAGGTATATATCTCCACCAACCACACCGGGTTATATGAGAAATACGGCTGTGAGTTCATAACGCAGCTGAAGGATATGGACGGGGAGCTCTCCCGGGTCTATGTGAAGAGGATCCCGTGACCGGCGGCGGGGAAACGCCGGAGAAAGAGATTAAGCGGAGGTGGGGAAATGGATACGGCGGATCGGAAAAACACGGCGCTTTTTGAGACGATGCCGGTGCCCCAGGCCGTGCGCACCATGGCGGTGCCCACGGTGATCAGCCAGCTGATCGTGCTGATCTACAACATCGCGGACACGTTTTTCATCGGGAGGACGGGCAACGCCGCCATGGTGGGCGGGGCGTCGCTGATCCTGCCGGTGTTCAATATTTCGCTTTCCATCTCGGGTCTGGCCGGCATCGGCGGCGGAGCGCTGGTGTCGCGGCTTCTGGGACGGAAGGAGACGGGGGAGGCGCGGCGGGTTTTCAGCCTCAGCGTCTACATAAGCGTGCTGGTGGCGGCGCTGTTCTCCCTGGGCGTGCTCTTTTTCAACGGGCCGCTGATGCGGGCGCTGGGGGCGGATGAGGAGAATTTTCAATACGCCTCGGCCTACGCCTTTTTCGTCATCACGCTGGGCGGCGTGCCGACGGTGCTCTCCAACACCCTGGCGGCGCTGTTGAGGAGCGTGGGGGAGTCGAAAAAGGCCGGGTTCGGCATCACCATGGGGGGCCTTATCAACATCGCCCTGGATCCGCTTTTTATGTTCGTGCTCATGCCCGCGGGGCGGGAGATCGTGGGCGCAGGGCTGGCCACGTGTCTTTCCAACTGCATCGCCTGCGGCTATTTCATTGTGATGATCCTGCTGATGCGCGACCAGCCGGTTTTGCGGCTGTGCGCGCCGCGTAAGCTCCCCCGGTGGGCGAACATCGCGGGGATTTTCACCGTGGGTCTGCCCTCGGCCATCTCCACACTGCTTTTTGACCTGGATTATGTGGTCATCGACCGGCTGATGAGCGCCTACTCCGGCAACGCCCTGACGGCGGTGGGGATCGTGCTGAAGGCGGAACGCCTGCCGCTGAATGTGGGCGTGGGCATCTGCCAGGGGATGATGCCCATTGTGGCCTACAATTACTCCGCCGGGAATTTTAAGCGGATGCGGGAGACGAAGCGGTACAGTATGGCCCTGGGGCTGGTGTGCGCCGCCGTCAGCATCGTGCTCTACGAGCTGTTCGCAGGACAGATCATGAGCTTCTTCATCAAGGACTCGCCGGAGGTGGTGCGGCTGGGCACGGGCTTTTTGCGGGCCAGGGTGCTGGCGACGCCCCTGATGTTCCTGAGCTTCTTCCACGTCTACCTGTTCAACGGCTTCGGCAAGGGCCGCTACGCGCTGTTTTTGGGCGTGACGCGGTGGCTGGTGTTCAATATCCCCATGCTCTTTATCCTTAACCGCCTGATCGGGATGCAGGGCATCGTCTGGAGCCAGCTCTGGGCGGATATCCTCACCGTGGCGCTGTCGGTGGCGGTGTACCGGTGGTACGAAAAGAGAAGCATGGCGGCGTAGAAGAAACAGCAAAAACCGGGAGCGAAGGCTCCCGGTTTTTTGAGACTGTCAAATCATAAGGCGACGGCAAAGGCCGGACAGCGCCTCGCGGTTTTCCCCTATGGCAAAGAGGAGATATCTGCCCCGGCGTTCCAGGATGAAGTCCTCGAACCGCGCCGCCTGCTCCGGGAGATAGAGCTCAAACCCCGTCCTCTGATCCTCGGCATAGATCCTCAGCGCCTTTTCCAACCGCTCCGCCGCCTTCGGATCGGCGCCCTCAAGCAAAATAAACTGATTGGCCGATGTACCCATCGTCACGCCGTAATATCTGGCGTCCGTCAAGTCCTCCGGCGAGGCCTCGACCCTGTCTGTATCCAGGAGCAAAAGCTCAGGCACGGTTTCGGGATCCATCATGGCCATTTCCCCGGAAAAATATCCGCTGGCGCACAGGGCCTGGGCGATGGCGTCCAGATCCAATTCAATGTCCCTTTCCGACGCCCTTTTTCCGCAGGCGGAGAGGGAGAAAAGGAGAAGCGCGGCCAGTGCAGCCGCTAAAAGTCGTTTTTTCATGCCTTTTTCACCTCGTTTCCGACTCAAACTGATTGGCCCAGGTGTGGAGAAGCTCATCGGCCTGGGCCTCTTCGGAGGGCGGGTAGGCGGCGTGGAGGGTGTAGAGGATGCCGGCGCGGACGATGCAGCCGTCATAGGTGACATTGCCACTCTCCAGGGCAGTGGAGCGGATCACATGGCAGATGAAGCCCCCGGCGGCGGTGAAGCTCTCTTCCGCGTAGTCCACATCCTCCGTGGTACGGACGCTGAAGGTGGTGTCCGCGCTGTCGTTCTCTGTGCACAGCCACGCCTGGGTCTGAAAGCGCACCTCCCCCTTCTGGCAGTAGGTCATAATGCTCACATCGGCAATCTCTCCACGCGCTCCCCCAAGGACGTGGAGGATCGTCCACGTCTCCTCCACATTCCAGCGGATGGGCTGGAGTTCCGCAAGGCCCACGTACTCCAGAGCTTGGGCGGCGGTGTCGAACTTGCGGTAGTAGGTGTTGGGGAGCTGGTTTGACCAGATGGGCGCCTCCTCCAGCTGCCGGCGGATGATGGCCGGAACCTCCCGGATGTCCCCGGTCAGGGCCTCCTCCGGGAAGGGCGTCAGTTGGGCGGCCATGTCGTAGCCGGACTCGAAGCCGTCCTCCCCCTTTCGGAGCTTCGCCAGAAGCGCGGTTCCCGCCCCGGCGGCGAGGGCGCTGACTGTCCCCAGAACGAGGCACACACAGGCGGCGGTGAGCAGAATTTTTGCGGTTTTGCCCCACCGCCTCTTTGGAAGCTCCGTATTCAGCAGATCCTCGTCGATGAGGCCCAGGACGTCGGCGATCCTCGGTATATTCATATGGGAATACCTTCCTTTCTTAGGTAATCTCTTAGATGATTCCGGCCGCGAAACAGAAGGGATTTCACCTTGCTTTCGCTAAAGCCGTACCGTCCGGCGATATCCCGCACGGATTCGAAGTACCAGTAGCGGCGGACAAAGACGCACCGGGCCTCCGGGCTCTGTTTTTTGAGAAAGCTCCCGATGAGCCGGGCCAGCTCCCCGTCCTCCACCTCGGGGCTGAAGCTCTCATCCGGCAGGACTTCCGCAAGCTCTGAGAGGGGCACCAGGCACCCGGCGGAGCGTTTCCCGGCGGTGTCGTGGCGGAGCCTTTTCAGGGCCTGGCGGCGGGTGATACCGGAGGCGAAGGCCTTGAGGCTCCGGGGTCTTGCTGGGGGAATGGCGTCCCAAAGCGCCAGGTAGACGTCGTTGACACACTCCTCTACGTCCTGGTGGTCGCTCAGGATGTTGTTCGCCACCTGGCGGCAGAGAGGGCCGTATTTGACCTCCGTCTCCCGGAGCGCCCGCTCGTCCCGGGTAAAATAGAGCTCGATGATCGCCTCGTCCTCCACGCCTTCGCCTCCTTTCTTTTTCCTTTCAGGGCCCTTCACCCTATAAGTACCCTTTTTCTCCTCCCCGGTTGCGGGAGATGTCAGAAAATCAAAAAAACCTTCAGCTTCAAACCCGGACGGTTGGGAGTTGAAGGTTTTTCGTTTACCAGATTGCGTCAGTTTGTCTTTTCCTCGATGCCCTTGGAGCGGCGGCGCTGGTCGTCCACGAAGGAGCGGGTGTCGATAGGGGCCTCGGGCTGTTCCTCGAAGACGGTGGGCTCGTTCAGAGCAATCTGCGGGAACGGGACGTTGATGTGGCTGCTGTCGAACATGAGCTTCAGCTCCCGGTTTAAATCGCGCTGGATCTGGTAGACGTCCCCCTCCTTGCACTTGGCTACGAACAGGAGATCCACGCTGGAGGCCGCCAGGGCGTTGACACCCTTGTAGAAAGGTCCGTCTACGATGGAGGAGATGTGCTCCCGGATATCCTTGAGGTTTTCGTTGATGATCCGCTCCACGTGGGGGATCGATTCGCCGTACTCGATGCTGATGTACGCCTTGGCTACGGAGAGCTCCTGCGTCTGGTTGACGATGGAGCTGATGGCGCTGTTGTTGATGATCTTCACGTTGCCGCCCGCGTCCACGATCTTGGTGGTGCGGACGCCGATCTCCTGCACGGTGCCGCGCCAGTCGTCGATGACGACGATGTCGCCCACCTGGTTTTCGCCCTCAAGTACGATGAACAGGCCGGCGATGATGTCCGCCACCAGGCTCTGGGCGCCGAGGCCGATGACCAGAGAGAGGATTCCGGCGCTGGCGATCAGCGTGGGGGCGTTCTCGCTGGGCCCCATGGGCACGGTAATCAGGGAATCCCCCACCCGGAAGGCAGCGTTTCCGCCGTCCAGCGCGGCGTCTTCCGGGAGGGTGCCGCCGGTGAAGGTCTTGTAAGCGCCCGTATCGGTCAGGTACGCGGTACCCGCCGGGGCGGTAAAGGTTCTGCCGGCGCTGTTATGCAGAAGGACGTCCAGCGTGGGGCCGGCAAAGCCGGTTTCCGTATCGCCATAGACGGGGATGAGCGTGCTGGCGAACGCCGCCGTCCCCTCGTCCCCGGTGAAGACGATCTCACCGCTGAGAACGCCCTTTTTCACCGTCAGGCTGACCGTCTGCTCCCCGATCTTCACCGTGAATCCGGTAACGCTTTCGTCACAGGTACCGGAGACGGTAAGCCGGTTGGGTTCGATCTGGGAGAATTCCAGGGCGTAGCCGCCGCGGGTGAGGACGGTCTTGCCGTCCGTCTCCGTCTCCAGGTAGAAGACGTTGGACGCGCCGCCGGAAGCGGCTTGGGGATACTGGGGCGCGACGGAGCCACACTCCTCCACCTTGCCGAAGGACTTCCCGCCGCCGGTGAAATCCAGCGTCAGCGATGTCCCGGTGTGGCCCGTGAGATCCGCGTAGACCCCGTACCAGAGAGAGGACGGCGCGAGGCTTGCGGTGTCCACCACATAGCAGGAGTCGCCCACATGGATCCTGCCGGTGACGGCGGGCGAGCCGCTGACCATGAGCCTACCGGGGGCCTTCCCCTCGATAAAGGGCTTTGTGGCGGCGCCGGCGTAGTCCTCGGCACTGTATTGGTTGTATAAGTATACGGCGTTTTGGCCGCCTCCCGCGTCAACGGAGCCGCCCGTGATTTGGAGCATGCCGCCCTCCTCCACGGAGAGCGCGCCCAGATCGTGGAGAGATCGGCAGCCGGTGACGGACGCGCCGGAGGCGACGACGGTCGCCGCGCCGCCGTAAATGGTCTGGATCGCCGCGCCCTTCTGTCGGGACATACAGCCGGTTATACTGCCGACGGACACGGTGACGGAGGGGTTGGAGCCGGTTCCATATCCGGGCTTACACACGTTCATGATGCCGCCCTCCCGGAAGTAGCAGTCTTTAATGATCCCGCCCTCCATGGTGAGCACGCCGCCGCCCTGGTTGCGGACGCCGCCGCTCCACACCGCGCCGCCGTCCAGGGTGATGTTCTTCAGCGTCAGCGCGGCCCCCGCGGGCACGGACATCATGGCTTCGGTGTTCCCGCCGGCGCGCTTGAGGGATACGGAGACGCCGTCGGTACGATATTCGGGAATCGGGGAGGGGCTGTCGGGGATATATTTTTTCACGTTGGAGAAGGTGAGGGACTTGCCCGCCGGAAGGGTGAGCGTTTTGGAGAGTCCACCTGCGTGGTGTTCATCGAGGGATTCCCGGCATTTTCATAGACGGCAAAATACACGGTGTCCCCGTCCTGCGCGGCGTCTATGGCCGCCTGGGGATCGGTAAATTCCCTCCAGGAGCTGTCCGCGTTTTGAAGGGCGGCGGCGATGGTATTGGCGCTCTTGACGGAGAGGCCGCCGGCCTGCGGCTCATACGCCCGGAGACGGTGACTGTCGCGCTGTCCTCCAGGAAGATGCCGCCGCCGAAGGCGGCAGAGTTGTTTTGAAGGGTGAATGTCGCCCACGGTGACGCTGGCGGCCTTTGCCGGCACGTAGACCGCGCCCATAGCCGGGCGCCTTGTTGCCGGTGAGAACGACGCCGTCCGCCAGGGTCAGGGAACCGCCCTGAACGTTGATGGCACCGCCGTTCGCCGCCGTGCCGGAGGCGGAGGTCATCGTAAGATTTTCCACGGTCAGGGACGCGCCGTCCGTGACCGTGACGGTGGAGAAGTTTCCGTCGCGGGCCAGGACGGCCCCCTTCTTGCCCAGCAGCTTCACCAGCTTGCCGGGGACTGTCTCCAGGCCGGAGGTGACGGTCACCTCTCCTTGAATGTAAATGGTTCCGCCGCTGTCCGGGAGGGCGTTGTAGGCGGCCGGCAGGGTGGGGTAGACGGTCTTGTTGCCGCCCTCCATCAGATAGATGCCGCCGGTGAGGGCGTACGGCGTTTCGCTGTACGGCTCCACGGTGAGGGACGGGAGGGCGCCCGTGGGGTTCGCCTTGGTGATGTGCCACACCACGAATCTGGGGGTGACAGTGCCGTCCTGCCAGGTATAGCCGGCCTTGGGCTCCATATAAAACGGATACCGGTCAACGTTGGTGGCGGCATAATTGCCCAAGGTCACGTTAACATAGGCGCTGGCGATGGCGTAGATGGGGTGCTGCTGGACAAAGCCGGTGTAGGTAACGGAATACTCGGAGTCCATGTAGTATTATATAAGCGAATCCACGGTGGCGTCCACCGCGTTGGATCGGGCCTGGGCGTAGAGAACGCCCGCCGGCCTTGCGCCGGCCGGCAGGACGATCCCGCCGGACAGAGCGTCGGGGACGCCGAAAGCCGCCTGGGGCGTGGTCTGCGCCGTCAGAAGAAGTATCAAAAGCGCATACAGGATCCTTCCGCACGTTTTTTTCATACCGGCATCCTCCCGCCATGACGCGCCGCCCGTCAAATTCCGACAGGTTCGCGTATAATCACGGATTTTATACACCATATTTACCGGCGTGGCAATCCCCCGCGCCGGTTTATCCGGCGCATTTTTCCGAAAATACCGGATGCAGGATTCAGAAAACCGGGCGGATGGGCGCGAACAGATGAGCGCGTCTTAAAATAGAGGAAGCCGCCCATGAAAAGGATCATGAGCGGCTCAGAATATTTGATTTTACTTCACTGTTTTGCCGGTTTCCTCGCGCGCATCAGATGCCGCCGACCTGGCCCCCGAGAAAGGCCGTCACCTCCCGCCGGCGCGGTTCCTCGTTGTCCAAAAGCTCCGACAGCGGCTCCAGCCACTGAGCGCAGTCGTAGTGTATATGGTACTTTTCATCAAATTCCTCGAGTGTTCGAATGCCCTGCTCCGCGCAGATCCGCCGCGTCTTCTGAAACGCGTTCCAAAGGAGATCCCTGGCCTGCCGTTTCGCCTGACGATCCTCCGCGCGCGACCGGAAGAGGGGGCCGTGGAGCAGCTTCAGGGCCCGATACGCCGGCTCGTCAACGGCGATGGCGTCCCGGCTGTAAAGTTCGGCCAGACCCGGGCGGCCATTCCGGCCTGTGAGGGGCGGGTACGCGTCCCGCTCCCGTTCCTCGTACGGCTTCATCTCGAGTCCCCACTCCTCCAGCGTGGGAGGACAGCATTTCTTGAACTTTTTACCGCTCCCGCAGGGGCAGGGGTCGTTCCGCCCCACCTTCCAGCTCCGGATCTCGAGAATGTCCGGCTGTGAGGGCTTTTCCCGCTCAAAACAGGCCCAGCCGGCCAGCTCCGTGGCGGCGTCCTCTATATATCGCGTTTGCTCATGGTGCTTCGGGCCGTCAAAAAGCATGTCAAGGAAACCGTCAAAGTCCCCTAAAAATGTGCGATCCACCTTCTCCTGACGGTAAGCCCGCCGAAAATCCTCCGTCAGCTCGAAAAGACCCGCGTCCGCCGTCAGGTTGGCAAGGAAGGCCGCGAACAGCTCCTCATGTTCACCGTCCCCGATGGCGGCCAGACGCTCCCGGATGAAGCTGGCCAGCGTCTCGCGGGTCATGCGCCCGTCGGCGGCCAGCCCACACATAAGGTTGAGCGCCGCATTCCGGGCAAAGGGATCCAGAGAATCGTCGGCGGCCAGGGACATGGCCGCTTCCAGATCCCCGTCGTAAGTACTGTACAGCAGATTGCCCGCGTTGCAGACCTCGTCGCCAAAGGCGATCTCCAACAGAGCCTCGTCCAGACGCAGAAGGCGTATGAGCTTGGGATACGCCCGCTTTTCCCGGAATTGGGCAAGCAGAAAGAACGCGTACCAGCCCTGGTTGTACTCCGGTTCGCCGCAGATCTCATTTCCCCGCGCCTGTACGTTCTCCCAAAGCCAGTCGAGCCGGCCCAGCAGCAGAGGCGTCAAAGCCTCCTTCTGCCGCGCGGCCTCCGCCAGCGCCTCCCTGGGAACGGGCTTGTCCTGGCCGAACACTGAAAGCTGTTCCATGATCTCGTTTGGTTCCATAGCGTACCCCGCCAAAAAAGTTTTTACAGGATCATTTTAGCACGCTTTCGGCTTATATGCAAGAGATTGGCGAGCATGGGAAGCGCGATGATCTCCGTTTCCTGCAGCTAACGCGCCGACCGTTTTCGCAATTTTTTTCAAAATTACCCCACAAGTTTAATGACAAACCGAAAGCTTTGTGCTATACTGCTGTCGTAAGGCCAAAGGGCCAATCTGATGAAAGGAACCAACGCCATGATCGTTGCCATGTTTGTTTATCGGTACGAGCGCCAGCCTATGTTCAGCAATGAATATAGCTATGATTTCGCGCGCCCAATCAGGGATAAGCAGACGATGGATCAGGCGTAGTTTTCACGCCGACTTCTTTCATGACCGCTTGTCCCGTGGGACAGGCGGTTTTTTCGTGGGAAAATGAAAGAAGGAGGTGTTAGCGTGACCATTCCAACCATCGACCTGGCCCTCACCGGGGCGAACATCACAAGGCTCCGAAAAGCGGCGGGCCTCACCGTCCGGGACTTGCAGGCCGTCTTCGGCTTCTCCACGCCTCAGGCCATCTACAAGTGGCAGAACGGGGCGTCGCTGCCCACGGTGGATAATCTCATCGTCCTGGCGGCGCTGCTTCGGGTAAAGATCGACGATATTCTCGTCGTCAACAACGCGTCGGCTTCAGTTGTCGCATAGGGCGGGGGAGACCCCGCCCTATGGTTTCCCCCGTCCTTAGACGCAGATCAGCTCCTCTTAAAACGCGACCCATTCAGATGTCCAAAGAAATCTGATAATCCTTATAGGAGACCATCTTTTTCTCAGAGACCACGTCTTCGGGGCCAAGTGAGCCAAACAAAAGCGGAGAATTGGGATCGTGCTTACCGGCGTTGGTTATGACAGCGGCGTTGCTGTAATTGGCGTAGCAGTACAGACAGCCGTTTTTGCAGGTGTTGTATGCCCCTATGTCGATGCTTTCAACGCATCCGCATTCAGCTCTTTGATTTTTGTCCTTCCCCACGTTCAGAGAGCATCCGATGAGCTTGGCAAACAGGCGGTCGTCGATGCACCTGGCGTGGTGTATGCCGTATTTTTCAAGGTCGATGCCCTCGGAGCACGTCTCGATGTCAAGACCGTAACTGTGAGCGATCTCAGCCAGCTTTCCCGCCAACTCGTCCTGCAGCTGCACGGAGAATTCTCTCATGGAAAGACCGGCCACATTTTTTTGCGTTTTCCGATACATATCAATAAAGCTTATTGTACACTTTTTCGTGTACGGACTCAGCGTTTTGGCCATTGCCTCGAAAGTCCGAATGTGGCAGTCCGCTGTGTATGTCTCACTCAGGAAAATGGGATCGTATCTCCATATGACGCGGTCGGGGCCGATGGTATCCGAGAGATGCCGGAACGCCGGAATAATCACGTTCTTCTTGCCGGGGAGCCCCGTCTCCACATCTTTTCCGTAGGGAGTCAGAGTAAACTGGAAGTAATACACGTAGTCCTTCAGCCGGTCAAGCTTATCCAGCATGGGGATGGGATTCTTTGTCCAGAAGACGATGCCGTCGATCACATCCGGATCTAGGCTGACTTTACTGACCTGATGGATGTTCAGCGGATTGCGGACAAGGACATATCCCTCGCGAAGACGGTTGAAAAACCAGGTGGAATAATAGGTCGGGATGTCTGTTCTTCTACTGGCGCTGATGATCATGCTTATGCCTCTTTCACAAATTTAAAAATCTGATAGTTTACTTGGCTGCAGCTGAGGATGGGCCACCATCTCAGCTTTTGTTTGCAGCTATTATCACAGCTACTCTCATCGTAGTGGGTACAGCAGGCCGGCAATGTATTTACCAGAAATTCCACTACATCGGTGGGGTGAGAAAAGGAGCTGTCTACTTTGTATATCTTTTTATCCTTTTCCTCACCTTCAAAATTCGAAAAAGATTCGGGGTCGTCGTTTGAAGTAAAGCCAAGGTTCAGCATGGTTTTATGCAGCAGCTTTGTCTTGCTGATATCGATCTGTTGACTTGCTGACTTTGAGCGCAGGGAGAAGAGAAAATAAACAGGCTTTCTGTCGGGAATCAACGAGGACAACTCAACGCAGATGCGGAAAATAGCGGTGGCCGAGAATTCGCTGATGGATTTCGGAAAGATGTATACGTCTGTAGGTATTATAGCATGCCTGGAAATCAAGTCAACAAAATCGGCGTTTATATATGTTACCTTATCTTTTCCGCGCCCGTTCAGCTTGTAATTCCAATCGATCACATCGACGCCTATGTAACAGATATCACAGCTTTTGGGAAATACGCGGGTCAAGGACCAGTAATCGATCATGGATCCGCATCCGATGGAGGTTACTGAAAGCTGACTTTTGTTTTTAAGCAGGGCCATCAGATCCTGATACATGCGTTTATATTCGAACGTATAGGCATAGGCATACCGCAGAAGGTACAGCTGTTGAACATTTTTGTCCGAGTAGTCCGGGAGCCTTCCGGCATCGAAACGGACGTCTTTCAGCTTACACAGCTTCTCACCGGACTGGGCGTATTCCTTGAAATCTTCCAGGATTTTGTCCAAATAGTCGTTTATGCTTATCATTTGTGATTCCTCCGGTTTTTATTTTATTTCGGCTTGCGCCTGATATGCGGGGTCAACCTCCTGTCCTATCGCCAAGGGCATTTTCATCGTATGGTTCCACATAGACAGGAGAGAATTATCGGAGAAATTAAAATATGACCCCATATTTCAATTTCTCCATGCAAGCACAAGATGGGTTTAGAAACTCACTATATAAAATGTTTTCAAGAGTGCTTATCGTTACATTCTTCGACAATCTTTTTGAAAATAGTCCCCGCAATCACGGCTTATACTTTAGAAGGAATGGGATAAATACCTAAAAGAGGACGACTGAGAAAGCTCTCCGCCGCCCTCCTGGTTCGATCAATCACTCTGGCCTCCCATTTTCCTCCGCACTGAGCGCACTGCCAGGATACCTCTTGAACGGAGAACGGCAGGAAATCCTCCGGCGGCTTTTTGCTGATGCGGTGATCCCATTCCGCGGCGATAGCCGGGAACTCGGTCGCGAGATTGTAGTCAGGAGCCGCTTTTTTGCCCGCGCAGACCGGGCAGCCGGCGCCTGACTTGGTTCGGGAACGGATCACCGCCTGCAACTCATGCCCCTTCGGACACAGCCACCAGGCCATGGCGCTGGAGTGATTGGTCACCTGTTCCGGCGTAAGGGATCCGTTTTTTTGCAGGGTGCCACTGCGCCGCGATTGCCGGACTGAGCGTCGCCAGCGCGTTTTCCTTGCTGACCCAGTGGTGAGAGCAGTATGGGCAGCGGGAGCCCCGGGTGGCGTCCGCCACTTTCATTTGCCGTTCATGGCCCTTAGGGCATTTCCACCAAACGACCTTCCCGGAATAAGGCATCACGTGCCAAGGCGTCAAGTCGCCATTTTTGATCGTATGCCACCATTTGACCAGTTCCGGTTTCTGCACGGCCAGCGAGGTTTCCCGGCTGACTTTTTTACCGGAGCAATACGGACAACCGCTTCCGTGTACACGTTTCCATGGGGACGCCTGTCACTCGTGGCCCTTTTCGCACATCCACCAGAATTTCTTGCTGGAGGTCGCCGCGACCAGCCCGGGGGTAATGGAGCCGTTCCGCATCTTATGCCACTGATCCGTCAGGTTTGGTGCCTGAGCAGCTAAGCTGGCCTCTTTCCGCCTGGAGAGATAGCTGGACATGATTTTTTGACTGTCCCGACGGATATCCGGGCGAACGGTCAGACGTAAACCGTACCGCCGGTTGAGCAAAGCCGCGTCCGACTTGTAAAATAATAACCATTGTACTCTATCACCAGCTTGAGCGTGGGGAGAAAGATATCCGCTTCCTTGCCCACAACCAGACTGCGGTTTTCAGCGTCCGGAAAAAGCAGCTTTAAATAGTAATATACAGCCTGCTCCGGGAACGAGGCGTTCCACTCCTTCCGGCACACGGGACAGTTGCTGGTTCTGCTGGTGGTGCGATAGCAGATCGGGGATTTCCATACCTGATCCGGGTGAAAATGACACCGCCACCACACCGCTTTTTCGCTATGCGGCAGATAATCAGACGGAGTCCCTTCGCTCTTTTCCACTGCCCATTCCTCAGCGATCCATGGGTATTCCGACTCCAGGTTATATTTTGGACTGGCCCTGCGGTGGGCGCAATAGGGACACTTGCCTGTCCCGTTCACAAAGCTGTTTGGCGTCGCCTGCCACTCATGCCCCTTCGGGCACAGCCACCAATAGAGGCGGTTGGTCTGGGGAAAGATCTGATCCGGTGTGGTCCCGTTTCGGACGCTGTCAAAGAACGCCGCCCGGGAGGGATAGAGCGCTGCCAAGCTGTTGACAGACGGGGTCATCAGCCTGCCAGTACAGTATGGGCACGCGGTGGGCTTGTGCTTTGTCCGCCGTTCTGGAGTGGCAGACCACTTGTGTCCATTTTCACAGATCCAGCGGCATTGTGTTCGCGAATGATAGTAAATGTCTGCCGGAGTAAAGGGATTTCCCTGGTAATCCCACTGCTTTAGCAGCTCCTCTTTTTCATTCTCTTGGCACCATTTTCCCAGTGACGACTCACGTGCTATCATATCAGTTTTTCTAAATTGATTTTGTTTTATAAATAAATACAAAACGTATTCTTGCCGCTATGCGGGAGTTTGGCTCAGTAAGTATCCGCTGCGACAGGGGAGGGCAATATAACGCTGATTCTTTAAGGATGCTTTTGATCCAAAACGGGGTGACGCAGTTATTTTCTAATACCGGATGGCCTTCTTGACAATGCGGTGTCTGAGACCTTCTTGGCGGCTTTAAAAAGAAAGAGGCTAACAGCGGGATATTCTTTGGAGGCAGATTTTCGAAAAAGCGTTGGTGACCGTATCAGCATTTTCAATGAGGTGAGTGCTCACCAGACCTTGAAGTATAAATCTATTTCTTAGAAATTTTTTTGCTTCTTCCTGGGGGATAGCTGGATCAACTTTATTGGGAACCCCGGATACGTCAAGGATTACAAAAGGAAGAGATCCTGCTTTTTGATAAAAAATTCGATAAGCAGAACCTCTTTCTCTGGAAAACCACTCTCAAATTGATAAAAATGCACCGGATTTCAAGTTGAGGCATTGCTGGGTGCATTTGGGGGTTGCTGGGTGCAAATGAGGGCGCGTAAAGAGAGAAGGACCGCAGGCCAAATTAACCTGCGGTCCTGTAAATTATGCTTCCTGCTCCATGCCGTTTCGGAATTGAAAAACCAGTCGTCCGTCATTGTAGGCTGTGACGCGGTCAACTGTAGAAAGCCAGAGCTTCTTATCAAACTGTGTGATGGCATCCAGCTCCTGGACCTCGAACATAAAATCACCAATATCAGCGGCACGGGCTTTTCGGTCGGCTATCTCTTTCTTCACTTCAGCAAGCTGGGAGGAAGCTCGCTCGAAGCGCAGGGAAAGCGCTTTGTACTTGGCTGCATATTCCTCCTGACTCCCTGCGCTTGTCGCATTCTCGTCTACGCAGCGCCTGACCAATTCTGATACGATGTCGATCTCAGATGTAAGCTCATTGGCTTGGGCTTCCAGCTCCGTGCAGTCTGTCAGCGCCTTCAAGATTGTCCGGCAGTCGTCCATCAGGGCTTCTTTGCTGCCGAGAACGGCATTGATCGCCGCCACAAAACGCTCCTGGATTTCCTGCTCATCGAAGTGGGGTGTGGTGCATCTATGCCTGTTATGAAACTTGTTGTTGCACTGCCACACCACGCGGCGGTATTTGCTTGTAGAAGACCATACCTTCGGACCGTAACTCCCGCCGCAGTCGCCGCAAATAATGCGCGAACTGAAGATGCTGCCACCGCCGCTTCTGAGCCCCATCTGCTCCCTGCGATTGAACTCGCGCTGGACCCTGTCGAATTCCTCTGGCGAAATGATCGCTTCGTGGCTGCCCTCCACATAGTATTGAGGGACCTCCCCCTCATTGACCTTCATTTTCCCGGTCAGGTAGTCCACCGTGAACTGCTTTTGCAAAATGCAATTTCCGGAATAGCGCTCATTGCGAAGTATGCTTTTTATGGTGGATGCGCTCCACGTTGTCTTCCCGGCAGGGGTGGGGACGCCCTCCTCTGTCAGCTGCTTCGCAATGGAGTAGGGGGTGCCTCCCCAAATAAACATATTGTAGATTCGCCGTACCTGCTCCGCCTCCTCCGGGACTATCTTCGGTTTGCCGTCCGGTCCTTTTTCGTAGCCGAGGAAATGCTTGTACGGCATGGAGACTTTGCCGTCAGCGAACCGCTTTCTTTGTCCCCATGTGACGTTTTCGGAGATGGAGCGGCTCTCCTCCTGGGCCAGGGAGGACATAATGGTCAGGAGCAGCTCGCCCTTGCTGTCGAAGGTATAGATGTTCTCTTTCTCAAAGAAGCATTCACATCCGGCCTCCTTCAGCTTTCTTATGGTGGACAGGCTGTCCACGGTGTTCCTGGCAAAGCGGCTGACGCTCTTGGTCACGATGAGGTCGATACGTCCGGCGAGGGCATCCTCCACCATGCGGTTGAAGCCTGGGCGGTGCTTGGTGCTGAGGCCGGAGATCCCCTCGTCCGTATAGATGTCCACAAGCTCCCAATCGCTGCGGGATTTGATGAACTGCGTGTAGTAGTCCACCTGCGCCTCGTAGCTGGTGAACTGCTCGTCGCTGTCCGTGGACACTCTGGCGTAGCCCGCCACGCGGCGCCGTGCGGCGGTCCCGACAGGCGCCTTGGTGTGGAGCGCCCTTGTTGCGGGGATTACAGTGATGTTAGGCATTCATAGACCCCCTCGCAAATCCGAAGCCAAGTGGACAAATCCTCGGTCCCGTCGGCAAACCGAATCTGTACTCCCGCCTCCGTAAGCTGACTGACGATCTCCAGGAGCTGTTCGGTACGGCGCTCCAGGCGGCTGGGCGACACGGCGACGACCACATCGAAGCGGCGGTCCCGAGCGTCCTCCAGCAACTTCCGAAGCGCCGGACGAGGGACGCTCACGGGGCATTCGTCTGTGTACACCCCGAAAATGTCCAGCCCCTCTTGGGCGGCATAGTCTCTCAGGAGCGACGTTTGCAGCTCCACAATCAACGGATCACATTCGGCAATCCTGCAGTACAGCGCGGCTTTATGAACGCTCGCCATGTGTTTTTTCCCACCTTTCTTTTGTCTTCCGTCCCGCCTCGGCCCGCATCTCCGGCGTCCAGGATTCCGACCTTGAGCGGTCACTCCAAATCACTGTTTGGGTCGAGCCGTCTCTAAAATGAAAAATGAGCCTGTTGCCCTCGGCGGCGGTAATCGTACTGACAGCCGCTTCAAAGGCCGTAGGGTCGAACACATCCAAGCCCAGGACCTCCGCGGCTGCGGACATGAGCGTGGCCTCCGGTATCGCTTTGGAGCCGCCGCATTTTGACTTGCCCTGGGTGTTGAACGTGCGGCAGACCCACGTCACCTTGCCCAGGGTGGTCTTCCGGTTGTAGCTTGCTCCGCAGCATCCGCAGGTTATTTTCCCCGTGAACGGATACTGCCGAGCCGAGTGCTGCGCGGAGTATTTTTCGGCTCTCCTTGCGCGCTCCTCTTGGACGGCTCGGAACGTCTCCGGCGGAATGATCGCTTCGTGAAACCCTTCCACATGGTACATCGGCAGCTCACCGCGGTTAACACACTTCCGCTTCGTGATGTGGTTTTCGCGGTAGGTCTTCTGCAGGATGAGGTTTCCGGTGTAGCAGTAATTGCCCAACACGTTCATCAGCGGTCCGAGGTGCCAGACGCCGCCGTCCCTCGTTGTGATCCCCTCCTCGTTCAGCGCCTTGCAAATGGCAAGGCCGCCCATGCCGGAGAGGTAATCGTTGAAGATACGGCGGACCGTCGCGGCTTCCTCCGGGATGACCTCATACTTCCCGTCCCGGAGCCTGTAGCCGAGCATACTGCCTGCACGCGGTTTTCCCTGCCGGAAATTCTCCCTTACCCGCCATTTTTGATTCTCGCTGGCGGAGCGGCTTTCCTCCTGCGCGTAGGAGGCAAGGATGGTCAGCATAAGCTCTCCGTCGCCGCTCTGGGTGTGGATGTTCTGCTCCTCGAAATAGACGTCCACGCCCAGGCCCTTCAGCTCCCGTATGGTCTCCAGCAGCGTCACCGTGTTCCTGGCAAGGCGCGAGATGGACTTTGTGATGACCATGTCCACCTCTCCGCTCCTGCACGCCGCCATGAGGCGCTGGAAGCCCTCGCGGTCGGCCTTGGTGCCGGTTATCCCGTTGTCGGCATAGACGCCGCAGTAAAGCCAGCCGGGGTGCTTCCGGATGAGGTCGCTGTAGTAGCTCACCTGCGCCGCGAGCGAGTGCTGCGCCGCGTCTTTGGCGGCGGAGACCCTGGCGTATGCGGCTACGCGCTTTACGCCGCTGGGCCGGAGCGCGTTGAACTCCACTTTTCTAACGGTTTGTTCCATTGGCAACACCTCCCTTTTTGTCAGTGAGCATATTACCTCTGGTCCCGGTATTTATCAACGGGCTTCGGCAGCATATACTGTCCAAAGAAAGGCCGTACTTTTTGGCTATAATTCTATCAATTTGGGCGTAGTCCTTTTCGTTGATGATACCCCTTTCGAGCATATCCGCGGCAAGGGACATGGCGGTCCTGTAATCCGCCATGCGGCGGTCAAAGTCAGTCACCCTTCCCGCCTCCCATCCGTCTGGCGTCGGCGGCGCACTTCCGGGAACAGTACTTCCGATGGGCGTTCCCGTAGCTTTGAAACTCCTCTCCGCACTGTGGGCAGACGAAGGTGTACCACGCCCTCCGCCTGATTTGCTCCGGGTGGGCGTTCCACCACTTCATCCGGCAGGCATCGGAGCAGAACCTCCGGGGCTTTTGCTTCGGCTGCCGCGTGAGGGGCTTTCCACACTGGCGGCAGTATGCGTCCGCCCTCTCCGTCTTGCCGCCTCCGACCGGGTGCCTCCGGCAATGCGTCTTGACGGTGTTGGCGGGGATGCCTGTCAGCGCCGCTATTCTCTTGTAACCCAGCCCTTGCCGCGAAAGCTCGTTTACGCGGTTGATTTGTTCGGCGGTCATGGGACCCGCTCCTTTCCGAGGACGGTCTGTCCTCATAATACGGAGGGTTCACCCGCCCTTTGTCGCACCTCCAACCACAAAAAAATCCCCGTCCGCTTTTGGGGCGGGCGGGGGTGAAAGGAGGTATGTGTTACGGGAAGAAGTACTGGCGGTATGTAATGAGCATATAGGCGGCCTTGACACCGAGGACGGCGAAGATGGTGAAGCACAGCCACAGCCCCGCGCGGGCCAGGGGCCGGCTCCGGAAGCGGTACATGACGTAAAACGCCGTGGGTATCACCAGCAGCTTGTACGCCGCCGCCAGCCACGGCGCCCGGAGCAGCATGGCGAAGAAGGGGTTCCCCTCCTGCATCCCCGGCAGACGCTCAAGGCCGAAGACGGTGTAGGCGAAGTCCAGGAGGTTCAGCGCGTAGGTGACTGCCGCGAGGACCAGGTAAAGCCTTGCGTGTATCCGGCTCTCGCGGGGGCGCTTCACGCCGGGCTTGTCCTTCTGCGCGATCATGCCAGCACCTCCCGCCAGTAGGTCAGGACTATGTAGAGGGCGAAGGCGTCGAAGGCGAGGTAGGCGAGGAAGCAGAGCCACAGGCCGAAGCGCGCCAGGGGGCGGCGGCGGAAGTGGTAGAGGAGCCAGAGTGACGCGGGGATGAGGACGAACTTCAGCCCCAGCGTGGCCCAGGGGGTGCCGAGGATTCCGCCGAAGAAGGGGTTCATCTCAAAGCTCCCCGGAATGAGCCGGAGGCCCACGGTGGTGTAGATGAAGTCCAGGAGACTTAAAATCTGCGTGCCCACGGCGAGGGCCAGGTATAGCCTTGCGTGTACCTGGCCCTCAGTATTTGTGGGTTGTGTGCGGTTAGTGGTGGGAATCATGCAGCGGGGGTGGGGGTGCTGGTATCGGGAGTGCCGAGGTAGAAATAGGCCGTTTCAGTCTTGCTGGTAGACTGGTTGTACTCCAGAATGTCCACGCTCGGTTCGGATTCGGCCGCCTTGAAGCCGTCCACGTTGTCAAAGTTCGGGTCGGTGCTGGCGATAGTGCCCGCATTATTTACCGTGCCGCCTTTGTTGGTCAAGGTAGCGGCTGCGGAGTATGTCCAGTTGAGAGGAATATCATCAGGCACTTTTTTGAAAAAGTAAGTGGATTTATAGGCATCGGCTCCGTAGAAGTACATGGCCGCGCCAGAGGCCACATTGATAGTTGCGCCGGACCCAACTTCAATATCGAATCCCGGCAACAGCTTAAGCTTTGTATCGACAGCCAAAGTAGAACCGGAATTCAGCTTTACTTTGGTGTTGTAGCCAAAGGGACAGTCAAGGCCGGCGCTACTGAAGCTGTAGCCGAACGCAGAGAAGGTGAGATTGCCTGTGGCTATATGGGCACCGTTGATCTCAATGGTGGTCAAATCGCCGTTTGTGGTGAACTGAATACTGCCCTCATCGTCGGTGAAATGCAGAGGCGCGTTTGCACTGGTTCCATTGGATATATAAGGAATGTTAAGAGGCTGCCCGATTCCGTAAATCGTGAAGAAACCCTGCCCATTCAAATTAGAACCGGCATTATAGACGGTTTTCGCGGAAATCCCGCCGAGACTGAAAAGATTAAACGGAAATACTTTGGCATTGTAGGCGTTTCTGGACGCCGTGCCGCCGCGCCAGTCAGCGATTTGGAAGCGCTGATAAACTGTGCTTCCGGAGTTTGCCGTTACCGTGCCGGTTCCCGTTATTTCGCCGCGGGCATAGAGCTTCCCACCGCTCGAAATATTGAGTCTTGCCCCGTCCTTGAGAACAACCTGCCCATAATCGCCGGTGCGAAATCCTGTTCTGGACTGTATTCCCTGCTGGTTACCGGCAACAAGAAGAGTACCTCTTACAGTGAAAGACACGTTCGCGTTAATGGTCAAAGTGGCGTAAGGGTTCCCATTAGGGTCGCCGTTATCTGTGACGTTGCTTCCCCCCGTGGTGCTGTCCTTTTGATAGTTAGAACTTGTCGGAACGACAAGAGTAACATTGGACGCAATCCCTATGGATGTAGAGAGGGCTGCGTCTTTCAAAAGATAGATGGTGTTTGTTGTATCCGTACTGGCATTCGCGGCGGTTATAGCCTCGCTGAGAGTGGCGTATGATGTGTTGGTTGTTGTCGTACCCGCAAAGAAAACAATTGCTTCCGGGGTATCGTCATCAGATGCAGCAAATGCGCTTACAGTAAACAGAGAGACGAGCATCATTCCTGCAAGAAAAACGCCAATGATTTTCTTAAACTGTTTCATTGTAATTCTCCTTTTTTAAATAAAGTTTTGAGGTTTATTTGGATGCTCTATCGGTTTCGCGATAAACGCGAAAGCAAAATCAGGTCTTTGGAACCACCCCCTTTATAATTTCCCAAACCACCCTACCCCAAGCATACCGCTGAAAAAACAATATAATCTTTTGTGTAAAAATTAGTGGACGGTCACATGAACGGTGACGTTAATGGTCTGATCCTCTTCAACCCAATTGGGATCTTGAAGTGTCATTTTTAATGTAAGGGTCGTAGTGCCGGCTTTTTTGGCGGTAATAGTAGTCCCGGAAACGTCAACAAATTCATCGCCATTGTCAGCAAAAGGCGTAAGTACAACGATTTTATCAGCACTGTCAATCTTGCTAATGGTGCAGGATCTGTATGCCTCATCCTTTGAGCAGATGACAATATTTATTTCTTTTGTTGTCGAATCGACTGTAATCGTTGGAGTATGCGATTCGCTGCAAGTTTCACCAGTCTCACCGCTCCCAGCGCTGTCTTTCCTCGGGTTGAGATCGCCAAGATCGTTGAATGTGATTATGCCATTTCTCTTAGTGGCGGTAATTGCAACACACTTGCCTGTTGTCGGCAATTTGCCTGATAAGGTTGTGGCGTCCACGCTCTTATCAAGTATAGCGGAAGTCGCGCTAACGACGGAGCGAAGCCTCGGCATGATCTCCTCGTCTGTCGGAAAGGTGCCGTCTGCATTTTTCAGAGTGCCTCCCGCTTCCATCAGCCCAAGAAAAGCCCTGGCGTCGATTTCGGCCTGACTACCGTCACATGATATATATTCATCCCTAATCTTCTTTAATTCCTCGCTAAAATCATAGGTATTAATAGTGAGCGCACCACTATTTAATGAATCAAGCTCATTCTTGTACTTGTCACCGTACTTCTGCTCCACATATGAGGTGAACGCCAGATTTCGGGCAACATCTATATAACCGCCTTTCTTATCAGTCCAGTATTCATTACTGTTCCATTTACTCACGATGTCAGCGGCATTACTACTGCTGTATTCGATGATGTCCTGTATAGCGTTTTTGTTTCCAGCCTGCGCCGCAAGCGCTACTTTATCCTCGACCTCTTTCCAGTAGTCGCTCATTTGACCTGCGAAGCTGGCCGTGCCATCGGCCTCGAGATATTGACTGATCTGGGAATCCGTCTTGTCCAGTAAATCCGTTAAAGCCTGATTTTTTAGAATCCCGGAAAGCTCCGAGCAATCAACCGCGCTGTCCCAATTTCCGGTTAGCTTTACGCTGCTCAGGTCGTCGCCGAAGGTGTCTTTCAGGGCTTCCTCTAAATCGAAGCTTATTAACCCATTATCTGTCGTGAGATAAATTGTTTTCGGTTTGCCTTCCTCGAAAAGTGAGGGATCGTTGTAGTCTGCCAGCTCCAGCGCGTGCATGATTTCGCCCACGGTTGCCCTGTCCTGTCCCTTTTTGGCGTACTCTATGTACCCCGTGTAGGCCACCGCGCCCACGCCCGCGAGAATGGCGAGGACGGCGATGACCACCACCAGCTCCACCAGCGTAAAGCCGGCGTCACCGTAGCGGCGCTTGGGTTTTGAAGAATTTCTTTTCATCTGATTAAACCTCCTAAGTTTTTTGTATAGAAAACGGTCCTGCCGTGTTCTACCGGGTTGCGGCCTGCAAAGAGAGGCGGCCTCTACATGGGGACGTTGACGGGGGTAGGGTTTTCGCGTCTATTGTTCGCCGGTGTGACATGGGGACGGTTCCGCAGTCACACCTGCGGTGCTACAGCGAAACCGTCCCCACTGTCCCACCTACTCAGTCACGGAACACTTTCCCGCGGGACTGAGGGACGGTTTTTTTGTACCACCGAAGCGCAGCGGAGGTGTGACTAAAGAACCGTCCCTCTGTCACGCCGGTGCGGGGTGGAGTTTTCCCGTCTGCCGTTCCCCTGTTTCCTTGTATCAGAGTTGCTATATGCAGAAGCGAAAACCGAGGTCTCCGCAAGCCGCCGAAAAAATAAGTCAGGGTGCGACATACTCGCAAACCCTGACATTGCCAAACTTAAAGTCCCCGTGTACGGGCAAGGACAGCCAGACGGCGGGATAAATCGGCAATGCCGTATGCTTACCACTGACGTGCCGTGGCGCTTGCCGTTTCGGAGAAGTAGAGCGAACCGCTCCGTCAGAACAGGCAAGAAGGTCGCGGCGGATTTTGACCCCTGCGTCTACGGGGCCGGGAGCGACGAGTTGAAGCGTCGGTCAAGTCCCCATAAACAAAACGGATGCGACAACCGTCAGCATCCTGAGCCTTGCCGTATTCTGCTTGACACACAAGACCGCCAGAGAGTAGGCGGCATCGGCAACGCCCCATATCTACCACTGACGTGCCGTGACATTTGCCAATTCTGAGGCGGAGCGTGAATTTCTCCGTCAAAATGAACAAAAACGCCGCGGCGGATTTCGATGACCTGCCCCTCCCCACCGGGGTACGAAACATTATAGATATAATGTTTCATGCGGCTTAACTCGAAGGGTGTCGAAGACCCCCCGGACGGCGTTCCGGGGCCTTTCTCGTCTTTACACTTTGACGAAGTGAACACTTTTGGGCACGCCGCGACGCGCTCTCCGCTGTTCCATTTTTTTGAAACAGCCCGAGGGCGTGTCGCGGCGTGCCTTTTTTATGTATCCGGAAGAAAATTTTATCGAAATTCCTCATCCGCTCTTGACAATTTGTTCAAATCGTCTATAATAGGTGACGAAGAATTTCGTGAGGCTTGCGCTTTCCCGCCGGACGTGCGTAACATTATATCTATAATGTTGCGTTATTTTTTTGCCCTTTTGCCCTTCCTGCGTTTGTTTTTACGACGTGGGAGGGGCTTTTTCGCGCCGTGCGGTTTTGTGCCAGTCTTGACGGAGAATCCCGGCTTTTCCGCGTCCTCCGAATCCCCGTCCTCCGTTTCGGCTTCCTCCGGCTCCGCTGCCGGTTCTGTCTCCGGTTCCTCCTCTTGACATGGGACGAGGCCCAGCCCTTCCACGATCCGGCGATGCTCCGCGCCGCTGGTCTTTATATAGATTCGTGTCGTGTCCAGGTTGCTGTGCCCCAGCACGTCGCACAGCTGCTCCAGCGTCCCGCCGTTTTCAAGAAACGTCCGGGCGAAGAGCTTCCGCAGGTTGTGGGGGTGGACCTTGGAGGCGAGGAGCCCTGCGCGTCTTCCCGCCGCCTTCATGAGCCGCCAGATAGCGACCCGGTCAAGCGCTCCGCCGTTCTTTCGGCGGAAAATGACGCCGGAGGTGATGCCCTGCTCCGCGGCGTAGTCCTCCAGCAGGCGCCCCAGCGCCTCCGGAATCATGATGCGGCGGATCTTGCGCTTACACTGGACGCGGATGTCGCGTTTCCGCACGTCCTCTAAAGTGAAATAGCGCAGCTCCGACACGCGGATGCCTGTGCCGCCCAGGGTCTCCAGGATCAGCCGGTCACGCGGACTGCGGGCGGCGGCCAGGAGCTTGCGGTACTCCTCCATCGTAAGCTCCGCGTCCTCGGAGATATAGGCGTCCTTCTGGATGAGGACGCGGGGCGTCTCGCAGCCCTCCCAGCCCAGGCTGTGGAAGAAGGAGAAGAGCGACGCGAGCTTGGTGTTGACGCTGCCGGGCGCGTAGCCTCGGAGCATTAAACTGTCCCGAAATTCCCGTGTCGCCTCCGCCGTGGCCTCGCGCCCGTCCAGAAACCGGGCAAAGGACGTGACGTCAAAGAGATACCGGGTGACGGTGTGGACGCTACGGCCCAGCGCGTCCAGCGCGTTCCGAAAGTCCGAAATGACCTCCGGGGTTATTACTTTGGCTTCCATAAAATGTTTCCTCCTTGTGAGAATAGTCTGCCCGAAAAGGGCGCAGACAATCTATCACTCAAAAAAAGGAAACAGTCAAGGCAAGAACGGGTGAAAAATCACGAAAAACAGCGTTTTTTCCTCACATTTTCCCATACAGCTCGCGGTAACGGTGGAGAAATACGCAAAGCTGCTCACGGGTGACGGGGCTGTGCAGCATGAGGTCCCCGCCGCTCCCGCCAGCCATGATGCCGGCGCCCACCGCCCAATCCACGGCCTCCTTCGCCCAGGCGGAGGGGGTGTTGTCCAAACGGACAACCGGGGCGAGGGCCGCCGTCACCCGCACCGCCAGGTCCGGGAGCCGGGCGTAGAGCCAGTCGCCGGGGCAGGACTTGTTGGCAAACCAGCGGTGGACGGTTAGGACCATCTCGCCCTCCTTCGGCTCGTAGGCGAGGGTCGTGTCCTTGTCGCCCAGCCAGAGGAGCTTCGTCTTCCCGTTGCGGCGGCATATATCCGCGCAAAGCTCGATGAGGGAGGCGTAGACGGCGTCCGTCATGGCGTAGGGGTGGAAGGTGTCGCTGGCACACTCGATGGTGACGGCCCGCTGGTCGTTGGCGTTGGAGGACGTACACCAGGAGCGGTTCGCCTCCTCGACGTACATTCCGACCCTGCCGTCCTTGCCGATGCCGTAGTTGGAGGACGCCTTTTTGGAGGTCGGGGCGAATATCTCGCCCAGGGTCTCCACGGTACACTGGCCCACGACGCAGTGGGGCGAAATGCGGTCAATGGCGTGGGTCCGCTGCCCGGAGTGGTTGGGGCTCAGTCTGGTATAGGCCACCAGAGGGCTGTTCGTATAGTCCATCACTCCTCACCGTCCTTTCCGTCACGACCGTGGAGCTGCGCCAGCACGTCCCGGAGCTTTTCCGGGATGGGCAGCCCCAGACGGGCGGAGTTTTCCAGAAGGCTCACGCCCTCGTTGGAGAGGTAGAAGAAGATGACCGCCGTCCGCATCACCCCGGCCTTGCCCAGCACATGGACGTCCAGAATGTTGCCGATGCCCACCAGGACGAAGATGAGGACCTTCCGGCAGATGCCCCAGAAGCCCACGGAGCTGTCCAGCGTCTTGTCCGCGATGGCGCACAGAACGCCCGTCACATAGTCGATCACCGCGAAGGCGATCAGCGCGTAGAGGAAGCCGTCCGCTCCGCCCAGGAACCAGCCGAGAAACCCTCCCAGCGCCGCCGCCCCCGCCTGAATACCGTTCCATACCTGTTTCATTGTTTTTTCCTCCTCATATATTTAAATGTATCTCGCCCGTCAGCCCGCCCACTCCGAGAGGGGGTGGAGGTTGACGGTGACGTTTGATGGGAAGCTGTAGGCCCGGAGCCAGGCGTTGTCCGTGTACACGTCCAGGGTCCGGGCCGTGTTGTGGATGATGCCCGCGTCCAGGGTGAGGGGCGCGTCCTCCGGGCGGAGGACCACCAGCGTTTTTATGTGGGCGAAGGGCCGCGTGGCGCTCCCGAGGCAGCCCGGAAGCAGCCGCCCCACCTCCGCGCCGAGGATGAGGGTGACGTAGTCGCCGCAGCCCAGCTGCCCGTCCGCCACCACCCCGGCGAAGGAGCCGGAGCCGGACACCGTGAGGGCGTTGTCCTCCGCGCTGTAGGCCCAGCCAAGGCCGGGTCCGGCGCAGTGCGGGTCAAGGCCGTCGGCCCCCAGCGGCTCTGTATCCTCCAGGCGATAGTACCGCGCCGAGTCCGTGGCGTAGCCGTATTCCGTCCCGGCGAGGGAGTTGATGCGGAAGTAGTTGCTGGCCGAGCCAAGGGAGGCGCCGTCCACGACCCAGGAAAGCTCCGTGCCGTCGGGCTTCGTGAAGACCGCCGTTGCGGTCAGGTACATATTCTGCATCCCGAATGCCGGGCCGCTCAGTTGAATGTCCATCCGGATACCCAGCGCGGCAAAGGCCGGCTGGAGGAGAAGCGTATGCTCCTTCACGGAGTCCTGCGGAATCGTGTCCACGGAGTAGTAGCCGTTCTCGGCGCAGTATTCAAGCTCCTCGTCCATGACGGAGATGAACGAGGCGTAGGCCGCCTCCGTGACGGTTATGCCCTCGAACAGGCGAAGAAAGAAGTTGTAGGTGTACGCCCGGTCTGCTGCCGAGGGCATCGAAAAGTCCCGCTGGAGGCGACGAAGAAGCAGATATTTGTACTGTTCCGACGTATACATCATGCGCCTCCAAACTTCCGCCGCGTCCGCTCAAAACGCCGCACGGCGTGACGAAATTCTCCCAAACTCAGGTCCGGGAAGAGTGTGTCCGTGAAGTATAATTCAGCGTAGGCCGACTGCCACAAAAGAAAATTGCTCAACCGCCGGTAGCCCCCGGTGCGGATGATGAGGTCCGGCTCCGGGAGCCGTTGGTAGAGCGCGGCGGTGATCTCATCCTCCGTCCGGGCGCCCTTGGCAATCGCGTCAACGATTTCCATACGCCCGGAGTAGTTGACGCACAAGTTGAGCGTCAGCCCGTCGCAGTGGGCGGTCTCCCGCTGGATGCGCTCCATTTTCTCTAAGCTCTCAGGCTTTACGCGCTTTGTGGTCCCGGAAATGAGTACGCGGATGTTGTTCTCGGCAAATTCCCGGTATCTCTCGAAGTAGTGGTTCGCCAGTTCAAACAGCGAGTCCACCTCCTCCTGCGGTCGGCTCCAATTTTCCCAGCTGAAGCAATAGACCGACAGGATCGGGATGCTCAGCTCCACGCACCAGTGCATCATGTCCTCCACGCGGTTAAGTCCCTCTTCGTGTCCTCGGGCGCGGTCCAGACCCCGGCGCTCCGCCCAGCGCCCGTTGCCATCGGCGATGACGGCGATGTGGTTAAGCTCGTTCATTCCCGTGCCTCCAATCCGAAGACTGCCACGGTCAGGTCGCCTTTCGGGATATTGACGGCAGAGAGAGTGAGGGAGGTGGCCCCGGCCCTGTTTCCGCTCACGATGGTCAGCGCCGCCTCCACCACCGCCTGCGTATTGACGGAGGAGGAAGCGGGCATGAGGCCGAGCTGCGCGCCGTTTGCCCCGACCTTGTACCCGGTGAGGGGCAGCGTATAGGTGTGGCCCGCGGCGTCCGCGTCCCAGTCGGAGATTCGGAAAGCCACGGGCGTTCCCACAACATACCGCACCGTGCCGCTGCCCTCGCCGGAGCCGCCGGAGGGAATGCCGGCAATGGCCTCCGGCATCTCAGCCAGGGTGAGCTTGTCCACGCCTCCGGTCCTCAGCCGGATGGCGTCGCCGATGGCGGCGAGCTTGTCAGTAAGAGCCATTTTCGATCGCCCCCAATGCTTTGTCGATGTAGTCCTGTATCGGCTTCATGTTCACATGGGCGGTCCCGTCCGCGTCCACGGTCAGGGTGTCGCTGGCCTTGACGCCGCCGAGGGCGGCGGATGTGGCGGCAGGAAGCTCGTACCCGCCGTCCCCGTCCACCTTCTCCACCACATCCCGGACGATCTCTGCCTTGTCTGCGTCCGTCCAGTAATCCACGCCTCTTTGCGGCGTCTGCCCGTCCTCGCCGTCTTTACCCATGATGTTTATGGGGCTGGGGTTCAGGAGACCGCCATCGTTTGTCCAGGAGAGCAGTCCGTCCGCCGAGACGGTGGGCGTAAAGGTGGCGCCCTTCTGCCCCTGGGAGGGGGAGCCGTCGCCCTCCTCCGGCGCTGCCTCGCCCAAGCCGTCCGCGGCGCCGGGGATGTAAAGAGTGGTGCCGCAGCCTTTGTAGACGGAGCCGTTGACGGTGTAGCTCCTTTGCGGCTCTATGGCGATGGGGGTGTTGGTGCCTCTGCCGCAGAGAGCGTACAGGACATACGTTCCGCCCCACATCATCAGGCCGAGGTTCGTTTGAAGCGAGGTGATATGCCCGGAGGTGTAGACGGGATACAGCAGCGCCGCGCCGGTGTCCGACGGATAATAGAGAATGTCCTGGACGCCGGATTGGTCCGTGACGGTGACGGTGGCGGAGGAACCGTCCACCACACAGTTGGAGAGGATGTCCAGCTTCACGCCGCAGTTTGTGTAGACCTGTCCGGCGTTGGAGCAGGAGCCCGCGCCCGAATAACCGAAGCAGCATACCCGCTTTTTCAGCTCCGTGGAGTAGAACCAGTTGAAATAGATGCTCACCGAGGCGTTCCCGTCCGGGTTGTAGAGGGCAAACGTGTTCAAAAACCCGCCGATGCCGGAGTAGATCACCCGGATGTGCTTGATGTAGGTCGTCTTCCCGTTCTCCGAGTAGGAGCTGCAGGACAGGATGGGATAATCCGTGCCGTAGCTCTGGTAGCCGGAGGCGGCGGAGAGAAACGCCGTGCCGGTGGAATACAGCCACTGGATGCGTAAAAAGGAGCCGCCCGCCGTGTCTCCGGTGCTGCCGCCGTTGAATATCCTGAGATACCCGTCAAAGGGCGTCCATTTCAGGCGGACGTCGTAAATGTCCGCGGTGTCCGCGGCGATGGAGTGGACGCTAAGTCCCGGACACACCGAGAGAAGCGCCGAGACATACGCTTTGCAGATGGTCCCCATCTCCGTCTTTTCTTTAAAGGTGAGTGTGTTCCTCACCTCCTGAATAGATCTGCTGACCACTCAGGTCACCTCCTCAAAATCTGTCGCCGCCAGCGGCATCCGTCCAAGCACAGCGCCGGAGACCGTGAGAGATTCCGCAAGCTCCAAAAGCGTGACCGCCGAGGGCATCGCCCCCGCCCGCGCCCAGGGCGCTCTGACGTCGTCCGCCAGTCGGAAGCTCCGGACGATTTGCGGCATAGCCAAGCCGCCGCCTCCTCCGCTGCCGCTGCCCGCTCCGCCCCCGGCCCAGCCCTTGAGGGTGCGGCCCACGGAGAGGCCCGCCAGAAAGCTGTTCTTGTCGTAGTCCACGACCTCACCACCTTATCTGCGTGCTGTGTCCGTCGCTGTCTGTTATCCGCTCAGGCCGGCCCTGGCTGTCAAAGCTCACACCGAAGCGATGCTCTGTTTCATCGCCGTCTACGCGCTCGGTGAAATACCCGGAATCCCAGCCGCTGAAATCCAGCGCGGTGGGCCGGCGCAGACCGTAGAGGTCCAGATAGCCCGAGTCCCTGGCAATGATGCCGACCTCCTTGCGGCTTGAGGACACATAGATAAGCTCCAGCCTGTTGGCGGCCTTGACGAGCCTGCCGAATTGCCCTCCGGCGCCGTTCCCGGCCCCGAAGATGTCCGTTGGGACGTACTGGCCGTCGCTGTCGTCAAAGCATATCCGGCGCTTTACGGACTCGGAGTAGACGTACACAGTGACAGGCCACGCCGTGCGGGAGGTGGTGGTGAAGATACGCTCGCCGCCGCGGTACGGATACCCGTCCGCGCCCAGGTCGGCCCCGGAGGGGTCATCCTCCCAGTAAAGAGGGAGCCCTGTGGGAGCTGCGGCCTGCTCGGTGCTGCCGTCCGTGCTGCCCGTCACAAATTCTATTTCCATACCGCTGATGCGGATAAAGTTGTCGTCACCCGTATCCCCGGCAAGATACATGGGGATGCGCCGGGAGGTGGAGACCTGGTCCACGGTGAGCTGGGCGATGTCACCCAGGGCGGCGTACAGAGCGTCGGCGGAGAGCTGACCGCTGACCTCCAGATTGCCGTCCATCTTAATAAACCCCGAGTAGGAGTTGGGACCCACCTTGAGGGTGATGCGGGCGGTGACGGTCCCGTCCGCCCCGGCGCTTTGGGTGACCTCCAGCTTGATGCCGTCTACCTTCGTCTCGATCTCCGCGGCCTTCGTCTCGCCATCGCTGACGCGCTGAGATATTTCACCGAGCCGTACATCCACCTCCGCCAGGGCGTCGGTCACGTTGTCCCGCACATAGGCGCGGACCTCCTCGGCGCTCTTCTCTATTGCCGAGTAGGTCCGCGCGAGCCGGCGTTCGACCATTGACGTCAGGGGTCCGGACCACACCCCAAGCTCGCTCTCCGTGTCCTTATGACCGGGAGCGGAAATGTCCGAGGTCATGAGCGCGTCGAAGACGGTGTCGGCCCTGACCAGCGGAGCCTGGACGCCGTCCACGATGACGGTGTCGCCCAGCTCGGCGGCGGGGTCCAGGACGGCGTCGGTTGCCTCGAAGGGCAGATAAACGTATCCGCCCAGGAGGGCCAGCAGGTCATCGGCAATGGCCTGGGTGCCGTAGGGACAATCCACCTCCAGCGTCAGCCCCGTGTCGTCTCCGGCCTCATAGCGGTTGGCGTTGTCCACGTTCACCACGATGCGCGTGATGGGGTCAAGCGCTGCGCCTATCTGTATCCCCGCGGCCTCGCGGCCCAGCTCCACCACATCCGCGTTCTCATTGCGAAGAGGGACAAGGCGGAGCCGCCCCTCCTCTGTGATCGTCCAGTTCCCTCCGTGTGCCCCGCCGACCCATCGCAGCACCTGCCGCATAGTGGTACCCGTGGCGGGGTAGTCAATGGTGTAATCGTGGCGGAGGACCGTCCTGGGGTCCACCTCCAGGTTCAATAGCTTCGAGAGCGCAGTCACGGCCTCGTCCATCGGCATGGGAAAGACCATAGCCCGGTCCGGGACCCACTCACGCTCCGTAAGTATCATGGCATCGAAGGCGTGGACAGTGAGGACGCCCGTGGCGGAGTCCGTCTCCCGCGTGTCAATAAAAAACGCGCCGCGCAAAATGGGCTCGCTGCGCCGGTCGCCCACGCGCAGGGACACGACAGGCCAGACCTCCGCCGCCTTGCCCACATCGCCCTGCCCGCGGACGGACATCTCCAGCTCACGGGCTACGGCGCTCCCCACGCAGGGGCTGTCCTGGGCGAAAAGCCCGCCGCTCACCTCAAGGGAAAGGATGCGGTCCTGCCCGAAGAGGTCTGAGCCCACAAGGACCATGGGATCCTTTACGCAGGACGGGTCCCGGAGCATGGCCCTGTATGTGTCGTTTACTGTCTGCATTACCGCTCCTCCAGTGCGAAAGAGATGCCGCCAAACCAGGTGTGACCGCCCCGGACGGTCTTGGCGGCGGCTGTGGGAGACACGACATAAAAGAGCGCGGTCCGCTCCCCAAGGCTGTCGTCCACATAAGTAACGGAGGCGGGACGTGTGGCGAGAGCCTGCTCGACAGCGTACCAGCCGTCGTCTCTCAGGTTCACCAGCCCCACGTCCAGCCTCCGCTTGACGGTCTGTGTTTGGTACAAGGTGCCGTCCAGCGTAATGACGCTGCGGCCCAGGCGCTGTATCTCGGATTGCTTGAGGCCGTTCTCCCGGATAACACGGGAGATGTCCAAGCCGTTTACAATGAGTTTTGCTTTCATATTGGCCCCCTTACACCGGGACGACGGCGGCTCCCCGCGCACGGACGGCGTTGGATTGCTGCGCTGTCACGAGGTTCCCGACACGGCGTCCGCTCAGATAGACCGCAGCGCCGTCAAGGGCGGAACGTATGGCGTCCGCCAAGGAGCCGGGGTCCGGCGCCGATGTCCCGCTTTGGGCCTGCCCGGACGCTTCTGCGCCGGCGCGGTGTGCGCCGGAGAGGGCAGAGGCCGCGCTCAGGTCAAGACCGTTCATCTCCTCGGCAAAGCTCACCGGGACGCGAAGAGCTGCCCCGTCCGCAAGCCCCCTCATAGCCCCAAGCACATCCCCGGTCATGGCTTCGGCGGCCTTGACCGCGTCGCCGCCGTTGTCCTCAATGGAGCCGGACAGACCTTTGACCAGCATCTTGCCGACCCACGCCATCTCGGTCGAGGGCGAGTGGATGCCGAAGAAGTTACAGATGCCGTCCCAAATGCCGGAGATCCAGCCGGACACTTTATTCCAAAGCCACGATGCAAGGGACTGGATGCCGTTCCAGAGACCTTGCACCAGGTTCTTGCCCACATTGGCAAGCTGGGACACGCCCTGCCCGAAAGCGGACACCAGCCCGGAAATGATCTGCGGGACCGCCTTGACGATCTCCACGATGATGGTGGGCAGATTCTTGATGAGTGAAATCAGCAGTTCCACGCCAGCTTGGATGATCTGCGGAATACTGCCGATGATGGCGGTCACCAGTCCCGAAATGATCTGCGGAATGGCGCCGACCACCGTGGTGATGATGGTGGGCAGATTCTGTATCAGCGAAATCAGCAGCTTTACGCCTGCGTCGATAAGCTGGGGGATGCTCCCCAGGATAGCGGTCACCAGTCCCTCGATGATTTGGGGGATCGCTTCGACCACGGCGGTGATGATCTCCGGCAGAGCCGCTACCAGCGAGGTCAGAAGCTGTATCCCGGCGTCGATGATCTGCGGGATAGCGCCGATGATAAATTCCACGATGCTCGTGATGATCTGAGGGAGCGCCTCGATCAGCACGGGGATTGCGTCCAGAAGTCCCTGGGCAAGCCCGGTGATAAGCTGGAGCGCGGCGTCAAGCACCATAGGCAGATTGTCGATGAGCGTCTGCACCATTTGGGCGACGACCGCCACCATCTGCGGAATGAGAGTGGGAATGCTCTCCGCGATGCCCTGCACCAGAGACACAATGATCTGCATCCCGGCGTCAACGATCTGAGGGAGCAGTTCCACCAGCGCGCCGATAAGCTGCGTGATGACTTCGGTGATGGTGGGGAGCAGCGTCGGGATAGCCGCGAGGATGCCCTCCGCCAGCGACTGAATGATGACCGGCGCGCTTTCCAGCACGGCGTCGGCGATCGTGCCGACCAGTTCCACGACCTGCGGTATCATGCCGCTGATGCTGGTAATGAGGTCGGTGACGCCGCTCTTGATTTTCTCCCCGGCTTCATCGTTCCCGGCGATAAGGTCGGAAAAGCCGTCCATGATGCTGGTCAGAGCCGGGAGCATATCACCCATGATGCGGTTCTTCAGACCGCCGAAGGTGTTATTCAGCCGGGTGAGACTGTCCTCGAATGCCGCGCTTGCGGCGACCGCCTCGTTGCTCATGACCATGCCGTAGTCCTCGGCTTCCTGTCTCAGAGCCGCTGTATCTTCGGCGGTCATGTTGAGGACAGCCGCCATGTCCGTGGCGGATTTGCCGAGAAGGTCGGTAGCGGCGGCGGTCCGTTCCGCGCCGGAGCCCATGCCCTGCAGGGCGGTGATGACCTTCTCCAGCTGCTGTTCCTGCGACAGCCCGTTCAGGTCCTCGATGGAAAGGCCGACAGCCGCCAGCTTCTCTGCGGCGGATGCGGAGCCGTTCCCGGCGTCGGTGATGACCGTAGACAGGGTTTTCATACCCGCCTGGAGGTTGTTCACATCGGAGCCGCAGCGTTCAAATACATACGACCATTCCTGGTAGGCTTCCGCACTGATGCCGATCTTCTGCGACATCTTGTCGATCTGGTCCCCAGCCGCGGCGGTATCGTTTGCCATGTCCCATATCGCTTTGCCGGCTGCGACGGCTGCCGTGCCAATGGCGGCGACAGCGGCAGCGGCGGCTTTGGCGACCTTCGAGACAACATTTTTGAAGCTCTCAAATTTGCTTCCCGCTTTATCGGCTTCCTCGCCGCTGTCCTTAACGGCGTCGGTGAAGTCCTCGGTGTTTTCTTCCGCGTCGTCCATCTCATCGCCCATAGCGTCGATGGCCTTTTCGTTGTCCGAGAGTTCACGCTCCATGCCGTTGAGGGCGGCTTCCGCATTGTTCAGCTGGATCTGCCAGTTCTGTGTGCGGCGGTCGTTTTCGCCGAAGGACTCGGCGGCATTCTGCAGGGCGGAGCGAAGCGTCTCTATTTTCTGCTTCTGCGCCTCGATCTCCTTATTCAGCACCTGGTTCCGGGCGGTGAGCGCCTGGACGGAGCTGTCGTTCTTGTCAAACTCTGAGGATACGAGCTTCATCTCGGAGCCAAGCACCTTAAACGTCTGGTTGATCTCCGAGAGGGCCCTCTTGAACTCCTTTTCGCCCTCCAGACCGATTTTCAGGCCAAAATCTTCTGCCAATCAAATCACCGCTTTCTCAGATACCCTCCGGGATGACGTCGTCAATAAACAGCTCCCGTTTCGGCTTTGCCCAGCCCATGTACTGCTTGTGGCATTCCACAAGGTCCAGAAGCAGGCCGAAGGGCGTGAGCCACACCTCCTCCTGGCCCATCCGCAGGTGGGCAATGCCGTAATAGAGAAGCCGGGTAAACAACTCCCCGTCGCTTACCCGGCCTGTGTGTTTTTTGCCCCGTCTGCCTCGCTCTCCACGTTCCGCTTCGTCCCCCGGAGCATAGCCTCCATAATGGCGTCCTTGAAGCCGGCGAGGTCTTTAGGAGAAGTGAGAAGCTCCACCTCCTCCTCCGTCAGCTCCCGGCGCTTGTCCTCCGGATGCTTCAGGTTGTGGATGAGGATGGGCTGGTTTACAAGGAGCGTGATGATCCATATAATTTCATTCAGGGCCATCTCCATGTTCTCCGAGTGGAGCAGCTTCTCGCCCAGGTCCTCAAGGCCGCCGTACCTTCCGGCAATGGCGCGGGTGGCACGGGTGGTGAGGAGCATTTCATATTCCGTCCCGCCGATGGTGACGGATGTGCTTCTGTCGTTTTCCATGTCCGCTCCCTCCGTTATTCCGCCGCGTAGTTCGGCTCGTACACAGACTCGTACCAGTTCTTGATGGTTTCCTCGCCGACCTTTTTGTCCCCCTCGGTGGCCTCGGCCTTCCAGGGGTGCCGACCCTTGGTGTCCGGCTTGTTGCGGCACAGGACCGTCCCCTCAATGGTGGGCGTGGAGAAGGAGATGGAGTCGCCCTTCGTGGCGAGGTTCGTGGCGGGGATGCCAAACTTCACCCGGTACAGCCAGAAGTAACGGTACTTCCCGTTGGATTTCTTTGCCCGGAAGCCCACGGCCACGGGCTGGCCGCCGTCCTCTCCCGCGGATATGACGACTCCGTTGTCGTCGATGACCGCTCCGGTCAGCGTGGATGCCGCCTCGCCACCGATGTCATCCACGCCCAGGGACAGGGTCCCGCTCTGAAACTCCTTGACGATCTCTGAGGCGCCGTCGTCGGCATAGAGGGTCGCCTCCGCCAGCTCCACCGAGAGGTCGGCGGAGATAGCCTTTGCCAGCTGCGCCGGGGTGCCGTAGGCCTCCTCACCCTTCTCGTCCTCGGTAATGGGAGCGTAGTAAAGTTTATCCAGGCCAATGGTAGCCATAGGTCATTCCTCCATTTCGTAGTATTTGGCCACATCCACGTTGTAGTGGTGGTAGCCCGTTTCGGGTTCAAAACCGATGTACTGCCGTGCGGTAACGGTGAAGTCCGCGGCAAGAAGCGACAGCACGACCGCATTTTTCGCCGCGATATAGTTCCCCTGTGTGTAGAGGGAGAGCCGCGCCTCCTGCACATCGACGCCCGGCGTGTTGTCCGCGTGGAGGTCAAAGGTGTCGGAGAGCGGCACGATTACGATATACCTTGCCGGAGCCTCGTCGGAGAACACGCCCGTTTCAAAGGGAATGCCCAGCGGTTCCAGCGCTTCCTTCAGTTCTGTCAGCAGACTCACAGCTTTCCAACCTCCTCCTCAAACTTCTGCTGCATGGCGGCGACCGCCGCCGCTCTGGACGCGCTCTTGGCGGGTTTCAGAAAGGGCTTTGCCGGCTGTCCGTGCTTGCCGTATTCGATGATGTTGGCGATCTTGGCGTTGCTGCCGCCATCGGAGCGCGGTTCGGCAAAGCCGATTTTGATGTTGTGGTTTCCGCTCCGGTCCACCTTCACCTCAGACAGGCCAAGCGCTCCCTCCAGCTCGCCGGAGGAACGGGACGGATATTTCGTGTCCTTCCCGACCACGGAGGCCAGCGCGCCGCGCACCTTTTCCAGCACGACCTCGCCTCCGGCCTCCAGCACCTTTTCGGCGACGGGGTCGAAGTCCCTGCCCAGCTTTGAGAGCCGCTCCAGAAGCTCATCGGGCAGCTTTATATCCGCTTTAGCCATTGGGTTATTTTTCTCCTCTCTCACCGGTTGACAAATCCCTCGGACCGGCGTATTATATTTAGTGAGAAAATACGAATTTCCAACTTACGGAGGTGCTTACCATGTTAGCCGAGCTTCGCGCAAAATCTCAAATCACGCTCCCAAGAGAGATCGTTGCAGCTCTTGGGCTCTCAGAGGGTGACAAGCTGGAGGTGTATGAGCGCGACGGGATCATTTACATGATGCCGGTCGCCGTATATCCCAAGGGGTATGTGGACGCGCTCCACAATGAGATAAGTCAGCTCAAAGAGGACATTCGGGCGGGAAAGCAGCCCGTCTTTGACAGCATCGACGCCCTGATAGACAAGCTGGAGGAGGACTGATGCTGAAGATAACCTTTACGGACCGTTTCCAAAAGCATTACAAGGGGCTGACGGAGGCAGAGAAAAAGCAATTCAGGAAGAAGCTCACTCTTTTCGCGGAGGAACCCATGCATCCGTCGCTCCGGGTAAAGCGAATCCAGGGAACGGACGGTCTGTTTGAATTCAGCGTCAACATGGACATTCGTGTTATCTGGTTTTATGAGGGCGATTCACTGGTGGCTCTTGTGGACATCGGTCATCACGATATTTTGAAAAGCTATTGAGGGCAAGCCGGGAGGTCGTTCTCCCGGCTTCGCTTTTTATCCGACGCTGGGTACGGTCTTTTTCGCAAGAGCCTCGATATACATCCCGCGTCCTTTGACATTCTCCACGGAAACGATGTCGAACCGCTCGTCACCCTGCACGATGAAGTGTTCCGTGGTGACGGTCAGCCCTGGGATGACGCGGAAGCGGAACAGGTCGGTCGCCTCGGAGAAAGCGGCGAGGTTTGCCCACCGCTCACTCCCGTGGCGTCCTTCCCGATACACACGGACAGACGCGAGGACACGCTCGACAGTCGTGCCGAAGCCCTCGGCGTCCTTTTCCTTTGTGACCGCTACGATGTCGGCAAAGCCGTTCATCTTTCCGAAGCTCATGGTCACACCTTCCAGTCCCGGTCAAGCCGGAGCAGCAGATTGACTGTGTTCCAAACCTGCTGCCCGGCCTGCACGTTGTCGGCGAAAAAGCCGCCCGTGGAGCCGTCCCTGCTTTCGTAGAAATGGCTCACGAGCATGATGACCGCCTGCTCCGTGGTCGGCGGCATCGGCTTTGCCGCGTAGGTCCCTTCTGGGATGTGCTGGTAGCTCTCGGCGTAGGAAACAGCGGCGGTGATGTAGCTTTGAAGCAATCCATCATCCGCCGCGTGTTCGAGTATAAGGTTCTGTTTCACCTTGGAGAGAAGCTCCCGCGTGTCCATCTCCGCCGCCTCCCTTACTCAGATTTCATGAGGCCCGAGGCTTTCAGCTTGGCAAGCAGGGCGTTGAAATCCGTGACAATGCCGCCGGTATCCTCGGCGGTGCTGTCATCCTGCTTATCCATCTGCGGCACCACGGGGTAGGCGGGGACATACAGCCTGCCCTCGCCGTCCACGGCGACCTCGACAGTTTCGGAGTCTTTGGCCTTGGCCTTGACGCCGCCGAGGGTATCCGCCGAAGCGGTGGGAAGCGTGTAGGAGCCACCTCCGCCGTCCAGCCCCTCGACCTCGGCGCCCTTCTCAATGATGAGCTTGCCGCCAATATGGGTGACGCCGCCGCCCTGCTCGGTGTAGTTCCTTATGTTGCAGTTCATGGCCTACTCCCTTACGCAGCCGTCTGCTGAAGGACCTTGACGGCCTCCGGCAGCACCAGCTTGCCGTCCACGCGCTGGGACGCAAGGAAGCCCACCTGACCGTTGGCGGCGTAAAGCTCGTTCAGCCGCTTGAAGGAACGGCCCTGGCGGTCGGCGACCCAATAGTAGCGGAAATCTCCGAATGCCACGGTCTTGGCTTCCGCCGCGGCGGTGGGCATATACGCGGAGGTGTACACGGGCTTGCCCAGGAGGGTGTCGGGGGTGCCGGACACCAGGGAGGGCTGCCAGAGGTACTGGCCCTGCCCGTCCTTCAGCTTGCGGACGAGCTTCACCGTGGCGTCGTTCAGCAGCCACACGGCGTTGCGGCGGTAGGGCGTCTTGAGAGAGTAGAAGAGGTCAATAAGCTCGTCCACCGAGATGGCGTCCGTTTTGGCGGCGGTCACGCCGACCTGGGCGCCGCCTGTCTCGGCGAGAATGCCAAGGGGCTTGCCGGTGCCGTTGCCGGTGAAGAAGGCTTCCTCCTCCTTGGAACCGATGCGGCGGGCGAACTCGCGGGAGATGTAGCTCTCCAAATCGAAAACGCTGTCGTTGAGCAGCTCCTCGGACACCTTGATAAGCGTGCCGAGCTTGTACGCGCCGATGGACACCTGACCGAAGGAATCGTCGCCCTCCGGATAGGCGCCCTCCTCATCGATCCAGGACGCTGTGCCCTTGGTGGCGACCACGGGGATCTTGCGGTCGCCGCTGGAGGTGCGGATGATGTTGGCGAGCTGCCGGAAGATGTTCTCCTCCTCCAGAGATTCCACCAGCGTCTGCTCATACTCGTCCGGGACCAGGAAACCGCCCTCGGAGTCGGTGCCGATCTGGAGGGCGTTCACAACCTGGGGCATGGGCGCCTTGGAACGCATCATGTTCCAGAAGTTGGCGCGGTACTCGTCGGTGGCGCGGCCTGTCTTGGCCTCGCCCTTGCTGTTCATGGGTTTGTCCGTCAGAGGCTTGTTTACGGGCTTGTTCAGCTCCGCCTCCAGCGCCTCCTGGCGCTCCAGACGGGCGATCTCACGGCCCAGGTTGGTGATGTCCTGCTCCATGCGGGTGTAGGCGGCATCGTCCTCGGCGGACAGGACGCCGCTTGCGTTGCGGTGGGAATCCAGGAATGCCTTGGCAGCCTCCCACGCCTTGGCGCGTTTCTCGCGCAGTTCAAGAATCGTCATGATAGAAATCCTCCTTTGTTAATGTTTCATAAGGTTGAGCCGCTCGTAAAGCTCGTCTACCTTGCGGCCTGTCTTTTCCGGCTCCGCCGGGGATGTATGGGTCTTGCAGCGGATGGCAATTTTGTCCATGAGGGAATTGACCACCGCCGCCCTGGAGTACAGCATGGATACCGTGGGCGGTTCCACGTCCTCCGGGACGTCCTCCCGGCGCAGGATGCCGTCCGCAAAGCCCAGCTCCACGGCTTTGTTGGCGTCCATCCAGGTTTCGGTGTCCATGAGGCGGGACAGCTTGGCGCGGGACAGCCCGGTCTTGATCTCGTAGGCGTTGATGATGGAATCCTTCACGCTGCCGAGCATCTCGATGGCTTTCTGCATCTCCGCTGTGTCGCCCATCGCCACGGTCATGGGGTTGTGGATCATCATCATGGACACGGGACTGACCAGCACCTTCGTGCCGGCCATAGCGATGACGCTTGCCGCGGACGCCGCGATGCCGTCGATCTTGACCGTCACATCGTGGGGGTAGTCCATCAGCATATTGTAGATTTGCGCCGCCGCCACACAGTCACCGCCCGGCGAGTTTATCCAGACCGTGATGGGGCCGCTGCCGTCCATCAGCTCCTCCTTGAAAAGCTGGGGCGTTACATCGTCGTCAAACCAGCTTTCCTCCGCGATGGTGCCGTTTAGGAACAGCGTCCGTTCCGCCGGGGCCGTCTCCGTTGCCGCCTGATTCGTCCACTTCCAAAACTTCTTCATCGGATTCTTCCTCCTTTCTTGTTAGCCGCTAATGGCCTGATATTCATTGCCTAAAAAATTGAGACAGGCAAAGTCTCCGAAGTACCAATCATTGGCATTCTACGCATCGTGTTTATTCTCCAATCGCAGGCGCGCCATACGCCGCACCGATGTCTTTGAGCTTCACCATGTTGCCGTTTACGAAGTACAGGTCACCGCCTTGGTCGGCAGGGATGGGTTCCAATCCTTCCAGCTCGCGCACATTGTTTGGCGACATAAAGCCGTTTTGTATGCCTACAGCGTAGCCCTGCATCCGGCTGGCGTAGTCGCCGCGCAGAAGGCCGTCCACGTTGAACCGAGCGAAGTATTGCGGTTTTTCCTGGGGACTGAACAGCGACCGATGGATGGACTGCTCCCAGCGGACGAGCCAGGGCTCCAGCGTGTATTTCACAAACTCCAGCGACTGCTGCTCAATATTGGAAAAGCTCGACTTTTCCAGGTCGCCCACCATGTGGGGCGGGACTCGGAAAATTCGAGCTATCTCATTGATTTGGAACTTCCTTGTTTCGAGGAACTGGGCCTGCTCCGGCGAGATGCCGATGGGCGTGTATTTCATGCCTTCCTCCAGCACGGCGATCTTGTTGGCGTTGCCGCTGCCGCCGAAGGTGGACTGCCAGCTTTGCCGCACACGTTCCGGGTCCTTGATGGTGCCGGGGTGTTCCAGAACGCCGCCCGGAGCCGCGCCGTTGGCGAAGAACTTAGCGCCGTACTCCTCGCAGGCAATCGCCATGCCGATGGCGTTTTTCGCCATAGCGATGGGACTGTAGCCCACCAGACCGTCGAAGCCCAGGCCGGGGATGTGCAGCACATCCGAGGGATGGAGGTTGACCGTCGTGCCTTTCATGGTCGGCGCTTCCTCGTTGGAGCGCGTGTACTGGTAATAAAGCTGACCGTTTGCGTCCCTGTCCACGGTCATCTTGTTCGGCATGAGCGGATACAGAGCCACGACCTCACCCTTGCCGTTGCGGATGATCTGTGCGTAGGCGTTGCCCCACAGCAGAAGGTGCGTCATGAGCGTTTCCCGGAACACGAAGGAACTCATCTCCGGGTTCGGCTCATCATGGAGCAGCAGATACAGCGGATGGTCGATGGCTTTTTCCTTGCCGCCGCTGTCCTTGTAGCGATAGAGGTGGAGCGGCAGTCCCGCCACCGCCTCCGCCAGAATGCGGACGCAGGAATACACGGCGGTCATCTGCATGGCGGACCGTTCCGTCACGGCTTTGCCGGAGGTCGTGCTGCCGAAGTAAAAGCTGTACGCGCTCCCGCTGGTACGGTCCTGGGGAGAAGCCCGCGAACGGAAGATACTGCTGAAAATGCCCATATTAAACACCGTCCTTTCAGATAAACAAAATACCCCGGCTGTCGTAGACCGATTCACTGGTGTCGTTGCCGCAGCGGATAGCTCTGTCCAGGGCCATCACTGTGGCGACGGCGCCGTCTATTTTTTCGGTAGACTTCTCCTTATCCGGCTTGATGTTCCCCGCCGGGTCGGTGCGGATGTAGATGTTGTCCATCATCCAGCGCAGGACAGGATTTCCACCGTGGGCAATCTTCTCCTCCAGCACCAGCTTCATCAGCTCCTTGGTGGGCGGGGACATATCCTTGAAGCCCTGCCCGAAAGGAACCACCGTGAAGCCCATGCCCTCAAGGTTCTGCACCATCTGCACAGCGCCCCAGCGGTCGAAAGCGATCTCCCGAATGTTGAACTTCTCGCCGAGCCGCTCGATGAACTGCTCGATGCAGCCGTAGTGGACGACGTTGCCCTCTGTGGTCTGGAGGTATCCCTGCCGCTCCCACACATCGTAGGGGACGTGGTCACGGCGGACGCGCAAGTCGAGGTTGTCCTCTGGAATCCAGAAGTACGGCAGCACCACGAATTTATCGTCCTCGTCCTGCGGCGGGAATACCAGCACGAAGGCGGTGATGTCCGTGGTGGAGGACAAGTCCAGACCGCCGTAGCAGACACGCCCCTCCAAATCATCCTCGGAGGTGGCGAAAGCGCAGCGGTCCCATTTGTCCATCGGCATCCAGCGCACAGCCTG
>CANQBA010000032.1 GCA_947589545.1 uncultured Oscillospiraceae bacterium | reverse complement strand
GCGGAGGCCACGGCGGAGCAGGCGGCGGATATGCTGGCCAGCATCAAGCCGGAGATGCTGCGGGAGATGATGGGGGGAAACGAATGAAAAAAGGTAATTGGCAGGGCGGTGGCGTCCGGGGACAGGCGCTGTTTTGCGGGGTACAGTACACCAATGAGATATCCCGTGCCACAGCGGTGCGGACGCCGGACGGCAAAATCCACACCAAAGTGGAGAAAATCCAAAATCTGACGGATACGATGGACAGTGCAGAGATGTCGCAGCTCAATCTCTGCGGTGCGCTGGGCCTGGAGGGCGGTTTCCTCCGGGAGGCCCTGCGGGACTTGCTGGCGGATGCCGTGCCGGTGCTGTTGCCGGTGTGGGGATTGCCTTTTTGGCTGGAATTCCCTGTCCGGCTGGCGGCGTATGTGGCGGTGTTGATGATCCTTCGGGTCGTTTCCCCCGGGGGAGCGGCCCGGAACAGATACCACGGTGCGGAGCATAAAGTCCTTAATTGCGCCCGCGCCCGGCTGGAGCTGACGCCGGAGAACGCCAAGGCGCAGTCGCCCATCCATGACGCCTGCGGCACGGTGGAGGGGGCTTGGATGGTCTTTCTCAGCACGCTTTTGGCGTCGCTGATCGTGACGCCCTGGTGGCCTGTGACGTGCGTCCTTGCCGTGGCGGCCAAGGTGATCCTCAAGGCCTGCCTCTCCAAGCTCTGGGAGAAGACAGTCAGCGGGAAGAAAAACGCCTTTGCCCGGGCCGTGCGGCGGATGGGTATGGCCGCACAGCGGCTGTGGACATCTGAGCCGAGGGATGCAGAATTGGAGGTGGCCCTGGCGGCATTTAAGCTCTCCGCCGGGCAGCAGGTCAAACTCCGGGCCGGGTCAAAGACAATCGTTGTCCAGCCCGGGCTGGGGATGGTGGGGAGGCGGAAGCGGTGAAAACACTTTGCATCCTCACCGCCGAGTCCATCCTCTCCGGCACGGCCCGGACGGGCGTGGGGGAGGTGGCGGACAGTGCAGCCAACGTGATGAGCGATCTCTACCGGGTGACGGTGGTGTGCCCCGACGGGGACAGCGTGTATATCCGCATGGCGGACAATCTCTCGGAGCGGGTGGACGGCGTGCGGCGCTGCCGCCTCTTTGGCGTGGATTACGTCCTCATTGAGCAATCCCGCTGGCCGCAGCGGGCGGCGGAAATCGTCGGGGAGCTGGGGCCGGATATCCTCCACTCCTTTGCCCCGCCCAACATCTGGCCGGAAAAATGCGGCTGGCGCGTCCTGACGGTGGAGGGGCCGGAGCTGCCCCCGGCGTCGGATGTGCTGATCTGGGATGCCGTGTGCAGCGTCTCACACGCCCATGCCCAGGAGCTGACGGCCCATTACCGCACGCCCATACGGGGCGTGACCAACGGCATCCTGACGGCGGCCTATGCCCCGGAGCGGGGCCTTATGATCGACGCGGCGTACTCCGCGGATAATCTCACCGGTAAGGCAGTTTGCAAGCGGCGGCTCCTGCGGGACTACGGCATCCAGGGCGACCCGTGCGTATTTCTCTTTATGGCGCGGCTCACCCCGGAGAAGGGCGTCTGTGAGGCCCTGGAGGCCGTCCACATGATACGGGACGCCGGGGGCGTCACTTTATTCGCCGGGTGTGGAGACCCCGCGCTGGAGGGGCGTCTGGCGTCCCTGACGAGGGATGACGGGGTGATCTGGGCCACTAAGTGGGCCAACCCCGTGCAGGGCGTGGGCCTGCTGGCCGGGGCGGATTTTTTGCTCAACCCCTCAAAATATGAGCCGTGTGGCCTCACGGCCATGAAGGCCGCCCGGTTTGGGACAATCCCCATTACAACCCTGGCCGGGGGACTCCGGGACAACATGGACGCGGAGATGGCCGTTATTATCCAAGACGGCCTCCCGGAGGCCATAGACCGGGCGTTTGCGCTGTACCGGGACAAGGACGCGCTGGCGGGCAAACGGGCCGCGGGGATGCGCCGGGACTTCTCCTGGCGCACCCGGCGGGCGGGATATCTGGAGGTGTACGAGCTATGAGACATCTTGCAATCATTTGTGACGGCAACAGGCGGTGGGCCAAGGCCAACGGCCTCCCCCCGGAGGCGGGGCACGCGCAGGGGATCACGGTCATTGGCCGATGTTGCGACTGGGCTATTGACCGGTGGGTGGATTACCTCACCCTCTATTGCTTCTCCACGGAGAATTGGAAGCGGTCAAAGGAGGAGCTGAACCACCTCCGGAGGCTGATCCGGACGTATTTTGCCAGCAACAAGGGCTGGTATGTGGCCCGGGGTGTGCGGGTGTGCTTCCGCGGCCGGCGGGATCGCGTCCCGGCGGATGTGGTGGAGGTCATGGAGGACATGGAGGCCGCCACGGCGTCCTGCACCGCCCTGACCCTTAACATCTGCGTGGACTACGGCGGGCGGGACGAGATCGCCCGGGCCGTGGAGGCCGGGGCCAGGACGCGGGAGGAGCTGGACGCCGCCCTCTCCTGGGCGCCGGAGCCGGATATGATCCTGCGCACGGGCGGGGAGCAGCGGCTGAGCGGGTTTTTACTCTGGCAGTGCGCCTATAGTGAGCTGATGTTCACCTCCACCTTCTTCCCGGCGCTTGAGGCGACGGAGCTGGACGGTGTAGCCGCCGAGTTTGACCGGCGGACGCGCAATTACGGGAGGTGAGGACATTGAAGGTGGTAAAGCTGTAGAGCTTAACGTCACAAATTGGGATACCATCCGAGACAAAAACCCGGAGGGAGTGTAAAAAGCGAAAGGAGATAAAAACATGGAAACGGTAAATAAAATAAAGCTGTGGATCGCGGCGCTGGCCGGGGTCCTCACGGGACTCTGGGGGTGGATGGGCTGGCTCGTGGTGGGCTGGATCGTCTGCATGGTGCTGGACTACGTGACCGGGTGCGTGGGCGCCTGGCTGACGGGTGAGTGGTCCAGCGAAAAGGCGCGGGCCGGGGCGCGGCATAAGCTGGGCATGGTCTGGGTGGTGCTGGTGTCCGCCGGGACGGATCTGGTTTTGTGGGCGGTATTGACGTTTTTGCCTGTCATCAGCCTCCCCTTTGATTTCAGGGGGCTGGTTACGCCGGTGGTGCTGGTGTGGTACATCCTGACGGAGCTGGGGAGTGTGGCGGAGAACGCAGTCACCCTCGGAGCACCGATCCCCAAGTGGCTGCCGAAGCTGCTGGCCATCGGCAAGACCGCCGTAGATAAGACCGGCGAGGCCCTGACCGACGAAGCGGACGCGGAAGAAAGGGACAACGATGAAACTGATGAAATGCCTCCTCATTGAAAACGACTGTTACAAAGCCGGGGCGGGGATGAAGCCCCGGGGCGTGATGGTACATTCCACCGGAGTGAATAATCCCAACCTGCGGCGGTACGTCCAGCCGGTGGCGGGGCAGGAAAATTATGACGGGCTGATCGCCGCGCTGGGGAAGAACAGCAACGGGAATCATTGGAACCGACACATCGACGATCCAAACAAGCGCAAGTGCGTCCACGCCTTCATCGGCAAGCTGGCGGACGGTTCTATTGCCACGGTGCAGACGCTCCCGTGGGAGATGCAGGCGTGGCACTGCTATTACGGCCCGAATGGTAGCGGGAACGCCACGCACATTGCTTTTGAGATTTGTGAAGATAACCTGGACGATCCGGTGTACTTCCGGTCGGTGTACAAAGAGGCCGTTGAGTTCACGGCTTACCTTTGCAAGCTCTATGGGCTCGACCCGCTGGCGGACGGCGTTGTCATCTGCCACAAGGAGGGTGCGCGTCGTGGGATAGCGTCAACTCACTCTGACGTAGAAAATTGGTTCCCGCGCATGGGGTGTTCCATGGACGGGTTCCGGCAGGACGTGAAAGATCTTATGACAGAGCAAAAGGAGGAAGAAGGCATGAAAACCTATGATACGGTGAGCCAGATCCGGGCAGAGGCAAGCTGGGCCGCGCCTACGATCGAGAAGCTTTGCATGGCCAACGCCTTGCGCGGCGGCTCGGAGGCCAAGGACGCGGAGGGGTATCCCGCAGATCTCCATCTGAGCGAGGACGCCCTGCGGATCCTGGTGATCAATGACAGGATGGGCCTGTACAGCAAGTAATCCAGTCCGCTCCTCCCGGCGTTTCGGCACAGGGTACGCCGGGGGTAGTGTTTCCTCAAAGCCCCGCCGAAAGGCGGGGCGGAGGAGGATGGAGCTATAGGCATATGCTGTACGATTCTCTGCCGTCCTCACGCAACCCCGGGAAAATTATTTTATAGTTAACAAAATAGTTATCAAAATGGCCGTTTCCTTACGGAATTAACCGCTTTCACGCCCCTGCTAAGGGAGTAGTCGGTGTTGAGCCGAGCGAGGGTTCAAATCCCTCCTTCCGCGCCAAAAGGGCTTAAAAATCGCTGATTTAGCGGTTTTTAAGCCCTTTTTGTCTGCATTTTCACCCAAAAAGTTAAACCCGAAACGGGAGTGAAACGTCCTGCGGCGTACTCGCAAATACCATCAAAATCACCTGTGAAACTTTCACCGGATCCGTAGGCGTCCCACAGCTTTTTCAGCTCTGCCTCCGTAAACGGTTGACTGGACGTTCGCTGAAAGATTGAAGTAATCCGTCTCTTCAAAGATAAGGTTACAGGGTGCAAAGCCCTACTCATTGGTGCTTGAAAGAACCGTCCGGCACACATAAAACTTCAGTCCAGCGATAGGCTGACCCTACCCGCCTCCACGTGTTCCGCAGCGTGTCTGCTATGCAAAAAAGCAAAAAATGGAACGAAGTGTAAGGGTTACCTTAATTTTTTGCCTGCGGCCCTTACATTCGTGTTATTATTTTTATCAAAAAAGGCTTGTACGTATTCGGCAGAAATGTTATAATGATATTTCGAAAACCTTGTCGCGTTTCTCAAGCTTTGGTTAAATTCAAAACGCATAAGCAATATGTCCCCAAGGTCTCCCATGTGCTTGAGCGCCTGGCCTTGAGTATTTTTCTGGTTATTCTTCCGGGAGAACAATATGCTCCGCTTTAACAGATGGAGCAGGAGGAAAATTATGGAACTCGATGAAATTGTAGCCATGACCGTGGCGGCTGTCGCGGAGGAATTGGGTACAGATGTGAGAAAAGTCAGAGTGATCTCATTTAAAGAGGTCAATGACGCGCAGGAGGACGCTGAATGAGCCTTTACAGAATAAAAATAGGCGGCAAAACTTACGAAATGGAAATTGAGCTTATTGAGGAGGGGAATCCCAAAAAGAAGCTTGAGACGCCTAAGGGCGAAGAACCAAGACCCGCTCCCGTGCCGGAGAAGACAGCCGAGGCCGGTCCCAACACCATAACGGCTCCGATGCCTGGAAATATCCTTCAAATTATGGTAAAGCCGGGCGATATGGTCGCCGAGGGTGACGTGCTCCTGCTCCTTGAAGCCATGAAGATGGAAAACGAGGTGTGCGCCCCAAAAGCGGGGAAGGTCAGCGCGGTTTTTGTGGCGGAGGGCCAGACTGTCGCGGCGGACGCCCCGCTTATGGAGTTGGAGGCATAAACCGTGTTGGAGTTCAGGGGAAAGCAGCTATACATAACCGATACGATTCTTCGAGACGCGCACCAGTCCCAGGCCGCCACAAGGATGCGGGTCGAGGATATGCTCCCCGCCTGTGAGATACTGGACGATATCGGTTACTGGTCCCTGGAGTGCTGGGGCGGGGCGACATTTGACGCCTGTATGCGTTTTTTAAAAGAGGATCCCTGGGAGAGACTGAGACAGCTGCGCAGAGCGCTCCCAAAGACAAAGCTGCAAATGCTCCTGCGGGGGCAGAACCTTCTGGGATACCGGCACTATGCTGACGACGTTGTGGAGACGTTTGTTCAGAAATCCATTGAGAACGGCATAGACATCGTTCGCGTCTTTGACGCGCTGAACGATGTTCGGAATATGGAGACGGCCATACGGGCGGTCAAGAAAAGCGGCGGTACCGTGGAGGCGGCCTTGAGCTACACCACGAGCTCCGTGCACAGCGAGGAATATTTCATTCAAAAGGCCAGAGAGCTGAAGACGCTGGGCGCCGATGTGATCTGCGTCAAGGATATGGCAAATCTTCTGCTCCCGAGCGACGCCTACAGCCTCATATATAAGCTGAAAGCGGAGCTGGATATCCCCATCCACCTCCACACGCACAACACGGCGGGCACCGGCTCGATGGTCTATCTGGCCGCCGCGATGGCGGGCGTGGACATCATAGATTGCGCGCTGTCGCCCTTTGCCAACGGGTCGTCCCAGCCGGGGACGGAATCGATGGTGGCGGCGCTGAGAGGGACGGGCCGGGACACCGGGCTGGATCTGAAAAAGTTGAACGAGGCCGCGAGCCATTTCAAGACGGTGGCGGCGCGGATGGAGACGGAGGGACTTATAAGCACCAAAGTCCTCCGGGCCGATCCCAACACGCTGCTCTATCAGGTGCCGGGCGGGATGCTGTCAAATCTCATCTCTCAGCTCAGGCAGGCCAACGCGGAAAACAGGCTCGAGGATGTCCTCCGGGAGGTTCCGGCGGTGCGGGCGGACTTTGGGTATCCGCCGCTGGTGACGCCCACCAGTCAGATCATAGGCTCCCAGGCGGTGTTGAACGTCCTGATGGGGCGATACAGGAGCTTCACAAAAGAGGCGAAGGCCCTGCTTCGGGGCGAGTACGGTCAGCTGCCGGGAGAAGTGAATGAGGACGTTAGGAGACGGGCTATCGGCGGGGATGAGATCATCCGATGCCGGCCCGCAGATCTCATAGAACCGGAGATGGGCAAGATCCGGGACGAATACGGCGGTATATGCCGGAGTACCGAGGATCTTTTGAGCTGCGCACTGTTCCCTCAGGTGGCGCCGGAGTTCATAAGAAAACGGGAGAACATCCATGAGATCGTTGTTGAATGGGACGGAAATAACATTTGAAAGGTAAAACCAAACATGTGGGACGGGAAATACAGGGCGGAGCTTGAAAGACGCCGGGAGACGGCGTACGCCGGCGGCGGACAGGCAAGGATAGACAGCCAGCACGGCAAGGGCAAGCGGACGGCCCGGGAAAGGCTCGACTATCTCTTTGACGAGGGCTCTTTTGTGGAGATCAACACGCTGATGATGCCGGATCGGGCCGGGTCGGACAGGAAACCGGTTCCCGGGGACGGTGTGATCACGGGCTATGGAACGATCAACGGCCGGGTCGTCTACGCCTCGGCACAGGATTTTACGGTGCAGGGCGGCACGCTGGGAGAAGTTCACTCCCGCAAGATTTGCCACATCATGGATCTGGCGCTGAAGATGTCCGCCCCGTATGTGTCCATCAACGATTCGGGCGGCGCGAGGATCCAGGAGGGGATAAGCTCCCTGAACGGGTACAGCGGTATCTTTTACAGGAATACAAGAGCGTCGGGGATCATACCGCAGATCTCCGTGATCCTCGGCCCGTGCGCCGGGGGGGCGTGCTATTCCCCGGCCATCACGGACTTTGTGTTTATGTCCGAGCAAAGTGCGGACATGTTCATCACGGGCCCGGAGGTCGTCAAGACGGTGCTGGGCGAGAGCGTCCCGGCAAACGAGCTGGGCGGCGCCGCGGTACACGCCAGAAAGAGCGGCGTGGCGCATTTCACATACCCGGACGACCTTCAGTGTCTGGACGGGGTGAAGCGCCTCTTGTCCTATCTTCCGGATAACCGGAGCCAGAGGCCGCCGAGAGTCGAGGGAACGGCGAAAGACGATTCCGCAAGCCTTGAGGAAATAGTCCCGGATAACCAGAGGCGGATATACAACATAAAGGACGTTATTCATACGTTCATCGACGAGGATTCCTTTTTTGAGGTGCAGGCTCAGTTCGCGAAAAATATCGTGGTGGGCTTTGCCAGACTTGAGGGAGAGACGCTGGGGATCGTGGCCAACAACCCCCAGGGCGGCATGGCCGGTTCGCTGGACATAGATTCCTCCGAAAAAGCGGCCCGGTTCGTCAGGTTCTGCGACTGCTTCAACATCCCCATCCTGACGCTGGTGGATGTGCCGGGCTTCATGCCGGGGACGAAGCAGGAGCACGGCGGGATCATCCGCCGGGGAGCCAAGCTCCTGTACGCCTACGCGGAGGCCACGGTGCCAAAGGTGACGCTGATCCTGCGGAAAGCGTATGGCGGGGCGTATATCGCCATGAACAGCAAGGGGATGGGCGCGGATATGGTTTTCGCGTGGCCCATAGCCCAGACAGCCGTCATGGGCGCCGACGGTGCCGTCAATATCATGTACGGCAAACAGATCAAAGCCTCGGCCGACCCTGACGCGGAGAGAAGCAGGCTGGTGAAGGCATACGAGGACGAATACATGACCCCCTATATCGCGGCCGAGCGGGGCTTCATCGACGAGGTCATCCTCCCGGAGGAGACCGGCGCAAAGATCAAGGCGGCCTTCGCGGCGTTGAGAAACAAGAACAGGACTGCGGCCGGATACAGGGAGCACGGGAATATCCCGCTGTGACAAGCAAAGGAGCTGATTTGTGGTGAACGCGCTGCTTTTTCCCGGCCAGGGATCCCAGGAGGTGGGCATGGGAAAGGAGCTGTATGAACAGCTACCGCAGGCCAAAGCAATTTTGGACGAGGCGTGCGACGTCGCCGAATTTGACCTGAAGGATCTGATGTTCAACGGCCCACTGGAAAAGCTGACGGACACTCAGTATGCCCAGCCCGCGATCTACACCTGTTCCGCGATGTATTTGGAAAAGGCAAAGCTCGACGGCATCGACTACGGCTATGTGGCGGGGCACAGTCTGGGCGAGTACACGGCCCTTTACGCGGCGGGGGTGTTCAGCTTTTCCGACGGCTTAAGGCTCGTGCTCAAACGCGGACAGGCGATGAGCGCCGAAAACGGCAAGGGAATCATGGCGGCGGTGCTCGGCCTTGAGGAGAGCCAGTTGCAGGGATATCTCGAGGGGATACCCGACGTGGTGATGGCGAATCTCAACACCAAAACCCAGATCGTTATTTCCGGCGCTGGGAGCGCCGTTGACAAGGTAGCCGGGAGGCTTGCGGACAGGGAAGATGTCAAGGTAAAGCGCCTGAACGTCAGCGCGGCTTTTCACAGTCCGCAGATGAAAAACGCCGCCGAGATCATGACAAAGGAAATCGAAACGGTAAAGCTTCACGAGCCGGCGGCTTACGTCGTGTCCAACGTGACCGGCAGGCCAACTAAGGAGCTTGCCGAGATCAAAGCGAACCTTCTGACGCAGATCACGGGCCAGGTCAGGTGGTACGACAGCATAATCGCCATGAAAGACGCGGGCGTTGAGGCGTTTTACGAGGTGGGTAACGGCCAGGTTTTGAGAAAAATGAACAAGGCCATCACCTTTCGCCCGAAATGTATGGGCATATAGGAGATGGGTTCCGAGTTCTGCCGCCAGATCGCGGCTTATGAACCGAAGCAGCTCATCGTGTTCGACATCTACGAAAACAACGTCTACGCCATCGGTACATATGCGGATACCTTGCCATTGTCGGATCACAACCGCTGTTAGCGCAATACTTCAGAAAGCGTGGCAGTTGAAAAATGAAAAACATTGTTATTATAGGTGCGGGAGATTTTGGAAAAGAAGTTGCCTGGCTGATCGGTGATATAAACAAAGTATCGCCTACCTATACGATCCTTGGATATTTAGACGATGATATTAACAAAATCGGATTGACTTTGAACGGGTATCCGGTCTTAGGAACGACAGATGCACTTCCTGAACTGCAAAAAAAGGATCAGGTCAGTGCGGTGATTGCTATGCAGAATGGAGATGCCCGAAAAAGGATTGTGGATAAGTTTCCAAATTTCAATGGCTGGGAGACGCTCATACACCCTTCCGTCAACATCTCCGATACTTCCGCGATAGGCTGTGGCTGTATTCTTTGCGCCGGAACGAACGTCAGCGTGAATACACGAATCGGCTCTCATTGTTTGTTCAACATTTCAGTTACAGTAGGGCATGATTGTATCATCGAAAATTATGTTTCGGCTATGTCGGGAACCTGTATATGCGGCCATGTTACAATCTGCAGCTTTGCTTACCTATCCACCAACAGCACAGTCTTACCGGGTAAAACAGTCGGCGATCATTCTGTTGTGGGTGCTGGTTCTGTAGTGATCAGAAATGTAAAAAGGAGCACTACCGTAATGGGTGTCCCCGCAAAAAGAATAGAATTTTAAGCCATTTTTAGTAAGGAGAACACAATGCAAATCTATCATTGCAAAGGTATTCATATTGACGGAATCGTTTCCTGCGTGCCTGAAATTAAAATTGACAACGAATCTGCCCTTAAAAACTTGTACGGTGACGATGCGAGATTGATCATTGATTCGACGGGCATAAAAACCCGGTATATTGCAAAATCAGGAACGACTTCATCGGATCTTTGCATTGCGTGCGCCCAAAAATTATTATGTGGTACGCATACCTCACCGGAAGAAATCGGAGGCGTAATTTTTGTAACCTTCACTCCGGATCGGCTTATGCCGTTCAATGCGTCTTTGGCGCAGGAAAAACTCGGACTCTCAAAGGAGATCCCGGCTTTTGATATTAGTCTTGCGTGTTCGGGATATTCATACGGTATGTATGTTGCCTCTCTGTTTGCAAAATCTTCGGGGAAAAAAGTGTTGCTGCTGGATGGAGATATTCAGAGCGCCTACGTATCCGAATATGACAAATCAACGGTTCCGGTCATGGCCGACGCGGGATCTGCCACGTTGATTTCGCCAAGCTCCTCTGAAGATGAGTGGGTGTTCACGTTCTATACGGACGGTTCGCAAAGAGATGCGCTGATCATCCCATCCGGCGGGACTAAGTCGCCCTTCAAAGAGGAAGATTTGGAATTTCAGGATTATAAAGAAAACGGAAAACGCAGAAATATTGACATTTATATGGACGGATTTTCCGTTTTTAAATTTGTTGCGATGGATGTTTCCAAGTGGCTGATGAAATTTCTAAATGAGGTCGGAGATAGCAGTGAGTCGCTGAATGCTTTTGTTCCGCACCAGGCTAACATGTATATGATAAAAAAGCTGGCAAAAAAATTGAATTTTACATGGGATCGCACTTGGCAGTCGGGCGACGCGGTTGGTAATTCCGCATCAGCAACGATTCCTGTTACAATTGCATTGAATGCAAACGAAAAGCTGAATAAAACTCAAAATAATCGGATTTTAATGTCAGGATTCGGCGGAGGATTGTCTGCCAGCGCAGGTATCATAACGCTTGATACAAATGCGTTTTATCAATTTTTTCAATATACCGAAAATGATAAAGATATGCCAATAAAGGAAGGATGATTTATTAATGGAAAATTTTTTTGAACTTGCAGCTGAAATTTTTGAGGTCAAACCTGAAGAAATTACGATGGATACTGTTTTCCGTGAGGAGATCGAAGATTTTAGCTCCTTGATGGGCTTTTCACTTATCGTAATGATGGAGGATGAATATGGTGTTAAGGTTTCCGTAGAAGAATTCCTTAAGTGTAAAACCATAGGCGATCTTTACAGAAAGTGTGTGCAGGAATGAAAAATGTGGTAATAACCGGGGTGTCCGGCGGAATCGGAAAAGGAATTGCCGATCAGTTGATTGCGTCCGGAACGTCTGTTATTGGGATCGACTTGCATTTTAATGAAGAAATAAAACAAATGGCAGCTCTGTTGTCTGATCGTCTATTCCTTTATGAGTATGATCTGATGGATACCGACCATCTTTCAGAACTTATAAAACGAATTGTTTCGGAACATGGAAAAATCGGTGGATTTGTGCATTGCGCAGGATTTGATAAAATGTTTCCGATCCACATGGCGAAAATTACAGATATTGAGAATTTGTGGCGTATTCACGCCCTTGTGCCGATGGTGATCATTTCCGCAATCAGCAAGAAGCAAAATCATGATGAGGATACGAGCATTGTTTTGATTTCTTCACAATCGGCTCATGAAGGCGCAATGGGACACAGCGCTTATGCCTCGGCCAAGGGCGCTCTTGAGGGATATTTGGCGCCTGCGGCTGCCGAGTTGATGGAAAAGAAAATACGCATAAATGCGGTCTGTCTTGCCCCTGTCAAAACCTCTATGTCAGGAGGTTGGATGGATAAGATGACAGCCGATGAATTGAAGCGTCTGCTTGAAAGTTATCCGCTCGGCATAGGCGAAGTTTCCGACGCGAGTAATCTGATTTGCTTTTTGCTTTCGCGGGAATCGCGCTTTATTAACGGTCAGATTATTACAGCAGACGGGGGACATTCTGTAAGAAAAGTATAGGAGAAAGCGATATGCAGAATTTTTTGGATTTTATTGCAACAGTAATGAATGTTGACGCATCCCAACTTACGGAGGATACGGCATACGGGGAAATAGAAAAATGGGATTCACTTATGCATTTGAAGCTTGTGATGGCAATTGAAGAAAACTACGACATAGAAATACCGATTGATGAGGTCGCGCATATTAAGACGTTGCGGGATTTCTATAAGTACACGCAAACATCCGATAATGCTGATTGATGAATGGGAGTCATGAAATGCGAGTTGCTCTTTTATCAAATGTTACTGTCGATCTGCTTGCGGATCAGTTAAGGCATGATGTCGATATTTACATTCCGGCAGGATTTGATACATGGCAACAGGAGATTCTTTCTGAGGATTCCGGTTTATATGAATATGGTCCTGAATCAATTGTTGCATTATTGTATGCAGATGGCCATGAAAACATCTGGGATTGCAAAGAAAACGGCGAACGGCAGATTATGGAATGGGTAAACGCATTAAAGACGTTGACAAATCGCTTGCCGAATATTCCCGTATTTGTCTCATCCTTTCATATAGCAGGAGATAATTGTCATTATGCGGCAGAACAAAGACTGAATCTATACTTTGCGGAGTTTATGAATCAGGGGATTCACAAGCTTTACGATGAGGGTAAGAGAATCTATACGCTTCCGATAGATGATTTGGCGTATGACATTGGAAGAAAAGCTTTTTATTCTCCTAAAATGTGGTATATTGGCTCGATGCCGTATTCTATAAAAGGGTTGGCCGCTTTGTCGGAATTGATCGTTCAATATCTTTCGGCATCCAAGAGCGCAAAGAAGAAATGTATTGCGGTTGACCTTGATAATACACTATGGGGAGGTGTTATCGGGGAAGACGGCATTGAAAATATTCAGCTTTCAAACAGCAAAGAGGGAAGAAGATATAAGGATGCGCAAAGACTCCTGAAACAGATGAAAAATCAGGGAGTAATGTTGGCGATCCTTTCTAAAAACAACCCGGAAGATGTTGAACCTGTTTTTTCACATCCGGATATGCTGCTAAGGCATGAGGATTTTGCCGCTGAAATCATAAACTGGAATTCTAAGTCAGAAAATATCCGGCAGCTTGCCAAAGATTTGAATATTGGTTTGGACGCGTTTGTTTTTTTGGACGATAATCCGGCAGAGCGTGAACAAATGAAAGCGGAATGTCCGGAGGTAACGGTCATTGAATTTCCAAAGGATACGTCAAAATTGCCCGAGGTACTGTCCCAAATCTATCGACAGTACTTTTTCAGGTTGGATATTACTGCCGAAGATGCCGAAAAAACCGCCATGTACCAAGCAGAGCAAAAACGGAAAACGGAATTTTCCGCTTCCGCTTCGCCGGAAGATTTTCTGAAGAATCTCCATATGAAAATGGACATTCATTTAATGAAACCCGAAGAATTAAAGCGCGTTGTGCAACTTGTGAATAAGACGAATCAGTTCAACACAACGACAAAACGGTATGACGAGGATGATATATCAGAATTTAACATGCAGCGAGATACGGATGTTATAACGGTACATATGTCGGACAAATATGGAGATCAGGGTATTGTAGGAGTGCTGATCATAAAATATGCAGGAAATAATGCTGAAATAGATACCTTCTTAATGAGTTGCCGCGTAATGAGCAGGAAGGCTGAAATTGAGATCATGGCTGAATTGAAAAAATATTGGCTTGAAAAGTCTATTAAAACAATTTATGCTTCATACATTAAAAGCGCAAAAAACGCCCCGGTTTTACATTTGTATGACAAATTGGGATTTTCACAGGCTGACAATTCCAATGTGGATATTGAAACCGGCGATAAATGCGATTTTCGGATCGATACCGAAGATTTGCCCAAAACGACAGGCTTCTTTGAGTGCACAGATTGTTTTGTATCATAGAGGATTTTATATGAAAATTGATCATATTGGATATGCGGTTAAAGATATTGACAAAGCCAAAAGTATATTTGAAACATTCGGATATTTGTTTGAAGAAACGATTACAGATCGTGATCGGAATATCTATATTGCATTCGGTAAAATGGACGGATATAGAATTGAGCTTGTTGCGCCAATCAGTAGTGGATCGCCTGTGGACAATTTCTTAACGAACATAGGCGCGACGCCATATCACATTTGTTATGTATCAAATGACATAGAAGAAGATATAAAGTTATTAGTAAAAAATCGATTTAAGGTGATTATTAAGCTTGCTCCTGCAATCGCGTTTGGAGGAAAAAGAGTAGCGTTTCTGTATTCTTTGACGATCGGAATGGTTGAAATTGTAGAGGCACATTAGAGTTGCTTGCCTGCGATGGTAAGAGAATATGCGGAACCGACGTTCACGCTATAAAAAGAAAATGATTTACATCCAATTTAGGAGGATGATGGAAAATGATTCAACCAAACCAATACGGGACAGAAAAAATACAAAATGAATTATTGGATATCATGAAAATATTCCATAATTTTTGCGAAAAAGAAGGAATTAAATATTTTTTGTACGGAGGTTCATGTTTAGGCGCTGTCAGGCATAAAGGCTTTATTCCGTGGGATGACGATTTGGATATTTGTGTTGACAGGAAAAATTATAGCAAATTAGTTGAGCGCTTCGGTGAATGCAGAGAATTAACCATGCATAAAAAACTTTGGATTTACCGCATTCAGAAAAAAGCTTCGACAGAGATACGCGGATATATTCCCACTTTAGATGTATTTGTAAACGATAATGTGCCGGATAGTCCGCTCAGATTTCAAATGAAATTATTTCGATTGTCAGCATTACAGGGAATGTTGAAGGAAGAAGTGGTATATAAAGGTTTTTCCTTTAAAAACAAAGTGCTATTATTTACGACACATATGTTGGGAAAATTATTTTCTACTGAATATCTTCGGAAAAGATATGATGTGGTCTCGCAGATAGGAAATGAAAAAGAAACAGAATGTGTTCACTGCTCAAATATTTTTTATAGGTGGATAAGAAAAAAGTACCCCTCTGATACTTGGGAAAATGCAATTTTGGTAGATTTTGAAGACGCAAAATTTTATATTCCCCAAAAATATGATGTATATTTAACAATTTGCTATGGAGACTATATGAAATTACCGGCTGTAGAAGATCGAAAACCGGAGCATGTAAAATAGCGTGATGTAAATGCTCCTAATGTTTTAAATATCAAAAAAGCAAAGTATAAGATATTTGCTGTTTCTGGCGTATGAATAAACACGGAGTTTATCTTTTTCAGTGGAACCGTAACGTGAGTCGGAACAAATATTTCGAAGCAAATCATTAGAGCGCAAGGCAAATTGATTCATTACACGGTAAAACCATAATGAATCCGGAAAAGCTATGTGTGAGTATTTACGATAAATGATAGCGAAATCGTTTTTATTGAGGAGAACCCGATGCTGAATAATGGTCAATATTTTGCTTTTAACATATGGGATTTTGAATCAGCCAGAGCGGTTATCGATGCGGCGGCATCAATTCAACATGACATCATCTTGCAGACTTCAACGGGAATTTATAAAGCGCTTCCTGCCTGTGCGTTTTCAAATTTTGTGAAGACTTATGCAGCCTATCGAGGTATTCATGCTTTGCTTAATTTGGATCACTGCAAAGAAAAGGAAACTTTATTCCATGCGGTAAATAGCGGATGGGATATGGTTATGGCTGACGGTTCTTCTCTTCCAATACAGCAAAATATTGATTTTACAAATGAGGTTATATCGTATGCCCATGCCCATGGTGTTTTAGTTGAAGCTGAGGTTGGTCAAGTAAAAGGAATTGAAGATGATGTAATTGTTCGGCAGGATGCAATTGCTTCAAGAGAGGAGATCGCGGAATTTTTGCATAGAACCGATGTGGATCTTATTGCGGTTGCGTTTGGTAACGCTCACGGGGAATATAAAGTGGAACCAAACTTGCGTTATGATCTTGTCGAATATACTACTTCCATAACGGATAAGCCGTTTGTTGTTCATGGAGGAAGCGGTCTGTCGGATGAGGTTTTGACTAAATTGATTCGTATTCCTGGAGTTAAAAAAATTAACATTTCAACCGACTTGAAAATGGCATACAAAAGAGGAATCGAAAAGGCAAGTAGTTCCTGGTCACAACCGATCAATGCATCGAAGATCATTCACGATGAAATAATGTCAGAGTCTGTTGCGAAGATGAAACTTCTTTAACTAAGGCGATACAACAGATATGGACAATAATGGAGATAATAGCTATATGAACGTGTTAGTCCTTAATATGGGCATGAAAAGTATAAGAAGCATAATATTCGATGCAAACGGAAGGAAACTTTCAAGTGCATCAAGAACGCTTACCTCATCGATTGATGATATTCGTGTAGAACAGTATCCTGATGAATGGTGGGATAAGGCTATTGGGGTAATGCGTTCATCGATTCAAGACGCAAAGATTCAGTTTATAGATTATATTACCGTTACCACATCGGCTTCCTGTCTTGTATGTATGGATGAGAGCGGTCATCCGCTTGGAAATGCAATTATGGTTTCCGATAAGAGGGCGGTGGAAGAAGTTAATGAGATAAAAGACAATGTTTTAATTGCAGATATAGTAAAAGACACCGGACTACCTATATCTGTTAGTGTAATGCTGCCCAAAATAATGTGGATTAAAAAGCATGAGAATACGACATTCAAAAAAGCACGGTATTTTTTATCTCCGAATGATTATTTGCTTTATCACCTCAGCGGGGTCGTTGCTACGGATGAATTAAATGCTGTTAAATTTCATTATTCCCTTAATACGAGATCTTATCCTTCCCGCCTTCTTGAAGAACTCGGTATTGCGGAGAACAAACTGCCCCCTGTTATGAAAACAGGGGAATGTGTTGGAACGATATTGCAGGATGTGGCAAGACAAGTTGGATGCAACAATACCGCAAAGATTATTGTCACTTCCTATGACGCCGTTTGCTCGTTTGTAGGAAGCGGCGTATCCGGCGAGGGAGATGCAAGTGATGTAAGCGGAACGGTGACCGTGTTCCGTATGCTCAGTAAAAAAGATGAACTTCTTCCGAGTGAGCGCGTGTATTCCACACCGTTCCGTCAGGGAGGTTTTACTATTATAGGAGGCTCGAATAATCTCGGCGGAGGTTTGATAGAGTGGGTTAAACAATGTTATTATTCAAAAGAAGAGTATCCGTATGAAGTAATGGAAAAAGAAGCTGCGGAATCAGATGTTGGCGCCAGAGGTATCATTTTCTTGCCCTATCTTCTTGGCGAACGGGCACCAATTTGGAATGACAATGCGAGAGGCACATTCTTTGGCCTTGAAAGGATGCATACACGAAAAGACATGACGAGAGCGGTTTTTGAGGCTGCCGCGTTTATAGACCGTACAATGATGGAAGCGATAGGAGAAACTACCGCGGATGTAACCACAGTTCGTCTTTCCGGCGGTCTTGCAAGAGTTAATCTGATATCCCAGATCAAGGCAGATGTTACCGGGAAAGAGGTGATTGTTTTATCAGAATTTGAAACTACCGCGTCCGGTGCGGCTATGATGGTATTAAACGGTCAAGAGGGTATTTCCTTTTTGGATCTTTCGAAGAAGTTCTCGAAAAGCAGAATGACAATTCATCCTGACAGGGATAATCATGAGAAGTATAATGTCGTATATAAGCTTTTTAAAGAGACGTATGAATCATTGGTTCCAATGTTTGACAGACGAATAGAGGTTCTGAATGAAATCAGAAGTTCCAGGGAGATGCAAATTGAGAATTTGTAAGGGGGACCAGATATGAAATCATATCAGCTTTCGATGAACACAAGAACATATTTTGGTAATAAATGTGTTGAGGAAGCAGTTAAGAAAGAGAAAAAAATAATCGGTTCCAAAACTCTTTTAATAACTACAGGCACCGCGTTAAAGGAATTAGGGTTTGTGGATGAGCTGGTGTCGTGGCTTAAATCAGAAGTGTTTTACTATGATAAGGTAACGGCAAATCCTGATGTTGATGAGATCAGAAACGCAATAAAAATCGGCAAGGAGAATCATGTTAATTCTGTGATTGGTTTCGGCGGCGGCAGTGCCATAGATGCGGCTAAGGCAGCAGCAGTGGGCATCGTTTCTGATATTGATATTGAACAATATTTGATTCAGGAATTGATACTTCCTGTTGATACCCTACCTATCATAGCTATTCCAACTACGGCAGGAACAGGCGCAGAACTCAGCAAAGGGGCAATCATATCAAGTCGGGAGAAAAAGAAAAAATCCGGTATTCGAGGAGAGAATGTGGCGCCGACAGTTGCAATAGTAGATCCTACTTATACGTTCAAACTTCCTTTGACAGTGACTATGGAAACTGGGTTTGATGTATTCGCACACGCAGCGGAGAGTTATTGCGCTGTCAAAGCAGATATGTTTTCCGAAATGCTTTCTGAGAAATCAATAAAGATTGTCGGAGAGGCATTGCCAAGGCTCGCTAAAAATCTTGATGATCATGAGGCGAGGGAGATGATGAGTTTTGCCAGTCATATTATGGGATACAATGTGAAAAACATTGGAAACTGTCTGCCGCACCGCTTACAGTATCCAATCGGTGTTGTTACTGAGACAAGTCATGGCGCGGGACTGATCGCACTTTATCCCGCTTGGATGAAGTACGAAAGCACAGTAAATCCAATGCGGATAAAACGGATACTTGACTGGCTTGGATGTGAAGAAGGACGACCTGAGGATCGCATTAGAAAATGGCTGAACGGAATGAATATTGCCCGAAATATTACAGATCTTGGGAGAGTGCCAAGCGCCGAAGAGCTTGCGGATATGGTCAGCGGCAATCTAAAAAATGATAAACTGGCTGACGAGGACAATATTATCGTGACTCTTTATAAAGAATCTATGTAAAACACAGGAGGAAACGATTATGCAGGCGATTATTATGGCGGCAGGCAAGGGCAGCAGACTTGGGAGCTTAACAGAGGATCTTCCAAAGAGTTTATTGAGGATCAACGGCAAAAGAATTCTTGACATTAACATCGCTATGCTTCACAAATACGGAATTTGGGATATAACCGTTGTAACGGGATTTCAGGACGAAAAAATGATTGAAGCAACAAGGGGCATCCCCGGCATCACGTTGATATACAATCCGTTTTATGAATTTACCAACGTAATCGGTTCGTATTATATGGGAATGAGCCAGTTACATGATGATTTTATCTATCTCCATGCCGACACCATATGCGATATCCATATTTTTGAACAGCTGCTCAAATCGGATGGCGATATTGTGCTTCCGACAGATACCAAGCCCTGTGATGATGAGGCAATGAAGGTAAGACTGGAAAATGGGAAAATAGTAGAGATTACCAAATATATGCCCGTGGAGGTAGCAGCCGGCGAATTTATCGGTATTGCAAAAATAAAAAAGAATGTTATTGATGATCTTAATGCAAGCACCATTGGCGTTCTTCGGGATAAGTTATTTACTTCCTATTTTGAGGGCGCTCTCCAGAGAGTATTTGATATGAAAAAGTACGATGTTCGCATGATTGAAACCAATGACCAATTTTGGGGAGAAGTAGACTTTTTGGAAGATTATCAAAGAGCCGAAAGAAATATTAGTAAGGAATTACTGGATTTTTGATTGGCCTGATAATAGAAGTGGTGGATGACTATTATTTCCGAGAAGATAACAAGAGAAAAAGGATACTTTACCGATGGCAAAGTCACGAAACATTTGTACTGCAAGGCCTGATACACTGTATGGGAGAAGATTGAAAAGTACGTAATTACAATAAATTGATATTTTCGTTTATGTGGTAAGCTTGATTTCATATTATTGCAGAGGCTTGAAATGAGGATATTATACATAACTACCATTGGAGGAACAATGGGTTTCTTCAAGTGCTCTTAAAAGAACTGATTGATGAGGGTAATACAATTGATATTGCTATCGATATTTCAAAAGGAAAACTTGCTAATGTTCTATCCCGTCGAATGGTTGCTTGAGCATTGAACGGATGCGCTTATAACAACCAACGAAGAAGATTATGCTCTTGCCAAAATGTATATAAAAATCACATACTGATGATCAAGGCGTTGCAAAAACTATGCAACAGCAATTTTAAGTATATAGTTTGCGGTATCGGGCCCTTGAAAGAAGAATATGAATAATACATTTGAGATAACAGTCTCGGCGAAACCGTGAAGCTTCTTGGCTGCAGAACCGATGCCGTCTTTATGAGGCTGAACAGCACGGCACTGGTCTGGGCTCCGCTGGGGGTATATCCCGCCCGCAATGCCACGCGTGCACGGAGGAATTGCCCACAGGGAGTGCCCGGCATGCGTGAAGGGGTATTGATGTTGCGGCAATTCTTCAGAAAGACTGCCGGCAGCATAAGTTTACCGTATCGGTATGTCACTCGTACTTCCTGACGAGCTTTCTCAGCTGCTCATATAAAACCTGTTCCGACCATTCATTTCCTTTGCCTGGTTTCTCTGAGAATCGCTCCAGTGCTTTTTTGCCGCCTCGGGGTGTTTACAGGATCGGAACATCATGGCCCATTTGGTATCCAAGTCTTTTTTCGCCAGCGTCATGGCTCTGCCTCTTCTGAAAGGCCGTGCCGCTTTCGCATAGAGACCTTTCCCTCAATCATGGCCTCATAGACGTTGTTGACGATTCTGCTAATGATCGCGTCAGAGATAGGGCTGTCATTGTTCGGGTCAGGGTTGATGCGGTCATACCAACCCTCTGTATGGTACTGGGTACAAAAGATAACGAACCTGTCGATTCGAGCCTCAACGATCTCCAGAATGTCATAGCTTTCCCTGGGTGTCAGCTTGCGGATCAACCACTCGTTCCGGGATCAGCAGATTCACCTTCTTGTATGCCCTGACTGCGGCACTGAACGCTCTGTTCGCTTTTGCGACGCTCAGTTCATCCAGAAGCTCTGGCATCCTTATGTACCGGATCGTCTTGAACTTGCGGCAGGCCGCGCTGCTAAGGGCACAGGCAAGGTATGTCTTCCCATTTCCGGACGCGCCCTTGAGGATGATGTGCCGTCCCTCATCGATGTATTGGCAGGTGGCGAAACGGAGCATCCGGCCTTTGTCAAGGCGCCTGTCCTCAATGTACATGGTCAATCAACGAGTAAACATAATGTGAACGAGAAATTTCACCAACACATACCGAAAAGTCCCGGCATCAGGAATCCCGTGCTCTAATGTCAGGTATTTTCTCAGCCATTCCTCCCGCAAATGCCCGAATGTCTCCACCTTCGCGTAGGATGTCTCCCCGCAGATGATCGCCGTCAGCAGAATGAACAGCACCTCGTGCAGCGGATACCATACACTGAGTTCCGCCGATTATCCTCCAGTCCCTCCAGCACTTCAAGTAAGCTGAGCTTTTTCATGATACACATCTCCTTTTGCCCAGTGTACCATACCCTTTTGCTATGGTAAGTTTCTCGTTCACATTATGTTTACTCGCTGATTGACCCTGAAAAAACAGTTTTTCCCCTCTTGCGGATTTTGCCAAATCGTGCTATGCCTATTATGTATGACAGGTTGAGCGGATCCGCGGGATCGACAGCGGGGACGCTTGCGTTATTCTGATGGGCAATTGAAAGGAGCGCCGCTATGTTAAAAGAACGCCGCCGTTTATGTTTCCTTCTCCTTGGCATCGCACTTATACTGGCACTTGTTCTAGCCGTGTATTTCTGGCAGCGGGGCGCGGCAGGGCCCGCATCTGAATTTTTGGCCCTGGATCACACCTTTTCTGAGAAAGATGTCCACGCGAGATTCGGTGAGCCGCAGGGTTCGCTCTCCGGTTTTTGGGGAGATATATATGCCCCTGACGATGGGACGGAGGTCATCATTTACTACGATAACAACGGTTATGTAAGTGAGGTTAAGGCGCTGTCCCCGGAAAAATAAAGATTAGATTATATGAAAGATGGACGCCCTAAACGAAGGCGCGTCCGTCTTTCTTTTTTTTCACGCGCGGGGGGTCAGAGCCCAGAAGGCCACGGCCGCGGCGGCGGAGACGTTGAGGGAGTCCACCCCGTGGTACATGGGGATCCTCACCGTGTAGTCGCAGGCGGCCACGGTGGAGGGGGCCAGGCCGTCCCCCTCGGCGCCCAGGACAATGGCCAGCCGGGGTTCCCCGGCGGGGCGCGGGTCGTCGATGGGGACGGAGTCGTCCGTCAGCGCCATAGCCGCCGTCTTGAAGCCGCGCTCCCGCAGCAGGGCCGTCCCGCCCCCAGGCCAGTCCTCCAGATAAGCCCAGGGGATCTGAAACACCGTCCCCATGCTGACCCGCGCGGCGCGGCGGATGAGCGGATCGCAGCAGGTGGGGGATAAGAGTACTCCGTTAAGGCCGAGAGCGGCGGCGGAGCGGAAGATGGCGCCGATGTTGGTGGCGTCCACCACGCCCTCCAGCACCGCCACCCGCCGGGCGTTTTCCAGGATCTCCGACGCGGGTACGGGCGCGGGCCGCCGCATGGCGCACAGCACGCCCCGGGTCAGCGTATAGCCCGTAAGGCCGCTGAGAAGCTCCCGGCTGCCGGTGTACACCGGGATCCGGGGACAGCGGGCGATGATCTCCCTGCCGTCCCCCTCCAGGTGCCGGCCCTCCATGAGCAAGGCCACGGGCTCCAGGCCCGCGTCCAGCGCCACCCGGATCACCTTGGGGCTCTCCGCGATGAAGATGCCCTTCTCCGGCTCCCGGCGGGAGCGAAGCTGGGACTCGGTGAGCCGGGCGAATATGTCCAGCTCCGGGGCGTTTATGTCGGTAATTTCAATGATCTCGGCCATGGGCGCACCACCTTTTTATTTACAAAAATTTTATCACCGCCCATCTTCCAAGTCAACGAAAAAGGGATTATAATGGAAGAAAAAACTTGGGAGGGTTTTTCATGAACGAATACGAAAGAGCGCTGGAGCTGAGGGAGGAGACGGTCGCTAACCGCCGGTTCTTCCACCAAAACGCCGAGTGCGGCCTGGAGATGCCCAAGGCGGTGCGTTACGTCGCCGGGAAGCTGACGGAATACGGCTTGACGCCCCGGCCCCTGGGGAAGGGCGTCACCGCCGCGCTGGGGCAGGGGAGCCCCGTGCTGCTGCTCCGGGCCGACATGGACGCCCTGCCCATGCCGGAGGAATCTGGCCTGCCCTTCGCCTGCCCCACGGGCACGGAGAACCACGCCTGCGGCCACGACTGCCACGCGGCCATGCTCCTCACCGCCGCCAAAATGCTGAAGGAGCGGGAGAGCGAGCTGCGCGGCACGGTGAAATTCATGTTCCAGCCGGCGGAGGAGACCTTCGAGGGCAGCCGGAACATGATCGAGAACGGCATCTTAGAGGATCCCGTCCCCGACGCGGCCCTGGCCTTCCACACCGGCCCCGGCAAGCTCCCCGTGGGCCTTATCATGTATAACGACGCCGCCACCATGATGTTCTCCACCGACATCTTCCGCATCGACATCAAGGGCCGGGGCGGCCACGGGGCCTACCCCCACACGGCGGTGGATCCCATCAACATCGGCGTCCAGATCCACCTGGGGCTCCAGGAGCTGATCGCCCGGGAGTCCGACCCCCAGAAGTCCACCCTTCTCACCGTGGGCCATTTCGAGGCCGGCTCCACCGCCAACATCATCCCCGACACCGCCGTCCTGGAGGGCACCATCCGCACCAACGACAAGGAGGCCCGGGACAAGCTCCTGCGCCGGATCCGCGAGCTGACCGCCGGCATCGCCGCCGCTTACGGCGGGGAGGCCCGGTGCGACATCGTCCGGGGCGTGCCGCCGCTGGTCTGCGACGGCGCCGTCGTCCGGGAGATGGTGGGCTATCTGCGGGAGATGGACATCCCCGGCTTTGCCGAGTACAAGGGCATTGCCTCCAGCGCCTCGGAGGACTTCGCCCTGGTGGCCGAGCGCGTTCCCACCGCCTTCATCTATCTGGCCTCCGGCTTTTCCGATGAGCGCGGAGACGCCCCCGCCCACAACCCCAAGGTCATGTTCAACGAGGACGTCCTGCCCGTGGGCGCGGCGGGCCTCACCCACTGCGCCATCCGGTGGCTGGAGGAGCACAGCGAAAAATAAAGCGGACTTCGCGGCCCGCCGCCGGGCTTCCCCGATTTTCCGCCCCGCAAAAATGAAGAGCGCCCCGGCAAATCCGTCGCCGGGGCGCTTGTTCACAAAAAATTAATTAATTTTAAAATATTTTTACTTGACAAATATACGTATTCGTAGTATAATTCATGCTGTAGAAGAAGGGAACTCAATACACAAAATTCCGCTTGGGGTCGGTGAAGTCCGCCACGCGGGCGTCATATGCCTCCATGGCCTCCTTTTCAAAGGCCAGGGTGGTGTCCTCCGCGCCCATAAGCTTCAGCACATATTTGGCGAAGGGCGGCGTCAGAATGAGCAGCGGCCCGATGAGGTAGGTGGCCATCAGATTGCGGATCCTGACGCCCTCACCGGCAAGCTCCGGGTTCAGCCCCGCGCCCCGAACCGTCTCGAAGAGGGAGGCGGGGAGCTCATTGCCGGTGGGGTAGGCGTGCCCGAACTGGCTCTTGAAGGCCACCACGGTCATGTCCTCCAGCTTTCCCAGATACATGGCGTTGTACCGGCCCAGCCAGTGGCGCTCCGCCCGGAGGGGGAACCAGCCCAGCATGGGGATGTCCGTGCCGTCGTCGTCGGTGATGTGATCCCCGAAGATCTCCAGGGCGTTGCCGGTGAGCAGGGTCACGCCGCCCTCCTCCGTGCGCTTTTGCAGGGCCGGGAGCCAGGGCTCGAAGGCGTCCCGCACCAGCTCCTGCCCCCGCTCGGTGGTGGAGCCCATGTACACCAGGTCGATTTTTTCCGCCACGAAGCGGGGCGTGTCCTTCAGACCCGTCCGGATGACCGCGGCGCCGGAGGAGCGGGCCAGATATTCCACATTCATCAGATCCCCGTAGAGGTTGCACACCTCCGGGTAAAGAAGCTCAATGGTCATCGTTTTGCCTCCCTCGCAAGCCTCAAAACCTTCTCCCGAACCCGGAAAGCCAGATCCAGGGAGTCATCCGCCCCGTAGAGCAGGTAGACGGAGGAGCCGGGCTCCAGATACAGCTTGTCCGCCGCCGCGAACTCGTCCCGCTCGTAATCCATCTGTTCCTCCCGCACTCCCGCCAGCTTCAGCCGCAGGAAGTAGTCCTTCCCCCGGGGGCCGGTGACGATGATGTGGATGTCGGGATCCGCCAAAAATTCAAAGTCCGCGTCATAGAGCCAGCAGACGTTTTCCGACCAGTGGCGCTCGTCGGACAGGCAGTTCATCAGCAGCAGGATCTCCTTCCTCCCCGGCTGGGAGGCGATGTAATCGAAGGCCCGGGAGCAGGCCAGGGCGTTGAGGCCCTTGGCCATCTGATTGATCACGTGGACGCCGTTGACCTCCTCGTCCGTGTGCCGCGTGCCCACCAGCTTCACCTGGGAGAGGTATTTTTTGATCTCCGCGTGCTCCATGCCGAACTCACGGAGCATGGCCACGGCGGTCACCAGGTTGTAGATATTGAAGATGCTGTCGGAGAAGAGGGGGTACGTCTCCCGGCCGCCCCTGTCACGCACCGTCACGGTCATGGCGTCCAGGGAGGCGTCCGCCCCGGCGTAGTCGTAGGCGGGGGAGGAGAAGCCGCAGTCCACGCAGTGGACGCGGCCGATGTGGTGGTAACGCAGGTAGTCGTACTCCAGACGCCCGGCGCATTTGGGGCAGATCCGCATGTCGTTGAGGCGGTTGACGCACTCCGTCACGTCCGTCGCCATCCGCTCGATGCCGAAATAGACCCGGTCGTTGTGGGGGGAGACGGCGGCGGAGATGAGATCGTCGGCGTTCAGCACCAGCTTCGTCTCCCGGGGGATGTACCGGGTGAGGAAATCCGCGATGAACTGGGGATGGGCGTTGCGCATGATGGAGTCCCGGAAAAGGTTGGTCACCGCCATCAGCTCCGGCGTCAGGTGGGGGAAGATGAGCCGGGAGGAGCGCTCGTCGATCTCCAGCACGGCCACGTCCCGGGAACATTTGTTGAAGAGGCTGACGCCCTCCAGCAGCGCCGTGGCCACGCCGGGGTACATGTTGGAGCCGGCCCGGTTGCTGAGAACCTTGTAGCCGGCCTTTGTCAGCGTGTCGCAGAGCAGATTCGTCACCGTGGTCTTGCCGTTGGTGCCGGTGACGGCCAGGAGCCGCGCCGGCTTGTCCAGATACCGCAGGAAGGCCGGACAGATCTTCATGGCGATCTCGCCGGGGAAGTTGGTGCCGTTGTGCCGGGTGAGCTTCAAAAGCGGCACCGTCAGCTTGGCGCATATAAGCGCCAGGGCGAACCGGACGGCCTCCTTGCCGCGGGGCTTTGTTCTCACTTTATCCATATTCGCGCCTTTCTCCGCCTGAGGGCGGAAAGGAAATCATACGCTATTGTAGCCGTTTGGCGGGAAAAATGCAAGAGGCATCGCGCCAAATCGCAAAACTCACTTCAAAAAACGCGTATCCGGCCCTTTTTCCGGCGGCCCGCGCGCCGGCAAAGGCCCGCCCGCGCCCATTTTCGACAGTCCCTATTCTGGGTGTTGTAAAACGGCTGGAAATCTGTTATACTGCTACCATCTATGTATGATTTATGCGGAGTCCTGCCGAAGGGAGGGGAAGACGTGGCGGCTGAATATGTGCTGACGGACGGCAGGGAGATCGCCGTCTCCCGGGAGGCCGTGGAGAAGCTCCTGTCCGCCGGGAGCGGCGACGCGGCCCTTCTGTATCTCTACATCCTCTCCCACGGCGGCTGCTATGAGCCCGTGGATGCCGCCGGGGCCATCCACAGATCCTCCGGGCAGGTGGAGAGCGCCATGGAGGTCCTGGAGCGCCTGGGCCTTGTGGCGTCGCGGACAAGCCCCGCCCCCGCCCCCAAGCTCCGGCCCGCCGACGAGCGGCCCCAGTACACCCTGGAGGACATCAAGCGGTTCGCCGCCACCGACAAGACCTTTCAGGGGCTGGTGCCCGAGGTTCAGACGGTGCTGGGGCGCGTGCTCTCCTCCGACGGCCTTTTGAAGCTTTTGAATATCTACGACAACCTGAAGCTGGAGCCGGCGGCGATCCTTATGCTGGTGAACTGGTGCGCGGCCCGGGATGAGGAGCGCTACGGCCCCGGCCGCCGCCCCTCCATGCGCACCGTGGAGAAGGAGGCCTATATCTGGGAGCGGGAGGGCATCGTCACCGTGGAGGCGGCGGAGGACTACATGAAGCGCCAGAGCCAGCTGCGCGTTGGAGAGCGGGAGACAGCCGCCGTCATCGGCCTGGCCGGCAGAAACCTCTCCGCTTCGGAAAAGAGCTATATCGATTCCTGGCTGGACATGGGCTTCACCACCGACGCCGTGGCCGAGGCCTACGACAGGACAGTGATCAAGACGGGCCGCCTCACCTGGCGGTATATGGACTCCATCCTGTGCTCCTGGCACGCCAAGGGCATCCACACGGCCGGAGAGGCGCGGGAAAAGGACGCGCCGCCCGCCCGGAAGGAGCCCCCGCGCCGGCAGGGGAGCGCCCGTGAGGAGGTCACGGCCGGCGAATATGAGCAGATGCGAGCCACACTGAGGATGCTGAAAGGGGAGGACGGACAATGAGCCTTGACGGGAAGCTTCTGGCCAGAGCCAGAGACAGACTTGAGCTCCGCCGGCGGGAGAACGAGGCCGAGACGAGCCGCCGCCGGGAGGAGGTCTACGCCCGGAACTCCCGGATCCGCGCCATCGACAGGCGGCTCCGGGAGACGATGCTCTCCGCCATGGGCGCGGCCCTGGCCGGCGGGGATCCCCAGGAGGCCCTGGCGGCGGTGCGGGAGGAGAATATCGACCTGCAGGAGCAGCGGGGCCTGGAGCTGACACGGATGGGCCTGCCCCTGGATTATCTGGACGACCGCTATTCCTGCCCGGACTGCCACGACACCGGCAGCCGGGGCACCGCCCTGTGCCATTGCCTTATGGAGCTCTATAAGGAGGAGCAGGCCAAAGACCTCTCCGCCCTTTTGAAGCTGGGGGAGGAAACCTTCGACAGCTTCGATTTAAGCTTTTACCCCGACACGGTGAACCCCGCCACGGGCATGTCCCCCCGTCAGGTGATGGAGACGGCCTTTGAGACGTGTCTGCTCTACGCCAACAAGTTCAACCCGGAGTCCTCCCCCAACCTGTTCCTCTCCGGCGCGCCGGGGTTGGGCAAGACCTTCCTCTCCGCCTGCATCGCCCGGGAGGTGGCCGCCAAGGGGTACAGCGTGGTCTATGAGACGGCGGTGGAGGCCCTTTCCAAATACGAATCCGAGCGCTTTGGACGGGGGGATCCGGAGGCCCTGCGGGCCGATATCCGCCGCCTGGAGACCTGCGACCTGCTGATCCTGGACGACCTGGGCACTGAATACCCCACCGCCTTCACCGTCTCGGCCCTCTATACCCTGATCAACACGCGCCTTATGGGCCGGAAAAAGACCGTCATCAGCTCCAACCTTACGGTGCGGGAGCTGGAGACGCGCTACAACCCCGCCATCATGTCCCGGCTCACCGGCGATTACAGCCTTGTGCGCTTCGAGGGCAGCGATATCCGCCGCCTGCGCCGGGAACGCAGGTTTACAAAATCGGAGGGCAGGTAAATCGACAAAATTTTCCTTTCTTCCCGTTATCCACAGCCTCTCCCTGTGGAAAAAGCCCCGGTTATGGGGCAGTTTTGCACATTTTCCACAGAGTTTTCCACAAAACTTATGTAAACAGGGGGAAATTTCCAAGGCGCGGCCAGGGTTACATAAACCACGTCGTCGCGGAACGCGCGATACCTCGCCGCCACGCAAAGCATGATGGCTCAGTCGCAGCGTTCGCTCCTCCTTTCCCCACCGGGCGACAGCCCGGCGGGGGCCCCAAAGCGCTGAAGTGGCTTTGAGGTATTTTATAAACTTGCGCGTCTACCCACATTGGGAAAAGGGCTTGCTTTTTGCGCCGGAACGGTGTAAAATGGCGGGGCTGTGAATAGATTTGTCAGTGGGGACAAGGCGGGAGCGCCCTGCCCACTTTATTGAGAGGAACGATACCATTGGCTGAATCCAAAAAAGCGAATTATCTCACCGGCGCGGCGATCCTGGCGGCTACGGTGGCCCTGACGAAGGTCATAGGCTTTGTCTACAAGATCCCCCTGTTCAACCTCCTGGGCGACGCGGGGGCGGGCCACTTCAATGTGATGTACTACATCTACAACCTGCTGCTGACCGTCTCCACGGCGGGGGTACCCGTGGCGCTGTCCCGGCTCATCTCCGAGGCACGGGCCTCTTCCCGGCCCATGCAGGCCAAGCGGTATTACACCGTGGGCATGATGGCCTTCGGCGTCATCGGCCTTGTGGGCTCGGCGGTGATGTTCGTCTTCGCCCCCCAGCTTGCCGGCCTCATGAAGGACGACCAGGTGGTGCTGGGCGTGCGGCTCCTGTCGCCGGCGGTGTTCTTCGCCTGCGTCGTCTCCGTCCTGCGGGGCTACGCCCAGGGCCACAACGACATGCTGCCCACGGCGGTGAGCCAGATCATGGAGGTGGTCTGCAAGCTGGTTTTCGGCCTGGCCATCGCCTGGTACCTGAAGGCCATGGGCTATCCCGTCAGCGTCATCGCCGCCGGAGCCATCGTGGGCGTCACCATCGGCCTTTTCCTGGCGATCCCCACCCTGCTGGCGATGCGCCGGCGCATCGCCCTGCGCACGCCCATGACCCTGAATCTGGACCGGCCTGACAGCGTGGGGGATACCCTGGGACAGATCTTAAAGGTGAGTATCCCCATCACCCTCAGCTCCTCGGTGCTGAACATCATCAATCTGGTGGATACCTCCCTGGTGCGGGGAAGATTGGCCTCCGGGGCCGGTTTTTCCCAGGAGGAAGTGGATATACTTTACGGTGTGTACTCCAAGGGCCTGACACTCTTTACCCTGCCCTCCTCCTTCATCACGCCCATCGCCGTGGCGGTGGTGCCCATCATCGCGGCGTCGCTTGTGACCCGGGAACACGGGGAGGCTAGAACCACCATGGAGTCCAGCATGAAGCTGACGAACCTGCTGGCTATGCCGGCGGCGGTGGGCCTGGCGGTGCTGGCGGAGCCCATCTTCCACGTGCTGTTTCCCGGCTCCAACGAGAACGGCCCCATGCTCCTGACTATGCTGGGGATCGCCTCCTATTTCGTCTGCACCTACCTCATCACCAACGGGATCCTGCAGGCCTCCGGCTTTGAGAAGCTGGCTCTGCTGGCCCTGCCGGTGGGGGGCGTGGTCAAGATCTGCGTCAACTATATTTTGGTGGGGATGCCCGCGGTGAACATCGCCGGCGCGCCCATCGGGACGCTGTGCTGCTATATCCTCATCACCGTGCTGAACATCGTCTTCATGACGGTGAAGCTTCCGGAGCGGCCCAACTACCTGAAAATCACCCTGCGGCCCCTGATCTGCGCACTTCTGATGGGCGCCGCGGCCTGGGCGGTGGAGGGCCTGGGGGAGAAACACCTTCTGCCCGTCCTGGGCGGCGGCAGGTTCGGAAGCGTCGTCTGCCTGGGTCTGGCCATCCTGGCGGCCCTGGTGGTCTACGCGGTGCTCATCGTCTGCCTGCGGGCTGTGACCAAGGATGACATATTATTGCTGCCAAAGGGACAAAAAATAGCAAAAATGCTGAAATTGCGGTGAGCGCACCGGATTTATTCATTTTTTACTTGCAGTTGAGGGAAAAGTATGATAGATTTTGTGTACAAGTCATCCTACGATGTGTCGGATCTGAGACAGATCGTGAAGCTCCTCCGGGGGGAGGGCGGCTGTCCCTGGGACAGGGAGCAGACCCATGAGTCCATCCGGCGGGAGTTCCTGGAGGAGGCCTACGAGGTGGCGGAGGCCATCGACGAGGGCAGTTCCGAGCATCTCCGGGAGGAGCTGGGGGACGTCCTTTTACAGGTGGTGTTCCATGCGGACATCGAGGAGGACGCGGGGCGGTTTGACTTAAACGGCGTGGCCGACGGCGTTTGCAAGAAGCTGATCGCGCGCCACCCTCACGTGTTCGGGGACGTGTCCGTGACGGATTCCGCCCAGGTCCTGCAAAACTGGGATCAGATCAAGCGGGTGGAGAAGCACCGGGACACCCTGGCCGCCGATCTGGACAGCGTAGCCAAGAGCCTGCCGGCCCTTTGGCGGGCGGAGAAGATCCAGAAGAAGGCCATCAAGGCCGGCGCCCTGGAGAACGGGACTCAAGCGGCGCTGGAGAGCGCCGGGACGGCCCTGGAGTCAGCCGGCCGTGCCCTGACGGAGGGGGACGGGGAGGCGCGGGCCCTGGGCGACCTGCTGTTCGCCTGCGTGCGGCTCACAAGGCTGCGCAAGCTTGATCCCGAGGCGCTGTTGAACGCCGCCTCCGACCGGTTCGTGGCCGACGCGGCGGAGCGGGGCCTCTGACAGGCGCTTTGACCGATTTAAAGAGCCGCGTGCTCTTTAAGATATACTTTTGAATTTCAAAGGAAAAAATGTACAGGAGGAAAAGAACAACATGAACAAGACAGAACTCATCAGCGTCGTCGCTGAGAAGACCGGCCTCTCCAAGAAGGATTCCGATAAGGCCGTCAACGCCGTCCTTGACTCCGTCGTGGAGGCCATGAAGGCCGGCGAGAAGGTCACCCTGGTGGGCTTCGGCGCTTTCGAGGTCAAGGAGCGCGCCGCCCGCGTGGGCCGCAACCCCCAGACCAAGGAGGAGATCAACATCCCCGCCACCCGTATCCCCCAGTTTAAGGCCGGCAAGGCGCTGAAGGACACCATCGCCGAGTAAAGCCCCCTGCCGATACCTTACGGCGTGAGAGTCTATGATGATTTGCCCCGGCCCGCCGGGGCAAAAAGTCTAATTTAGGAAAATAATACCCTATTATATTACATAAGCTGGAAAAGAGGGACGACATGCGGCTGGATAAATATCTGAAGGTCTCACGGCTCATCAAGCGCCGCACCGTGGCGGCCGAGGCCGCCGACGGGGGACGGATCTCGGTGAACGGCGTCACCGCCAAGCCCTCCAAAGAGGTGAAGGTGGGGGATATCATCGAGATGTCCTTCGGGGCCAGGAAGGTGCGGGTGGAGGTCACCTCCGTCCAGGAGACGGTGCGGAAAGACGACGCGGCCTCCATGTACCGGGAGCTGGACGGCTGAGCGGCCGTGCTTTGAAAAAGGAAGTAAGACCATATGAAAAACTTCAAGTGGGATAAAAAATATCTTTACTGGGGCGTGACGGCCTTCTGCGTGGTGGTGGCCAGCATCGCGTTTTTTTGGCTGCTGAACACCTGGAACGGCGCCAAGCACGGCATCGGCGTGGTGCTCTCCGCGCTGGCGCCGGTGATCTACGGCTTCATCATCGCGTATCTGCTCAACAAGATCCTGACCATCCTGGAAAACCGGGTTTTCAAAAAGCTCTGTACGCGGCTGTTCAAAAAAGACCCGGTGAAGGCCCGGAAGGCGGCGCGGATCTTCGGCATCATTGTGACGCTCCTGCTGGCCCTGGGCTTTATCGCGGGCCTCTTCGCCATCGTCCTGCCGGAGATCGTGGCGGGCGTGGTGACCATCGTCACCAACTCCAGCGACTACCTGGCCAGCGCCATCGCGTGGCTCGAAAAGACCTTTGACGGCTACGCCCTGGAGCCCATGGTGGTGGAGTGGATCAACACCATCTCCCAACAGGTGGTGAATTGGCTGCAAAACGAGGTGCTGCCCAACATCACCAGGTTCCTCTCCAGCGTCACCGGCGGCGTCATCTCCGTCATCAGCACCATCGTAGATCTGGTGATGGGCCTGGTGATCTCCGTGTATGTGATGTACAACAAGGAGACCTTCATCGCCCAGGCCAAGAAGCTCATCTACTCCCTCTGCCGAATCAAGGCCGCCAACGTGATCATGGAGGAGCTGAACTCCGTCAACGAGGCATTTGGCAGCTACATCGTGGGCACGGTCATCGATTCCTTGATCGTGGGGATCCTGAATTACATCTTTATGACCGTTATGGGGATGCCCTATGTGGCCCTGATCTCCATCATCGTGGCGGTGACGAACCTGATCCCCATGTTCGGTCCCATTATCGGCGCGGTGCCCTCCACTCTGCTGATCCTGCTGGAGAATCCCACCCAGGCGCTGATCTTCGTGATCTTCACCGTGATCCTCCAACAGATCGACGGCCAGATCCTCAAGCCCCGCATCCATTCCTCCCGCACGGGCCTTTCGGGCTTCTGGATCATGTTCGCCATCCTGTTCTTCGGGGGGCTGTTCGGCATCCTGGGAATGATCATCGGCGTGCCCGTCACCACCGTCCTTTACAGCCTGTTCCGGCGGCTCAACAACCGCCGCCTGCGGGGCCGCTCCCTGCCGGAGGACACCGGCTTCTACCACGGCCTGGAGTCCATCGACCCGGAGACGCTGGCCCCCACCTACGCCGCCCCGGAGCCGGAGGAGCGAGCCTCCAGGGTGGCCGCGATCCTCTCCAAGCGGAAAAAGAGCGGCGCGCCCGCACCGGAGGAGCAGGAAGCGCCAAAGCCCTCCGAGCCCCTGAAAGCGGAGATGAAAGAGGAGACAAAATAGCGGCTTTTTCAGGGCTTTCACAGGCCCTTTTTCGTCCGGGACACGGCTTGACATTTCCGGACGGGTATGATAAGATACAGAAAAAAAGTGACAAAAGCGTTGACGGAGACGGTGCGCCGGGACTGCCGCGTGACAGAGAGAGGGCCCTGTGCTGAGAGGCCCTTGACGCGGGCGGCGCAATTCACTCCGAAGCTTCCCGGGGGAAAGGTCTATTTCGAGTAGTCCGGGACGGCGGCCCCCGTTACGGGCGTACAAGTGTTGTCTTTCATTTGGCAAAAACACGGGTGGTACCGCGGAGCAAAAGCTTCGTCCCTGTTCGGGATGAAGCTTTTTTGTTTTAATAAAACTTCCTTATGAGGTGCTTTTATGGAATCAAAAATCAAAGACATGCGCGCTCAGGTGGCGGAGGCCATCGACAGGGTCGGCTCCAAGGAGGAGCTGGACGCCTTCTGGCAGCAGTTCCTCAGCAAGAAGGGCCGCGTCCAGGAGCTGATGAAGTCTCTGGGCGGCGTGGCCCCGGAGGAGAGGCCCGCCATGGGCAAGCTCATCAATGAGTTCAAGGCCCAGGTGACGGCGGCCTACGAGGAGGCGGCGGCCCGGATCGCCCAGGCGGAGCTTGTCCGGCGCAACGCCTCCGAGCAGATCGACATCACCCTCCCGGCCAAAACCCGGGAGGAGGGGGCGCTCCACCCCATCACCCTTACGAAGAACCAGATGATCTCCGTCTTCGCCGGCATGGGCTTCGAGATCTTCGAGGGGCCGGAGATCGAGGACGACGACCACAACTTCACGCGTCTCAACGTGGCGAAAAACCACCCGGCCCGGGATATGCAGGACACCTTCTACATCACCGAGGATATCCTCCTGCGCACCCAGACCAGCCCCGGCCAGATCCGGGTCATGGACATCCAGAAGCCGCCCATCAAGGTGCTGGTGCCGGGACGCGTCTTCCGCTCCGACAGTGACGCTACCCACTCCCCCCAGTTCCACCAGATGGAGGGCCTGGTGGTGGACAGGCACATCACCCTGTGCGACCTGCAGGGGATGTTGGACGAGTTCGTGAAGAAGCTCTTCGGAGAGGACGCCAAGACGCGCCTGCGTCCCAGCTACTTCCCCTTCACCGAACCCAGCGTGGAGGTGGACGTCAGCTGCTTTGAGTGCGGGGGCCACGGCTGCGGCCTCTGCAAGGGCACCGGCTGGATCGAGATCCTGGGCGGCGGCATCGTCCACAGGAAGGTGCTGGAAAACTGCGGCATCGACCCCCATGAATACTCCGGCCTTGCCTTCGGCATCGGCATCGAGCGGGTGGCCATGCTCAAGTACGGCATCAACAACATCGGGCTTTTCTATGAGAACGATCTTCGTTTTCTCAGACAGTTCAAGGATTAAGGAGGTTGACGAAGATGAAGGTACCTTTCAGTTGGCTCAAAGAGTTCGTTGACATTGATATCACCGCCGCGCAGCTGGAGGAGAAGCTTTTCGGCTGCGGCTTTGAGGTGGAGGAGCTTATCGACACCGGCAGGGATATCTCCGGGGTCGTGGTGGGGAAGGTCGTGGCCTGCGAGGCCATCCCGGACACCCATCTCCACGTCTGCCAGGTGGACGTGGCGGGGGAGAAGCCCCTGCAGATCTGCTGCGGCGCGGACAACGTGCGTGTGGGCGGGGTCTACCCTGTGGCGCTCCAGGGGGCCACGGTGTACGAGACGGCCGCCGACCACGAGACGGTGCTGGGCGTGGCCACCATCAAAAAGGGCAAGATGCGCGGCTACGCCAGCGAGGGGATGCTCTGCTCCGGCACGGAGCTGGGCCTTAACGAGGATCTCTACCCCGGCGCGGGGTACTGCGGCCTGCTGGAACTGCCGGAGGACGCCCCCCTGGGGGCGGACGTGAAGCCCCTGGTGGGCCTGGACGAGACGGTTTTTGACATCTCCATCACCTCCAACCGGGCCGACTGCCAGTCGATCCTGGGCATCGCCCGGGAGGTGGCCGCCTGCCTGGGTAAGCCCCTTAAAATGCCGGCCTCGGACTACACCCAGACGGACGTCACCTATCCCGGCCTTGACATCACCGTGGAGGCTCCCGACCTGTGCCCCCGGTATCTGGGCCACTGGGTGCGGAACATCACCCCCGGCGTCTCCCCGGCCTGGATGCGCCGCCACCTGGCCCTGTGCGGCCTCAGGAGCATCAGCAACATCGTGGACATCACAAACTACGTGATGCTGGAGATCGGCCAGCCCATGCACGCCTTTGACATGGACACCCTGGAGAGCCACCGGATCATCGTGCGCCGGGCCGCCCAGGACGAGACGATCACCACCCTGGACGGCAAGGCGTTCCGGTTGAATCCCCAGAACCTTGTCATCTGCGACGGCCACAAGCCCGTGGCCCTGGCGGGCATCATGGGCGGCCTCAACAGCGAGATCACAGACGACACCCGCCAGCTTCTGTTTGAATCCGCCAAATTCACCCGGGACAATATCCGCCGGACGGCCCGGAGCCTGGGCCAGAATACCGACGCCTCCGCCCACTACGAGAAGGGCATCTCCGAGTACACCTGCGAGCTGGGCATGGCCAGGGCCCTGCACCTTATCCAGGAGCTGGGCTGCGGGGAGATCACCTCCAGCGAATTTGACTGCAGCGCCGGCGCCCCCCGGGAGGGCAAGCGCTTCACCGCCACCGTCTCCGGCATCAACCGCATCCTGGGCATCCAGGTTCCGGCGGACACCGTCGTGGACATCCTGCGCCGGCTGGACTTCCGGGTGGAGCGGGACGGCGACACCCTGGACGTGACGGCGCCCCGCTGGCGGGAGGACATCGAGATCGGCGAGCCGGATCTGGCCGAGGAGGTCATTCGGGAGTACGGCTACGAGCACATCGTCCCCACCTTCTTAAAGGACGCCGCCGTTACCAACGGCGGCCTGACGGCGGAGCAGGAGCAGGTGGACAGGCTCAAGCGCGTCCTGTGCGCCCAGGGCTTCTATGAGATCTCCACCCTGGCCTTCTACGCCGACGCGGATCTGGACGCTCTGCGCCTGCCGGAGGACGCCCCGGAGCGGAACACCATCAGAATCATGAACCCCATCTCCGCCAACCTGACAACCATGCGCTCCACCCTGGCGCCCTCTTTGCTCAAGACCGTGGTGGAGAATCTGAAGCGGGGCAACAGCGCCGGGCGGCTTTTCGAGTACGGCAACATCTACGTCCCCAAGGCCCGGCCGGTGACACAGCTGCCCTGGGAGATCCCCCACCTGGGCTTCGCGCTATTTGGCGACGGGGAGGACTTCTTCACCGCCAAGGGGGCCGTGGAGGCCCTGGGAGCGGCCTTCCACGTGAAATTCGACTATGACCGGGCCGCTGTCAGCTGGCTCCACCCCGGCGTCTCCGCCTCCATCCGGGTGGGGGACAGGACGGTGGGCGTGTTCGGGAAGCTGGCCAACGAGATCGTCCCCACCCTGGATCTGCCCAAGGACAGCAAGGGCGGCGGCAGTATCTATCTGGGCGAGATCAACTACGCGGCTCTCTCCTGGCTGTTCCCGGAGGCCCTGCGCTATAAGCCCATCTCCGAATTCCCGGACGTGGACAGGGATCTGTCCCTGGTGGTGGACGAGAGCGTCACCTGCGGCCAGCTCATAGAGACGATCCGGGGCAAGCGCAAGGCCGTCAGATCCGTGGAGCTTTTCGACGTCTATCGCGGCAAGCAGGTGGGCGAGGGCAAGAAGAGCATGAGCTTCAAGATCGTCTTCGCCCCTTCGGACAAGGCCCTGGAGCCCAAGGAGCTGGATCACTTCATCAAGGGCATCCTCTACGACCTGAAGGCCAAGCTGAACGCGGAAATACGCTGAGGGCAAACGGATGTATATTCATTACACCATGCCCCTCCGGTTTTCTGAGGCGGATTTCACCGCCGCCGGGACGGTGCGGGCCTCCCGGATCCTCCACGCCTTTCAGGACATCGCCCGGGCCCACGCCGCCTCGGCGGGGCTGGGCTTTGACGAGCTGATCGCCAAAAATCTCATCTGGGTCATCACAAAATACCGCTTCCGGGTGTCCGGGGCCCTGGAGCCGGGGACGGAATACACCCTGCTCAGCTATCCCCGGCGCACCGGGTCGCTGATCTACGACCGCGACTTCCACATCCTCTCCCCCGCGGGGGAGGAGCCGGTCACCGGCACAAGTCAGTGGTGCATCGTGGACGCCGCCACCCGCCACGCGGTGCAGACAGGCCTGGATTTTCCCGGCGTCCACAACCCGGAGCCGGCCATGCCGGAGGGCATCGCCCGTATCCGGCCCCGGGAGCTGACGCCCGCGGGGCGCCACACCGTGACAATCGATGATTTGGACGAAAACAACCACACCAACAACTGCCGCTATGCCGATCTGGCCCTGGAGGTGCTGGGACTGGAGTCGGTGCGGGAGCTGACCATGAACTTCGCCGCCGAGACGCGGCTGGGGGATGAGATCGAGCTTTTTACCGCCCCCGGCGGCATCGCGGCGGGCAAGCACAACGGCGAGCTGGTTTTCGCCGCCAAAGCGGAATAAATTTATGAAAAAGCCGGACGAAAATGTCCGGCTTTTCAATTAATACTTTCTTAATCGCTTTTCGGATTTTTTCTTAACCGGGCCTCTGGTATGATGGGAGCATCAAAAAAAGGGAGGCACGGTCATGTCCACACTGCGCGCGTTCAACGTCTTACTGTCGATCCTCTTTTTCACCTGCTATTTCTACCAGCTTGTCTATCTGCTGATCCCCCACCTCAAGCGCGACCGGCCCCACGCGCCGGCGGTCCTCCACCGGTACGCGGTGCTGATCGCGGCCCGCAACGAGGAGGCGGTCATCGGGAACCTGATCGAGTCCATCCGGAGCCAGGACTACCCGGGGGAGCTGGTCAGCGTCTTTGTGGCGGCGGACAACTGCGACGATGCCACCGCCGAGACGGCCCGGCGGGCCGGGGCCACGGTCTATGAGCGGTTTGACCGGGCGCGTGTGGGGAAGGGCTACGCCCTGGATTTCCTGCTGCGGCAGATCTGGCGGGAGCGGGGCGACGTCTTTGACGGGTATTTCGTCTTTGACGCGGACAATCTGCTGGCGCCGGGGTACATCACCGCCATGAACCGGCAGTTTTCCGACGGGTACAGGATCGTCACCAGCTACCGCAACTCCAAGAATTTCGGCGACAACTGGATCAGCGCCGGGTACGCCCTGTGGTTTTTGCGGGACGCGGAATATCTCAACCACGCCCGGGCCCTCATCGGCTCCAGCGCTGTGGTGTCTGGGACGGGCTTTCTGGTGAGCCGGGAGATCCTGGAGCGCAACGGCGGCTGGCCCTTCCACACCCTGACGGAGGACACGGAATTCACGGCGGACTGCATGATCCGGGGGGATCGGATCGGCTACGCCCCCGACGCGGAGCTGTTTGACGAGCAGCCGGTGAAATTCCGCCAGTCCTGGCGGCAGAGGATGCGCTGGTCCCGGGGCTTTTTGCAGGTGTTCCGCCTGTACGGCGGCCGGCTCCTCTCGGCTGCGGCCCACGGCAGCTTCTCCTGCTTCGATATGGTGATGTCCATCATGCCCGCCATCGTCCTGGCTACCTCGGGGCTTCTCATCAACGGCGCCGTGTCGGTGCTGACGCTGCTGTCCGGCGGCACCCTCCTGGAGGTGCTTCTCCCGGCGGCGCGCTCTCTGGCCGGGACATACCTCTTTATGCTGTTTCTGGGGGCGCTGACCACCGTAAAGGAGTGGCGGCATATCCGCACCACGGCTGCTAAAAAGGTGCTGTACACCCTGACCTTCCCGGTCTTTATGATGACCTACATCCCCATCTCCGTCTGCGCCCTGTTCCGGAAGGTGGAGTGGAAGCCCATTGAACATAAGGTCAACGTGTCCATAAAGGATCTGGTCTGAAAGGAGTATTCATCCATGAAAAAACGCGCGCTCCAGTCCGCCGTCCTGTTTTTTCTGGCGCTGATCGTCACCTATTTCGCCCTGACCCTCCTGGTGCCGGGCTGGCATCTGAAGCTCTCGGCCTCCCCCCTGACGGTGCTGTTTGCCAATCTCAGGCACATGGTTCTTTTGAAGCTCCTCATCGCCCTCCCGCTGTCCGCGGTAATTACGGCATTGCCCATCCTGGCGGAGAAGGAGTGAGCGAGGGGAATAAGGTTGTCCGCCTTACAGGCGGACGGGACTCCCCCTTTTAAAAACGACCACACTGGGGCCGCCGCCCCTATGTGGAGAACCCCGGGGGAACGCCCGCACGAAACCTGTCGCATTTCGTACCACGCGCCCCGTACGGGCCGGACACCCGGCCGGCCCGTGTATCGAATCCCCAATCATTTTCTATAAGATGCTGTAGAGGCCGCCGCCCTCGGCGGCCTCTGCAATTTCTTAATTAAATATTTTGTAATTCGGCTTTAAACACAAATTCAGCGCTTATTGCTTCCTATCCAATAGCAGCCCGCGCCGGTCACCGCCGCCAGGAACTCAATGCCCTTTAGATACATATCATATTGAGTCCATCCGATCATTGGCCCGGATAACAGGTAGATCCCCGCAAATACAATAAACGTGACGATCACTCTTAGAACGGTATCCTTCATTTTCTGTTCCTCCTTGAACCCCGGCCGCTATCAGCCGGGGATTTTTTGATCACCGCCGTAAAGGCGGCGCGTTTATTCCAGATCCTGTATGTTCATTTTCTTCATCTGCTCCCGGCGGCGGAATTTTTCACGCTCGCCGCAGTAGATGGCGGTGTAGATGAGGGTGGGGATATTCGCGACCAGGAACGCGATCCCGCCGCCGATGAGGGTTTCGCCGACGTTTCGCTCCGGCCCCGGCCCCGGCCCCGACCACGGATCCACTTCGGTGGTCTGGGTGTTGATCACGGTGCCGTCGGGGCCGTATTCCTCCACCGTGAGGGTTCCTGGGCCGGCGGTGGACAGCGTCAGCGCCAGCGCCGTCGTCAGCGACAGGACGAAGGACAAAATGGGCAGCACAAGCCCCGGCCAGCGGCTCTCCCGGCGGGACAGGTACACCTGCAGGACGATGGTTCCCGCGAAAAGCGCGATGTATAAGAGCAGAGCCAGCAGGCCGCTGATCTGCGTACTTGTGGCAGATTCCATATCAGTTTCCTCCTTTTTCTTTTTTGTACTCGCTGATCAGCAGCTTGGCCGTGTCGAAGTCCAGCCGGTCGTCCAGCGCCAGCCGCTTGATCAGGGCCACATAGGGTTCGCTCTCGGCGTTGTCCGCCATCTTGATTTTCTGAATGAGCCTGTCCAGCCGCAAGCGGACGGTGGGATACGTGACCCCGTACTCCCGCGCCATCTCCTTTAGGGATCCGGAGGCCAGCAGGAACCGCTTGACAAACGTCATGTCCCCCTCGTCCAGCTCCGACATCCAACCGGGCAGTATCTCCATCCCGATCACCCCCTTTAGCACGATCTCCCCGTCTGTGTTCCCGGAGTACCGGAGCCATAGCCGGGGTGAAAATTTAGCCAACAGTGTGCAATATCCCGGCAAACGGGAGCTTATCCCATCCGTCTCTCCACCCATTCGTCAAGTTTTTGGCGGCTGAAAACAAGATTTGCTCCCACCTTGATATATGTTCCTTCCAGTTCACCGGAGTTGAACAGCTTCTCCACGTCCTCTCTTGTGACCCCGAAGTACGCGGCGATCTCGGGCATAGACAGATAGTCGCCAATCTCTTCGTCCACCGTTTTTGTGATCACCGAAAGGTTTGCCGGCACTCTTGTTGTGTCGGGCAATCCCTCGCTGATGAGCCACCCCGCGGCAATCAAGCCGATGCTGATCACGCAGCAGCCAAGAAATTGAAGAAAATTACATCCTTTCATACGATCGTACCTCCCGGCGATTTTGTCATTGTTTAAAGCGCTCCTGTCCCGACCGGCAATGTCGGCCATACATCTGTCCAGGCTGAATCGGGAGAACCTTATATTCCCCACTCGCTTTAACATTATTCATTATAATCTTTAATATTATTAATGTCAATAGGAAAGTTAAACTTTATTTTTATTTTTTGATCTCGATTCGACTTCCCCTTGGCGGTTGCGTATGACAGATTTATGTGGTACAATACTTCGTGTCGAATAGGCGGCCGTTCGACAAATTTAGAGGGGGGATACCGTATGAAGGATCGTTCCGTTATGAAATACATCATCATCGATCAGGGGCAGAACGGATATTGCATAGCGGAGGTGCCCGATCATATCGCGGATGATGTGGGCCACTGTCAAGCTCTATTCGATCAGTGGCTTTGGGACAAAAACGCGCCCCATTCATATCGGAAGGTCCTGAATGGGGCAGAGGTCATGGTGTACGACGGCGCAGCCGCGTTTATGGAATGGCTGAATGACAATGTTGTGGAGGGCTCCGACAAAGCAAGGATCGTTTTTGACGAGATCCCGCTGATCCACTTTTAGCCGGTCCCAGCGCGGCCCTTGCTCACCGTGCCGCTGTGCATCCGTCAGTCGGAAAAGCCCGCCAGGGCTTTTCCGACAGAAAGAACGGCCCGCCGTTTCCGGCGGGCCGTTCTTTCTGTCAGTCTGTCAAAAAACCACCTCACGCCCAGCGTAAGCGGGCGTATGGGTGGCCGAAAATAGAAAATATGGTAGTG
>CANQBA010000031.1 GCA_947589545.1 uncultured Oscillospiraceae bacterium | reverse complement strand
CACTACCATATTTTCTATTTTCGGCCACCCATACGCCCGCTTACGCTGGGCGTGAGGTGGTTTTTTGACAGACTGAGACGGACAAAGGCCAAACGGCCTTTGTCCGTCTTTTTTCCTGTGAAGTGAGGGGCGGGCCCATTTATAACCTGCACAATATATGCAGGTGGGTTGCTCCCTGAGTCCTTAACCGCTTCCAACTTCCACTCGCGAACGGCAAGCGGGAGGCCTGCGAACCGGCATCAGAGGTGGGCATCCCTTATAAGAGATGTGGGTTTAAACAGACCCGCCCCTCACTCCACAGATCAGGTTCCGTATGATTTTATAGGGTCACTCCTGGGCGCCGTCCTCCTCGTCGGAGAAAAGCTCCTCCATAAAGAGGTCGTAGGCCCTGTCGATCTCCTCGTCCGTGGGGACTACCAGATAGTCGTCGCCGTCCTCGCCCCGCTCGGTCTTCAGGATGACCATGCCCAGATCCTCGTCCCCCTTGCCGTCGTTCACCGGCAGGAACGCCAGATAGTAGACCCCGTCCATCTCGATGGTGTCCAGGTGCTCCAGCTCGTAGTTGTTGCCCTCCTCATCGCTGATGGAGATGATGTTGCCGCTGTATTCCTCACTCATTGGCCGCACCCTTCCGTCTTCTCTTTGTTGTCCTCATTATAGCGTATCCCGGCCCATAAATCAAGGGAAATTTTTGCTTTGGGTAAAATCGTCATAGACGGAAAGGGATCCCCCGCCTTTACGACCCGAAATCCTCCAGAAGCTTAACGGCCTCCTCCCAGGTGTCCACGGCGATGCCCCGGGCGATCTGCTCCCTGTCCACCGCCCGCAGGCCCTCCAGGGGCACGTCGGCGGTCATCAGGAGCGTATCCCCCTCAAAGACGCCGATGACGCCGTTGTACGCGGCCAGGGTGTAGCCGCCCTTTTCCAGCATCTCCTCACGGACGCCCGCCGCTGTCCCGGCCTCAAAATTGGCCAGGGCGGCGATGGACGCCACGCCCGTTGCCGCCGCCAGCGCCAGCGCCAGCAGCAATATCCACAGTCTGCTTTTCATGGGATCGTCCTCCTCTTAAGAATACTTCTATTTTGCCCGGTTTTGAGAAAATTTATTAAATGTTCAAATAAAAGCTACAAATTTACACCTCATTGTGGTAGAATAAGAAAATCAAAAGTGCAGCTATTTGCGGGTTTCACCGGATCGTGAGGTGTCAGCTTGAAATATAAGACGAAACGCGCCCTGAAAAAGACCGCCAAGGCGGGCGTGAACGCGGTTTACAGCACCGTTGCTCTGGCGCTGAGGACGGTGGGGATCCTCCTGCTCATCTTCATCACCACCGGCGCCATCTTCGCCTGCATCTTCGCCATCTACATCAAGACGAACCTGGCCAGCGAGGATCTGGGCGTCTCCCTGGAGGAGTACCAGCTCAACGAGACGAGCATTATCTACTACTACGACAAGGGAACGGACAGCTGGGTGGAATCCGCCTCCATTTTCAGCGACGACGGCTTCATGTACTGGGTGCCCTACGACGAGATCCCCAAGGACATGGAGCACGCGCTGGTGGCCATCGAGGATCAGCGCTTCTACAAGCACCACGGCGTGGACTGGGCCCGCACCGCCAACGCCTTCCTCCACATGTTCCTGGGGAACAGCACCTTCGGCGGCTCCACCATCACCCAGCAGCTTCGCAAGAACGTCACCGGCGAGAACGAAAACACCGTGCGCCGGAAGCTGACGGAAATCTTCGCCGCCCTCCAGCTGGAGAAGGAATACGACAAGTGGGAGATCATCGAGTGGTACCTGAACGTGGTCAACTTCGGCCACGGGGAATCCAGAGGCATCGGCGACGCCGCCCGGTACTATTTCGACAAGGAGGTCAAGAATCTGTCCCTGGCCGAGATCTGCTGCATCGTCGGCATCACCAACAACCCCTCCATGTACAACCCCTATTTACACCCCCAGGCCAACAAGAAGCGCCAGGAGACGATCCTCTACGAGATGTACCGCCAGGGGTACATCGATAAGGAGCAGTACGAGACGGCCAAGGCCGAGGAGCTCCACTTCGTCAACGGCGACACCGAAGGCCGGACCGACGCCATCTACTCCTGGTTCGACGAGACGGTGCGCCAGGACGTGGCGGAGTATCTGGCCGAGCAGAGGGGCGTCACCGTCAAGGCGGCCAAGACCCTGCTGGCTACCGGCGGCTTCAAGATCTACTCCACCATGGATCCGGAGGTTCAGGCCAAGGTGGATCAGTATTACGGCAACCGGGAGTATATCGACAGTCTGAAGGCCAAGGGCGACGGGAGCCAGCAGTTCCAGTCCGCCGTGGTCATTACCGATCCCTACACCGGCAACATCGTGGCCCTGGCCGGCCAGGCGGGGGAGAAGACCGGCAACCTGTGGCTCAATATGGCCACCGAAACCCGCCGGCCCCCCGGCTCCTCCCTCAAGCCCATCGCGGTGTACGCCCCGGCCATGGATTACGGCCTCATCACCCCCGACACGCTCATCGACGACGGCGCCACGGAGCTTAAGGGCAAGCCCGGCTGGATGCCCAAGAACGACGATAACGATACCCACGGCATCGTCACCATCCGCCGGGGTCTGTCCAAGTCCTACAACCGCGTCTCCGCCCAGGTGCTGGATATGCTGACCCCCGCCTCCTCCTACGCCTTCCTCACGGAGAAGCTGCATATGGAACTGGATCCCAGGGATATGGACTACGCCCCCCTGTGCCTGGGCCAGCTGACCTACGGCGCCACGGTGCGGGAGATGGCCCAGGCCTTCGGCATCTTCCCCAACGAGGGCCAGTTCATCGAGACGCGCACCTTCACCCAGATCTACGACTCCGAGTGGAATCTCATCTACGAGAACGTCCCGGAGACCGAGGGCGTCATCAGCCCCGTCACCGCCTATTGGATGACGGATATGCTCAAGGATGCCCCCACCATCGGCACCATCAGCATCAGGGTCAACACCAAGGCGGGCCGGATGCCCTTTGGCGGCAAGACCGGCACCACCGACAGCCGGAAGGATCGCTGGTTCGTGGGCTTCACCCCCTACTACGTGGCCGCCATCTGGACCGGCTACCCCTACCCCAAGCCCATCTCCGTCAGCGGCAACCCGGCGGCCACCATCTTCCAGGCCCTCATGTCGTCCATCCACGAGGATCTGCCCATCAAGGACTTCTCCGTCCCCGCCAACACCTACCAGACGCCTGTCCCCGGCGTGGAGCCCATGAGCTATTACGCCCGCGGCATTGCCGTCAACGGATACGGCGGAGTCAATATCCTCTATGAGCGGGAGGAGGGCACCAGCACCGTGGGCCGTGAGATCACCGTCACCGCGCCCACCGTGGAGGGCTATATCCTCACCGGCCCCGCCACCGTGACGCTGACCATCAGCCAGGAGCCGGAGGACAACGTGGCCGAGTTCTATTATACCCCCGTGGCCCCTCCGCCCGACACCACACCGGAAACGGAGGATACGACAGACGCCACGACTCCGCCGGATACCACGCCGCCGGAGACGACTCCGCCGGATACTACCCCGCCGGAGACGACCCCCCCGGAGACAGACGCCCCCGGCCCCTCCCCGGAGGGATAACCTCAGATCTGATCTACAGATCTACAGCAAAAAAGCCGCCCGGAGCTGTCCGGGCGGCTTTTCAGTTTAGTAAAAAACGCAGATACAGGATTTTTCCCGCACGTTCCTTTTTCCCACAGTCTCCCCGGCGGTCGGGGCGGGGGAGGGGAGAGGCGTTTGCCGGGATTATCTCACGTCGCCCAGGAAGAACAGGGCCAGGGTGCCGGGGCCGGAGTGGGCTCCGATGACGGGGCCCACGGGGCTGATGGTCACATCTAAGGGATGCAGGTTCTCCTCCACCATGGACGCCAGAAGCCGGGCGTCCTCCAGGCAGTCGCCGTGGCTGATGAAAACGTGCTGGTGGGCGATATCGTCGCCGGTCTTGGCGCACTTGTCGTAAATGGCCTTGATGGAGGCCTTCCGGCCCTTGGCCTTGGCCATGTTGATGAGCCGCCCCTCGTCGTCCACGTGGAGGACGGGCTTGATGTTCAAAAGCGTCCCCACGGCGGCGGTAGCGGCGCTGACGCGGCCTCCGCGCTTTAGGAAGTAGAGATCGTCCACGGTGAACCAGTGCACCACCCGGGGGGCGGTGGCGGCGGCGAAGTCCCGCAGGGCCTCGATGTCCGCGCCCTCCCGCTTTTTCAGCGCCGTCAGGTACACCAGGAGCCCCTGCCCCATGGAGGCGCACTTGGAGTCCACCACGTAAATCTTCCGCTCCGGGTATTTCTCCTTCAGCTCCTGGGCGGCGATGGCGCCGTTCTGGCAGGTGCTGGACAGGGCCGTGGCGAAGCCCACGTAGAGAATGTCCAGGCCGCGCTCCAGATAGGGGGTCATCAGCTCCACAAATTCGCTGGGGTTCACGGCGCTGGTGGAGGCGGCGCCGCCGGCGCGCAGGGCCGCGTAAAATTCCCCGGACGAGATCTCCCGCTCGTCCAGATAGTTGCGAAATTCCCTGCCGTTCAGGTTCACCTTCAGGGGCAGCACCTGTATATCCAGCTCCTCCGCCAGCTGCGGCGGCAGATCGCAGGAGGAATCGGTGAGAAGAATGTAGTCGTTCATCGCGTTGACCTCTTTCCGGGTAAATTGTTTTGTAGCTGACGGGAGTCGAACCCACGTCGCTCCACGCGGGCCCGCGTCCTCACGCGAGCCGCTTAACCTCGGGCTTCCAAGTATTCGCCCTCAGGCGCTGGCTCGCATCGTCCTTTCCCCATCGGGCAACGGCCCGATGGGGGCCCCGTTTTTGCGTGAGTCGCTTTGCCTCGCCCTCCGCACGGAAAATCCCTCGAAAATGGCGACCCGTGGAGTGCTACGCAGTTTTCGGCGAGCTGATTTGCGTCAGGACGCGGAAAATGCCACAGAGAATACTTTGTGTATTGTCAAGGCTTTTGACAAAGTACTGGCGCAAATCAGCCGGCGAAAACCGACGTGGGTTCGACTCCCGTCAGCTATATTATAGCATTTTTTCCCGCCCTGTCGAGTACAAAATAGCAAGGATCTGTAAAATTAAAAAAATCCCCGGAAATTTCTCTCCGGGGATCGATAGGGGATTTAACTTATTTGACCAGCTTGGCGACCTCGGCGGCCAGGTCGTCCTGGCGCTTCTCGATGCCCTCGCCCTTCTCAAAGCGGACGGCGCCGGCAAAGGTGATGGAGCCGCCCAGGGCCTTGGCGGTGTTGGCGATATACTTCTCCACGGACACGGAATTGTCCTTCACGAACTCCTGCTGGAGAAGGCAGTTCTCGGCGTAGAACTTGTTGAGCTTGCCCATGACGATGCGCTCGCGCACCTGCTCGGGCTTGCTGGCCATGGAGGGATCGTTGGCCATCTGGGCCATCATGATCTTCTTCTCCTCGTCCAGCACGTCCTGGGTGACCTGGGACTTGTCCCAGAAGCGGGGATTCAGGGCCGCGATCTGCATGGCGGCGTCCTTGCCCACGGCCTCCACCTTCTCAGCGGGCAGGTCGGTGTCCAGATTGACGATGACGCCGATCTTGCCGCCCATGTGGACATAGGCCACGGAAACGCCGGTGTCGAAGCGGGCGAAGCGGCGGACGTTGATGTTCTCGCCGATCACCAGCACCTTCTCGTTCTGCGCCTCCTTGACGGTAAGCTCGGAGCCGGGATATTTGCAGGCCATCAGGGCGTCAAGATCCGCGGGGGCGTCCTTGGCAACCACGGCGGCCACCTGATGGACATAGTCCACGAACACGTCGTTCTTAGCCACGAAGTCGGACTCGGCGTTGACCTCCACGCACACGCCCACGCCGTCAATGACGGCGGCGTACGCCACGCCCTCGGCGGCGATGCGGCCGGCCTTCTTCTGGGCGGCCGCAAGGCCCTTCTCGCGCAGCCATTCCACGGCCTTGTCAATATCTCCGTCGGTGGCGGCCAGGGCTTTCTTGCAGTCCATCATGCCGACGCCGGTCATCTCGCGAAGGTTCTTTACATCTGCGGCGGTAATAGCCATATCATTTGTCCTCCTGTCTTACTCTGCGGCGGGGGCCTCGGCGGCAGCCTCAGCCTCGGCCTTGGCCTCGGCGGCGTCCTCGCCCTGACGGCCCTCCTGGATGGCGTTGGCCATGGTGGAGGCGATCAGACGGATGGCGCGGATAGCGTCGTCGTTGCCGGGGATCACGTAATCGACCTCGTCGGGGTCGCAGTTGGTGTCCACGATGGCCACAATGGGGATGCCCAGACGGCGGGCTTCGGCGATGGCGTTGCGCTCCTTGCGGGGATCCACGATAAAGAGCGCGGAGGGGAGCTTGTTCATCTCCTTGACGCCGCCCAGATATTTCTCCAGCTTCGCCATCTCGCCCAGGTGCTTCATGACTTCCTTCTTGGGGAGCATGTCAAAGGTGCCGTCCTCCTGCATGCGCTTGAGCTGGGCCAGACGGTCCACGCGGGTGCGCATGGTCTTGAAGTTGGTGAGCATACCGCCCAGCCACCGGGCGTTGACGTAGTACATGCCCACGCGCTCGGCCTCCTCGCGCATGGCGTCCTGGGCCTGCTTCTTGGTGCCCACGAACAGAAGGGTGCCGCCGTTCTCGCTAAGCTCACGGACGAAGTTGTAGGCCTCCTCCAGCTTCTTTACGGTCTTGGAAAGGTCGATGATGTAGATCCCATTGCGCTCCATGTAGATGTAGGGCGCCATCTTGGGATTCCATCTGCGGGTCTGGTGGCCGAAATGTACGCCGGCCTCCAGCAGCTGCTTCATGGATACGACTGCCATTTTTGTGTTCTCCTTTTTAAATTTAGTTTTTACCCTCCACGCAGATCCCCTGCCGTGCCAACCTCGCGGCACATGACCCGGCATCCCCGCGTGTGCGTAATCCCTTTTTCAGGGCTTAGATATTATACCAGAGCAAATTTCAAATTGCAACCCTTATTTTGCCCCTTTTTCAAAAAACTTCTCAGGAATACGTGCTTTTTTCGCCTTCCTGGCGCGGCGGCTCCTTCTCCCGGCGCTCCGGGCAGGGGGCGGCCGCCTCCGGCCACTTTCTGCGCTTGCGCTCCCGGGTCTCCAGACGGCTGTCCTCCACCAGGATGATGTCGTCCCCGATGCGCCGTATGGCCTCCCAGGGGATGACGTAGTCGTCGTTCCGGCCGAGTATGCCCATCACCCGGTAGCCCCCCGGCACCACCAGGGCCCGCATCCGGCCCGTTTTCACGTCAAAAATGCCGTCGGACACATAGCCCAGTCTCAGGCCGGTATTCACGTTGATGACCTCCTTGTAGCGGAGGTCGCCGATCCTGCAATCCATAAAATCACCCCGGGAGAGCATATTCCCCCCGGGGCAGGTTTATGTTAGGAAAAATGTCGGTTATTTCCACTCCGGCAGCTGGAACACCACCACCCGGCGCAGGAGCCGCAGAAGCTCCGCGCATACGAGGCTGAGAACCAGCAGGGCCGGCAGGGCCGAGAACACCGCCCAGGGGTTTGAGCTCCACAGCAGCCTCGTGAAATGATACTGGGTGACATAGTAGCCGTAGAGGAAGGAGTGGACAAGGAACACGTCGCCGCTCCTGCTCCCCACGTAGGCCGCCGCCCCGCTGAGGACCGGTATCCGGCAGAGGGTGGCCCGCAGGAAGAGAATGAGGGAGAGGGCGAAGAAGGTGTCGAAGGCCAGCCCGATGAGGGAGCGGATGTAGGCAAACAGAAGGAACGCCACGGTGACGGCGGCGGTGACGGCCCAGCCGCGCCCGCCCTTCAAAAGCCCCGCGAACCGCTCCAGAAGCCCCCTCTGGGCCAGGAAGACGCCCACGGCGAAGGGGAAGAACCAGTAGATCTCCCGGCAGGTATCCCAGACGTCGTTGCCGCAGAAGTAGTAAAGCGCCAGCGGCACGGCGGTGGCCGGCAGGATCAACCAGGGGATCTTCTTCACCGCCCTGTACATCAGGGGGAAGGTGACGTACAGCGCCAGCGCCGCCTCCATGTACCACCAGGTCTGGTTGTAGGAGGCGGTGCGCAGAAGGGGCCGGAGGGCCAGAAACTCCACCAGCGCCTGCCACGCGCCGTGAAGGCCGGCGCCGTACACCGCCTGGGGGGTAAACTCGGGCCTTGCGAAAAAGATGCCGCCCAGGGTGAAGATCACGTAGACCAGCCAGTAGCTCCACATGAGCTTCAGGGTGTGATCCACGGTGAAGCGCACCGGGTTCCGCCCGCCCCGGCGCTCAAAGCTGACGGACAGCCCGTAGCCGGAGAGCATCACAAAGACGGCCACGCACACCTTGCCCAGCGTCGCCAGCACCACGTGGGGCGCGGAGCCCTTAAGGTCGATGGGGGTGGGCAGGACGCCCATATACAGGTGGTGCGTCAGGAGCAGGATCACGGCGACGCATTTGACGGTATTCGTATCGCGGGTGGAAAAGCCCGCAACGGGTTCCGACCTCATGGGCCCGTCTCCTCAGTTCAGGAAATCCTTCAGCTTCTTGCTCCTGCTGGGGTGGCGGAGCTTGCGCAGGGCCTTGGCCTCGATCTGGCGGATGCGCTCCCGGGTGACGTTGAACTCCCGGCCCACCTCCTCCAGGGTGCGTGTGCGGCCGTCGATGATGCCGAAGCGCAGCTCCAGTACCTTCTTTTCCCGGGGGGTGAGGGTGTCCAGCACCTCCATCAGCTGCTCCTTCAGCAGCGTGAAGCTGGCGGCCTCCGCCGGCTCCGAGGCGGCCTCGTCCTCGATGAAATCCCCCAGGCGGGAATCCTCCTCCTCACCGATGGGCGTCTCGATGGAGACGGGCTCCTGGGCGATCTTCAGGATATCCCGCACCTTCTCCACAGGCATATCCATCTCCTCGGCGATCTCCTCGGGGGAGGGGTCGTGGCCCAGCTCCTGCAGGAGCTGGCGGCTGACGCGGATGACCTTGTTGATGGTTTCCACCATGTGGACAGGGATGCGGATGGTGCGGGCCTGGTCGGCGATGGCGCGGGTGATGGCCTGACGGATCCACCAGGTGGCGTAGGTGGAGAACTTATAGCCCTTCTGATAGTTGAATTTCTCCACGGCCTTGATAAGACCCAGGTTGCCCTCCTGAATGAGATCCAAAAACAGCATCCCGCGCCCCACATAGCGCTTGGCGATGGAGACCACCAGCCGGAGGTTGGCGTTGGCCATGCGGTTTTTGGCCTCCTGATCGCCCTCGGCCATCCTGCGGGCCAGCTCCACCTCCTCCTCGGGGTTGAGCAGGGGCACCTTGCCGATCTCCTTCAGGTACATGCGGACCGGGTCGTCGATGGCAAAGGTATCGGAAAGGGCGTCGGTGCTCTCCAGCTCCTCCCGGGTGATCTCGTCGATGCTGTCCAGCTCCTCCAGGGAGACGTCCATATCCCCGAACAGCTCCAGAGCTTCCTCGTCGGTGGTTTCCACGCCCAGACGCTCCAGCTTCTCATAGAACCGGTCGATCTGCTCCGGATCCAGGTTCAGGGTGTCCAGGACGGTCAGCTCCTTGGCGCTGAGACTGCCCTTGCGCTGGCCCTCCTTGATCAGGGCCTCCAGCTTCTCGCGGGCGGCCTGATCCGGCGCCTGTACGTCCGCGACGGCTTCCGTCTCCGGGGCGGTGTTCTTGCTTTCTTCCATGTCTTTATCCTCCATTACCCATTTTCTTTTTTCTCATCTCATAGAGGGCGCCCACATCCCTGCTCGTTCTGCTGTAGAGTCCGCTCTCTCTGATCTTGTCTATGTAATTGGCCAGGGCCTCCCGGGCGGTGGAAAGCTCCTCCGGCTCCCGCAGAAGCTCCGTAAACTGGGCCGCCTCCCCCGGCTCCAGCCCGGCGGCGATCACCGCGGGGCTGACGCTCTCGTGGCTTTCGGCCCGCTTCAGGATCTTGTCGTAGATGCGGCCCAGAAAGGGCGCGGTAAACTCGGCGCTGGTCAGGCCGCCGGTGTACCGGGCCAGCTCCGGATCGGCCATCAGCAGGCGGATGACCCCCTCCTCCGCCCTGGCGGAGGGGAGATTTTCGTACCGGCTCTTCCGGTCCCGGGGCTGCAGCCCGGCGTCTAAACGCATCGCCTGCCGCTCCCGCTGGCGCTTTTGGGCGTAGGCCCGGCTTTTTACGGCCTTCTCCACCTCCACACGGGCCGCCTCCCTGGAGACGCCCACCATATTGGCCACCCGGGCGGTATAGAGCTCCCGCTCTACCCGGTTGGGATTCTCCGCAAGGATCTCCACCGCCTCCCGCAGGAAGCCCAGACGCCCGTCGTCCGTATCCATATCGTATTTCGATTTCGCCGCCAGTATTCTGTACTCCACGTGGTTGGCGCTCTGCTCTAAGAGCACCTGGAAGGCGTCCGGCCCCCGGGACTTGATGAATTCGTCCGGATCCTTGGCCCCCTCCATCCGCAGGACGCGCACCTGCAGGCCCGCCGGCTCCAGGATGCCGATGGCCCGCTGGGCCGCCTTCAAACCGGCGCCGTCGGAGTCGTAGGCGACGACCACCTTCTCCTTATAAGTCTTCATGAGCCGCGCCTGCTCGGCGGTGAGGGCCGTGCCCAGGGAGGCCACCGCGCAGTCAAAGCCCGCCTGATGGAGCATCACCACGTCCACATTGCCCTCGGCCAGGATGAACATGTCCCGCTTGGAGCGCTTGGCCAGATTCAGCGCGAACAGGTTCCGGCTCTTGGCGTAGACGGGCGTGTCAGGGGTGTTCAGGTATTTCGGCCCCCCGTCGTCGCCAAGGATCCGCCCCGAAAAGGCCACCACATTGCCGCGCACGTCGATCACCGGGAAGACAAGGCGGTTGCGGAACACGTCGTAGGCCCCGCCGTTCCGGCCCTTTTTGGCAAGCCCCGCCTCGATGAGCTCCGCGTCGGAGTACCCCCGGCGGCGCATCTCGTTGGTCAGCGCGTACCAGTCGTCCGGCGCCGCGCCCAGGCCGAAGCTGGTCACCGTCCTTTTGGACAGGGCGCGCTTGCGGATATAGTCCACCGCCGGGGCCCCCTCCGGCTTGGAGAGATTCTCGTAAAACCACCGGGCGGCCTGGCGGTTCAGCTCAAAGATCCGTGCCCGCCGGTCCCGGACCTGGCGGTCCTCGCCGTCCTCCGGCATCTCCATGTGGGCCCTGCGGGCCAGAAACGCCACCGCGTCCCGGAAGGTCAGGTTCTCCACCTCCATGATGAAGCCGATGACGTTCCCGCCCTTGCCGCAGCCGAAGCAGTGGTAGATCTGTTTGTCCGGCGCCACGGAGAAGGAGGGCGTCTTCTCCGAGTGGAAGGGGCAGAGGCCGAACTGGTTGGCCCCGCTGCGCTTTGTCAGATGCACATATTCCGAAACCACGTCCACAATGTCGTTGCGGGCGATGACCTCCTCGATAAAGCTCTCCGGTATGGCCACGCTTTCACCTCCCTGCGTAAAGTGTTCCCTGAACAGATCTATTTATGCATAAAATGAATTAAAAATATTTAAATTTCCCCTTGACATATACTTCTTATTACGTTATAATAAGCTCATGCGAGGAGGATGGAAAAAGCAAGGCGCGTCCGCGCCGCCTTTCGCCGGCCCTTTCAAGCCGGTTTATTTTACCGTCCAGGCCATGGGGACGAAGATGCTGTTGTGGATCTCGATGGCGTAGGGGTCGGTCATGCCCGCCACATAATCCGCGGCGGCGCGGCGCACGCCGTCCCGTTCCGCGATAGTCAGGTATTCTGCCGACATTTTTGCCGGATTTGCCGCGAAATAATCAAAAATCCCGGAAAGCAGGCCCTGAACCTTCCGTTCCTCCCCTTTTACGACGGGATTCCGATAGACCCGCTCATAGAGGAAATCGGAAAAGACGTTCACCGCCTGTTCCACCCTGGCGCTCATACGCACGACGCCGGCGTCGGTTCCCTGGGCGATGATGTCCTCCACGATGGTGTTTATCCGGGCGCTGTACCGGTGGCCCAGGGTGTCCCGGACGATGGCCGGGATGTCGTCCCCGCTGAGGGTGCCGGAACGGATGGCGTCGTCCACGTCGTGGTTTATGTAGGCGATCTTGTCGGCCAGACGGACGGTCTGGCCCTCCAGCGTGGCGCTCAGGGGGTCGCAGGTGTGGCGGAGGATGCCCTCGCGCACCTCGTTTGTCAGGTTGAGGCCCCGCCCCTCTTTTTCAATGATATCCACCACCCGGAGGCTCTGCTCATAGTGGCGGAAGCCGCCCTCGCCGGCCAGAAGCTCGTTGAGGGCCCGCTCCCCGGCGTGACCGAAGGGCGTGTGGCCCAAATCGTGGCCCAGGCCGATGGCCTCCGTCAAATCCTCGTTGAGGCTCAGGGCCCTGGCGATGGTGCGGGCGATGCGGGTGACCTCCAGGGTGTGCGTCAGGCGCGTGCGGTAGTGGTCGCCCTCCGGCTCCAAAAACACCTGGGTCTTCTGCTTTAAGCGGCGGAAGGCCTTGGAGTGGGTGATCCTGTCGATATCCCGCTGGAAGCAGGTGCGTACCTCGTCCTCCGGCTCCGGCCGGGGCCTGCCGGTGGAGGCGGCGGCGCGGACGCCGGCGTTGCTGACCAGAAGCGTCTCCAGCGCCTCGCGCTTTTCCCGAATGTTCGGCATTTTCCTCCCTCCTTCAGCCTTAACTTGACCCGTTGCTATCTTTATACGCCGTAAAAACCAAAATACCTTTTTCTTTTTTGAAATTTTTGTTTCAATTACCGACTGAATCTTTCCTGGGGAAGGGAAAAAAGTGTTGACTTTCCCGGGGAAATATGCTAAAATACCTGTCTGCGTGGGGTTTTTGCGCCCATTTATGGGTACACTATCCATACGCGAAAACGTTATTTTTTAAGGAAGGAGGAACACAATGCCCACAATTAACCAGCTCGTCAGGAAGGGACGCGAGACGTCTGTCTACAAGTCCACCTCCCCGGCTCTCCAGAAGGGTCTGAACACCCTGAAGAATCGTGCCACCGATCTGAGCTCCCCCCAGAAGCGCGGCGTTTGCACCGCGGTCAGAACCATGACCCCGAAAAAGCCCAACTCCGCTCTCCGTAAGATCGCCCGTGTGCGTCTGACCAACGGCTTCGAGGTCACCGCCTACATCCCCGGCGTCGGTCACAATCTGCAGGAGCACTCCGTTGTCATGATCCGCGGCGGCCGTGTCAAGGATCTGCCCGGTGTGCGTTACCACATCATCCGCGGCACCCTCGATACCCAGGGCGTCAACGGCCGTATGCAGGCCCGCTCCAAGTACGGCGCCAAGAGACCCAAGGCCGGCAAGAAGAAGTAATGCCAATCCCCAACAGCGTCCTCGTTGTTGTTTATCGTTTGTATAGACACCTCGGGGCGCAAACTCGGCTTTTGTGGCCGAGAGTACCTGTGAATTCTTATTAAGAAGGAGGGAAGCAAAGTGCCCAGAAGAGGTAATGTTCCCAAAAGAGAAATTTTGCCCGATCCTGTTTACAACTCCGTGCTCGTCACTAAGCTTGTAAACTCCATCATGCTTGACGGCAAGAAGGGCGTGGCCCAGAAGGTGGTCTACGGCGCCTTCGATATCGTCAAGGAAAAGACCGGCAAGGAGCCTCTGGAGGTTTTCCAGGCCGCTCTTGAAAACATCATGCCTTCCGTGGAGACGAAGTCCCGCCGTGTGGGCGGCTCCACCTATCAGGTTCCCATGGAAGTCCGTCCCGCCCGCCGTCAGACCCTCGGTCTTCGCTGGCTGACCACCTACACCCGCGCCCGCGGCGAGAAGACCATGCGCGAGAAGCTGGCCGGCGAGATCATGGACGCCGCCAACAACACCGGCTCCTCTGTGAAAAAGCGTGAGGACGTCCACAAGATGGCCGACGCCAACAAGGCGTTCGCGCACTTCCGTTGGTGATCGTCCCGGCGGCAATTTCGCGTTTCTATTTTTGAGTATGGTTCAGGGCCGTCGGAGCTCTGAGCGCATCAGGAGAAAGAGTTTTTTATGCCCAGACAATATTCCTTAGAGAAAACAAGAAACATCGGCATCATGGCCCACATCGACGCCGGAAAGACCACTACCACGGAGCGTATCCTTTTCTACACGGGCCGCACCCACAAGCTGGGCGAGGTGCACGAGGGAGCCGCCACCATGGACTGGATGGTGCAGGAGCAGGAGCGCGGCATCACCATCACCAGCGCCGCCACCACCTGCTTCTGGAAGGGAACACGCATCAACATCATCGACACCCCGGGCCACGTGGACTTCACCGTGGAGGTGGAGCGCTCCCTGCGGGTGCTGGACGGTTCCGTCACGGTGATGTGCGCCAAGGGCGGCGTGGAGCCCCAGTCCGAGACGGTGTGGCGTCAGGCCGACACCTACCATGTCCCCCGCATGATCTACGTCAATAAGATGGACATCATGGGCGCGGACTTCTTCAACGTCATCAACATGGTCCATGAGCGGCTCAAGGCCAACGCCGTCCCCATCCAGCTGCCCATCGGCAAGGAAGCGGATTTCCGCGGCATCATCGACCTTATCGAGATGAACGCGGACGTCTACTACGACGAGCTGGGCCAGGACATGCGCGTGGAACCCATCCCCGAGGACATGCGCGAGCTTGCCGAGGAGTACAGGATGAAGCTCCTGGAGGCCGTTTCGGACTTCGACGACGAGATCATGGAGAAGTACCTGGAGGGGGAGCCCGTCAGCTCCGACGCCATCAAGGCGGCCATCCGCAAGGCCACCATCGCCAACGAGATGGTGCCTGTGGTGTGCGGCACCTCCTACCGCAACAAGGGCGTTCAGAAGCTCATCGACGCCATTGTGGATTTCATGCCCTCGCCCCTGGACATCCCGCCCATCAAGGGCACGGATCCCAAGACCGGCGAGGAGGAGGAGCGCCCCGCCGACGACAACGCCCCCTTCTCCGCTCTGGCGTTCAAGATCATGACCGATCCCTACGTGGGGCGTCTCAGCTTCTTCCGGGTGTATTCCGGCACGGCGGAGGCGGGCGCTACGGTGATCAACCCCGTGAAGCGCCAGCGTGAACGGCTTGGCCGCATCCTGCAGATGCACGCCAACCACCGGGAGGACATCGACAAGGTCTACACCGGCGACATCGCCGCCGCCGTGGGCCTGAAAAATACCACCACCGGCGATACCCTGTGCGACGCCGACCACCAGATCATTCTGGAATCCATGGAATTCCCCGAGCCGGTCATCCGCGTGGCCATCGAGCCCCGCACCAAGGCCGGCCAGGAGAAGATGGCCATCGCCCTGCAGAAGCTGGCGGAGGAGGATCCCACCTTCAAGACCTACACCGACGAGGAGACGGGTCAGACCATCATCGCCGGTATGGGCGAGCTCCATCTGGAGATCATCGTGGACCGGCTTCTACGCGAGTTCAAGGTGGAGGCCAAGGTGGGCCGTCCCCAGGTGTCCTATAAGGAGACCATCAAGGGCACGGCGGATGTGGACTGCAAGTACGCCCGTCAGTCCGGCGGCAAGGGCCAGTACGGCCACGTGAAGATCCGCATCGAGCCCAACGAGTCCGGCAAGGGCTACGAGTTCCTCAACGAGATCACCGGCGGCGCGATCCCCAAGGAGTTTATCCCCGCGGTAGACGCCGGTATCCAGGGCGCCATGCTCTCCGGCGTGGTCGCCGGCTTCCCCGTGGTGGACGTGAAGGTCCACCTGTACGACGGCTCCTTCCACGAGGTGGACTCCTCGGAGATGGCCTTCAAGATCGCCGGCTCCATGGCCTTCAAGGAGGCTATGGCCAAGGCCGATCCCACCATCCTGGAGCCCATCATGAAGGTCACGGTCATCGGGCCGGACGAGTATATGGGCGATATCATCGGCGATATCAACTCCCGCCGCGGGAGCGTTACCGCCACCGATATCCAGAACGGCTCCGTCCGTGTCACCTGCGACGTACCGCTCTCCACCATGTTCGGCTACTCCACCGACCTTCGCTCCAAGACCCAGGGCCGCGCCAACTACTCCATGGAGCCCAGCCATTTCATTGAGCTGCCCAGAAGCCTCCGGGAGGAGATCGTCCGGACGCACGGGGCAAAATAACCCGGATAAACCATAAAAACAGTTGCAAAAATGCTGAGAATGTATTAGAATACAACTCAGAAAAACGAAACCTTTTTCCCAATCATTCTTAAGGAGGATAATTACCAATGGCTAAACAAAAATTCGAGCGCACCAAGCCCCATGTAAACATCGGCACCATCGGCCACATCGACCACGGCAAGACCACCCTGACCGCGGCCATCACCAAGGTCCTGAACATGGCTGACGCCAGCGCCGCCACCTACACCGCCTACGACCAGATCGACAAGGCTCCCGAGGAGCGCGCCCGCGGCATCACGATCAACACCGCTCACGTTGAGTATCAGACCGCCGCCCGCCACTATGCCCACGTGGACTGCCCGGGCCACGCCGACTATATCAAGAACATGATCACCGGCGCCGCTCAGATGGATGGCGCCATCCTGGTCATCGCCGCCTCCGACGGCCCCATGGCCCAGACTCGCGAGCACCTTCTGCTTGCCCGTCAGGTGAACGTGCCCTACGTTGTCGTCTTCCTGAACAAGTGCGACCAGGTCGACGATCCCGAGCTTCTGGAGCTGGTGGAGATGGAAGTCCGCGAGCTTCTGGACAAGTATGAGTTCCCCGGCGACGACACCCCCATCATCAAGGGTTCCGCTCTGAAGGTTCTGGAGTCCAACTCCACCGATCCTCACGCCCCCGAGTATGAGTGCATCTGGGAGCTGATGGACGCTGTCGACAACTATATCAAGACCCCCGACCGCGCCGCCGACCAGCCCTTCCTGATGCCCGTTGAGGACGTCTTCACCATCACCGGCCGCGGCACCGTGGCCACCGGCCGTGTGGAGCGTGGTACCATCAAGATGAACGAGAAGGTTCAGATCGTCGGCCTGATGGACGAGCCCCGTGAGACCGTCGTCACCGGCATCGAGATGTTCCGCAAGCTCCTTGACTACGCCGAGGCCGGCGACAACATCGGCACCCTGCTGCGCGGCATCGCCAAGAACGAGGTGGAGCGCGGCCAGGTTCTTGCCAAGCCCGGCTCCATTCATCCCCACACCAAGTTCCACGGCCAGGTCTACGTCCTCAGCAAGGACGAGGGCGGCCGTCACACCCCCTTCTTCAACAACTATCGTCCCCAGTTCTACTTCCGTACCACCGACGTCACCGGCGTCATCACCCTCCCCGAGGGCGTTGAGATGTGCATGCCCGGCGATAACGTGGAGATGGACGTTGAGCTGATCACCCCCATTGCCATTGAGCCCGGCCTCCGCTTCGCTATCCGCGAGGGCGGCCGTACCGTCGGCTCCGGTGTCGTCACCGCTGTCAACGAGTAATCGATCTCGCCAAAAAACAAAGCCCGCTTCGGCGGGCTTTGTTTTTTGTGTGCGGCCGGACATTACCGGCTGCTTTTATGCTTTATGGCGGCGGCGTAGGCAGGGATAAAGAGGCCGCCCAGGAAGAGGGCGAAAAAAACGATCATCCGCCAGGGGCTTCCGGCGGGCGTCAGGCGATCCAGGGCGTAAACAGTCACGGGACCGAGCGTCAATACCGCCGCTGACCAGCCGCGAAACGCCTTGACCATATAAGGCCAGTTTGTGTTGTTGATGCTGATGCCGCTCATATGGATCCGCAAGAAGCCGTCAATGACATAGCCGATCCTGTTCTCGTCATAGAATCCGGGAAGCCTCATCTTCACCGCCAGGAAGAAGTATGCCCCGAAGACCGCCCCAAGGGCTGCCGTGACCCAGAGCATCGCCGCCGTGCCGGCTGCGGGTCTCCAGTCCAGCGGGCCCATCAGCAGCAGGAGCTCCAGGGCGCAAATCCCCGCGCAGAGCAGAAACGCCAGGATGTTTTTTAAGGCCGGCCGGCCGCGCCCCGGCTCCGGCGCAAGCTCCATGGCCCGCCGGAGAAGCTCGTCCGTCTCCTGGGGCCGCAGCGTCTCGCCGCTGTCCATCCGCCGGGCGTTGAGCAGCTCCGTCACCGTCACCCCCAGCTCCTCCCCCAGGGGCGGCAGCAGGGTTATGTCCGGGAGACTGACTCCCGTCTCCCACTTGGACACGGCCTTGTCCGATACGTTCAGCTTCTCCGCCAGCTCCCTCTGAGTCATGCCCCGCTCCCGGCGCAGAGCCGCGATAAACGCCCCAAATTCTGACTTATCGATCTGGAACATAGCTGTCCCTCCTTCTTTCGGATGCCTCCAGTATAGCCGCGCCCCCGGAAACCGTCAACCGATAGACAGTAGAATGGCCCGATAAGCCTCTATTGACGCGGTTTTCCCTTTAGGCGGCAAACAGTCAGCCTCATGGAACGGGGAGATCACGCGCCCTTCACAAACCGAGGTCACTCCTCTTCACAGGCCGATATCACCGGCGGAATGTGGGAGATCACGTCGATCACATGGTTTTGCGTGTAAATGCCGTAGTGCGTCCACTTGCCGGGGTAAAATGATCCGTCGCCGAACTGCCCCACATCGGTAACGCCGCTCAGATAGGAGAGCAGCTTTGAGCCTTCAAAGGTCATAAGATAACGCCCGTGACGGATCTCTTTCGGGTCGAACGAGCAGAAGGACTCGTTCCTGATTTGATAAAGGATGTAACTCTGAAAGCATATTTCATATTGCCGCCGTGCGTTGATCTCGATTGGCCGGGTCTTTGCGAGGATTTCTTGCAAGGATTTTTTTGCGGCTTCATCGGTATCCGAAAAATCAGGGACATTAGCGCCCAATTCCCCACCCCTCCGCCGCGGCGATCACAAGGCGCAGTTCCTCTTGCGATCCGTCCGACAGAGATATCAAAAAAGGCGCGTGGTCGCCGATGATCCGGTCAAGCTCCTCAAATTCCATGTCTCCGCCCCTTTCACTTTTCGCAGTCTGCCCGCTTTTCGGGAATTGAGTTTTATCCGGATTCTCCACATGTACATCATACAACATAAAATCGTATTTCACAATAGGCGATATTTGTGAACTTGCCGCCGGTGCACAGAGCGCGGCGAGAGTAGCTTTTGGGGCAAAAAATCCCCCGGGGAGGCGGCGGCTTCCCCGGGGGATGTGTTTGATTTGGGATCACTCGGCGGAGATCATGTAGTAGTACACGGGCTGGCCGCCGGAGATGAGCTGGATATCGGCGTCGGGGAAGCGGAGGGCCAGCTTTTCCTCCACCGCTTTGGCCGCCTCCTCGGTGACGTCCTCGCCGTAGAAGATGGTCAGCACCTCCGGGTCGAAATCCCGCACCGCGTCGGCGATTCCGCCGATCAGCTCCGCCAGATCCGAGGTGCTGGCGAGCAGCTGATTTTCCAGCAGGGCCAGATACTCGCCGGACTTGATGTGGGTGCCGTCAAACTCCGAATCCCGCGCCGCGTATGTAACGAAGGCGGTGTGGACGGCGCCGCAGGCGTCGGTCATGGCGTCGGTAAGATCGTCCGGCTCCAGGGAGTCGTCAAAGCACACCAGCGCGGAGATGCCCTGGGGGACGGTCTTGGAGGGGATGACCACCACGTTTTTATCGGTGAGCCGGTCGCACTGCTGGGCGGCCATGATGATGTTCTTGTTGTTGGGCAGGACGAACACCGTCTCCGCCGGGACGGACTGGACGGCCCGCAGGATGTCCTCGGTGGAGGGGTTCATGGTCTGCCCGCCGGTGACCAGGGCGTCCACGCCCAGATTTTTGAACACAGCCTCCATGCCCTGGCCGGCGCAGACGGAGACAAGCCCGTATTTTTTCTCCGGCGGCACGTCCACGGGCTCGGCCTTGGCCTGCTCCTCCATGGCCTCCAGCTCTTTTTCCACGGCCTGCAGGTCGTCGGTGGACTGGGCCTTCCGGCCGGCGGCCAGGTCGTCCCGCTGGGTGACCATGTTCTCGATTTTCGCCAGCTCCAGGACGCCGTACTGCTGGGCGGCGTTCAGGGCGTCGCCGGGGGTGTTGGTGTGGACGTGCACCTTGAAGGCGTCGTCGTCCTCGCCGATGACCAGGCTGTCGCCGATGGAGCCGAGGTATTCCCGGAAGGGATCCAGATCCACGTCGGGATCCTTCTTGCGGACGATAAAGACGGTGTCGAAGGCGAAGGTGATCTCCTCGTCGGAAAGACCGGCGAAGTCCGCGCCCTGGTTTTCCGTCTCCTCCACGGTCACATGCTCGATGGGCTGACCACGGAGGGCGGAGAGCATACCGCGCAGGATGCACAGATACCCCTTGCCGCCGGCATCCACAACGCCGGCCTTCTTGAGGACGGGGTTTTGCCCGGTGGTGCCGGCCAGGGCCACGTCCCCGGCGGCGATCATCCTGTCCAGCATCTCCTCCAGATCCGCGCCCGTCTCCGCGTAGGTCCTGGCGGCCTCGGCGGCGATGCGGGAGACGGTGAGGATGGTGCCCTCCGTGGGCCGCATGACGGCCTTGTAGGCGGCATCCACGCCGCGCTGGAAGGCGGCGGCCAGCTCGGAGGCGTTGCAGGAGCGCTTCTCCTTCAGACTCTTGCCGATGCCCCGGAAAAGGAGGGAGAGGATGACGCCGGAGTTCCCCCGGGCGCCCCGCAGGAGCGCGCTGGCCACGGCGTCGGCGCAGGCGGTGACGGTGTTGAAGTCACCGCTTTTCAGGGCGGTGACGCCGGAGCCCATGGTCAGGCTCATGTTGGTGCCCGTGTCGCCGTCGGGGACGGGGAACACGTTCAGTTCATTGATCTGCTGTTTGTTCTGTTCCAAAAGGGCCGCGCCGGAGATGATCATGGATTTGAACAGCGCGGCATCTATCGACTGTATCAAGGCTTTCGTCCTCCATCAATCAAGACTTATCGAGTCTACAAACACGTCCACGGAGCGGACTTCGATGCCGGTGGCCTCCGTGACCTTGTATTTGACTTCGTTGATAATGCTGCTGCACAGCACGGGGATGTTGACGCCGTGATCCACAATGATGTGGAGATCGATGAGAATGTAGTCCTCCCCGTAGGCGATATGAACGCCCTTGCCCATGGCCTCGGGCTTCAGGAGATGGACAAGTCCGTCGGTGACGGAGCGCATAGCCATTCCCTTGACGCCAAAACAGCTGGTGGCCGCGTCGCCCACCAGGGTGGTAATGACATCGGGCGAGATGGAGATGACGCCGAGACTCGTTTTGAATCTTACCATATGAGCACCCCTTTTTGAGTTCAGATCCAGAAAAGATATATGCGTACCTATCCGTGCGCATATTCACACAAATATCATTATAATACATTACCGGCCCGTATACAAGATGGCAATTCCACGATTTTTTGATAAAGTTGCGCGCGGGTATTGAAAAAACAGCGAAGGTAGTGTAAAATAAGAAGCGTATATCGCCCTGTCATCTCAAACGATTTCACGGAGGGTTGAAAATGAGCAGGAAAAAAATCGCCGTCCTCCTGTCGGCCATCGCCGCTGTCGCCGCCGCCGTAACGGCCGTCGTCCTCTTTCATGAGCAGATCGCGGCGTTCTTCGCCGCTCTCTCCGCCAAGCTCAAAAAAGCCCAAACCCCCGCCGCCCCGGAGCCGGATTTCACCGACGAGGAGCGGGAGTGCTTCGCGGATATATGAAAACTGCCAAGAAAATCCCCTGTGCGTCAGGCACAGGGGATTTTTTCGTTATTCACCCTTTTGGTACTCCAGAATGTCCCCGGGCTGACATTGGAGCGCTTCGCAGATGGCCTCCAGGGTGGAGAAGCGGATGGCGCTGACCTTGCCGGTTTTGATCTTGGACAGATTCACGTTGGCGATGCCCACCTTCTCCGCAAGGGCATTCAGGGACATTTTTCGATCCGCCATGACCCGGTCAAGACGTAAAATAATGGGCATACGATCACCTCAGAGCGTTTCGTCGGACTGGCGCTGGAGCTCCTCCCCGTAACGGAAGATCCAGGAGAGGAAAAACAGCGCCGCCGGAATGAGGAAACGGGAAAGCTCCAGGCGGAAATTCACCGTGTAGCTCTTCACATACTCCTGGTTCAGGAAATATCCGAACTCAAAAAGCCGCAGCTCCATGGTGAAGATCAGAAATTCCGCCACACTGTAGACAGCCGCCTGCACCAGAGTCATCCAACCCAGCTTCCTGAGATTCTCCGACACCGCTGAGTCGAAGGGCCGCCCCTCCACCATGGGTGCCAGGATCCGATGGAGGATGCCCGCCTCCACCGCGGCGATGGCCAGCATCAGGGCGCCCGCCAGCATCATCACCGCCACCGGCACCAGGGGCCGTGTGGTGCCCGGAACAAGATGGGCAAGATTCAGCCGCACATTTCCCAGAGTCAGGTGCAAATCCCCGCCCACCAGCACGGCCACCGTGTCGTAGTCCCGGATGGACAGGTAGTACACCGAGGTGATGATGAGGCCCGCGAACAGGAAGATGGCGGCGGCGATGAAGATCACGCGGAATATTTTGGCGAACCTGTCCAGCACGCGGGCTGTTCTTTTGAGCTTTTCCATATCTGTGTCCTCCTATTTGAAGTTGGGCACAGTATACCACGGATATGTATGTTTGTCAACTATTATTTAACGATAAACATTAAATATTTTACGATTCACTTTCCCGTAGACCCGAAGCCGCCGGCTCCGCGCTCCGTCTCGGACAGCTCGTCCGCCTCGATAAACTCCGTGAACGCCACGGGCATGACCACCATCTGGGCGATCCGGTCGCCGGGATTGACGGTGACGGGCGCTTGGGAGTGGTTATAGAGGGCAACCATGTACTCCCCCCGGTAGTCCGAATCCACAACGCCCACCTTGTTGGCCGGGGCGAGGCCCGACTTGGAGGCGAGCCCCGAACGGGCAAAGACGAAGCCGGCGTACCCCTCGGGGATCTCGGCGGTGAGGCCCGTATGGAAGAAGACGGTCTGTCCCGGCTCCACGGTCACCGGCCCGTCCATGCAGGCCCGCAGATCGGCCCCGGCGGAGAAGGGGGAGCCGCGGGAGGGGAGCACGGCGCGGGGATCCAGCTTTTTGACTTTGACGGCAATGGGTTCCATACGATCATTTCCTTTCGTTTACATATCGGGCCGCCGCCGTGGCGGCCACCGCGCCGTCGGCGGCGGCGGTGATCAGCTGCCGCAGGGACTTTTGCCGCCCGTCCCCGGCCACCCAGATACCGGGCGTGCCGGACGCGCAGTCCTCCCCGGCGATGGCGTAGCCGGCCTCGTCCAGCTTCAGCACATTGGCGAAGGCGGCGTTGTTGGGGATCATGCCGATGGCGGTAAAGACGCCGGGGGTGTCCAGCGTGCGCTCCTCGTTCGTCTCCACATTCCTCACCCGCAGGGCGGCCACGCGGCCGTTCTCCCCGGCGACCACCTCAGAGGGGACGCAGGGCGTCAAAAATTCCACATTCGGCCTGGCTTTGGCGGCTTCCACCAGATGCCGTTCCGCCCGGAACTCCCGGCGGCGGTGGACGATGTAGACCTTTTCGCAGAGGGAGCTTAAATACAGCGCGTCCTCAAAGGCCGTGTTGCCGCCGCCCACCACGGCCACCGGGCGGCCCCGGAAAAAGGCCCCGTCGCAGGAGGCGCAGGTGGAGACGCCCCGGCCCGAAAGCTCCGCCCCACCGGGGCAGTCCAGCTTCCGGTGCCCCGCGCCCGTGGCGATGATGACGGCTGTCGCCTCAAAATCCCCCTTGGCGGTGTGGACGAGCCTGCTGCCGCCGTGGAGCTCGATGCCCGTGACGGCGGCTGTTTTGATTTCGGTTCCCAGGGCCTGGGCCTGCTTTTGCCAGGTATCCGCCAGCCGCCAGCCCTCGATCTGGGGGATGGCGGGGAAATTCTCCACGTTCTGGGAGTTGATGATCTGCCCGCCGCAGACGGTGATCTCCAGGAGCAGGGTGGAAAGGCCCGCTCTGCGGGCGTAGACCGCGGCTGTCAGCCCCGCCGGCCCGCCGCCGATGATGATCAGATCGTACATACATACCTCCGTGTATCAGAATAATTACAGTATACCACAATCTTAAATAAATTGACATCCCCCTTTTGGGGAATTATAATAGCAGCAGGAAAATAAACAAAGGAGGTCATTTTAATGGCGGAAATCATCAACAACGACCTGTTTGAGGAGAAGGTACTGGGCGGCGGCGTCACCGTGGTGGACTTTTTTGCCACCTGGTGCGGCCCCTGCCGGATGCTGGCGCCTATCCTGGAGGAGGTGGAGGCGGCGCACCCGGAGATCGGCTTTGTGAAGGTGGATATCGACCAGTCCCCGGAGCTGGCCATGCGTTACGGCGTCATGAGCGTCCCCACGCTGATGAAATTCGTGGACGGCCAGCCTGCCGGCACCAGCATCGGCCTTGTCCCCAAGGAGGAGCTGGAGGCGTTTATCGCGTAACCTTATCGAAAAAAGCCCCGACGGGCTTTTTCGGCAAACCAAAGGGGCCTGCGCGGCCCCTTTTCTCTGTTTATTCGGAAACGGTGAACGACCAGAGGTTTTTGATCTCCCCGGAAAAATCGTCCCAGCTCCAGGCGTGGCAGTTGGAGGGGCGGAAGGGATCCAGGACGTGGTAGCCCTCCCCGTCGGCCTTTGTCAGGAGTATGTAATGGCCGTTTTCGGTGAAATGACCCGGCCCCACGATGCAGACCACCGGGCGTCCCGCTTCCAGCTCCGCCCGCACCGTGGGTTCCCACAGGGGCAGCTCCTTGGGGGTGAGGCCCAGCTTTTTGGAGCCCTGGGAAAAGAGCGTCCAGGCGGTGCCGTTGCCCTCCACGCAGTAGCCGTCCCGGACGGCCATATCCGCCACAAAGGCCGGCGTCAGCGTGCCGTCCCCGGTGAGGCCCACCGCCACCATGGACAGCACCGTGGGGCCGCAGCCCGTCCAGCCCATGAGGCCGGAGCCGTAGATGTTGTAGCCCCAGCGGCTGTCCCACTGGGTAAAGTAGGGGAACTGGCCGGGGGAGAGCTCCTCCGTCAGATCCATTTTCAGGTTTGCCGGCGTCGCCCCGGCATACGCCGCCACAAAGCCCGCGGCCTCCGGGTTTTTCTCCGCAAGCTCCAGCAGGGCGGGGGTGTATTGATCGGTATAGGGCGGCTCGGTGGGCTCCTCCGTCTGGGCGGCGGTGTCCTCCGTGCCGGGATCCGCCGGCACATCCGCGTCCGTGGCGGGGGGCGGCGTCGTGTCCCCGTCCCCCTTCCCGTCAGAGGAGGGGAAAAGGATGAAAAACGCGGCGATCAGGAGCGCGGCGGCCGGAACGATCTCCAAAAGCCGCAATAAAAAGGTGACGCCTCCGCGCCGCTTTTTCGTCCGTCCCTGCGTTCTGAATGATGTCTCCGGCTGATACATGCCCGTGATCTCCCTTGCTTTCAACTATAAAACCATTATAACACAGGCTTGCAAAGAATTGGTATCTTCTTTGCATAAAAAATAAAAATACGGGAAGAAAAAATCCTCCCGTATTTTCCCCGTCAGTTTGCGGATGCGTATTTCTGCTTGACCTGGTCGATTTTCGACTGGGGCACCGTCTCGGTGGAGTACCAGCCCTTCTGGGTCATCTGCTTGTAGATGGCGTCCTGCATCCCCAGCGTGTCGGTGAGCGCGGATTTGAAGGCGCAGTTGACGTTCTCGGTGGCGGACTCGATGGCGCCGTGCATATAGAGGTCGCACACGCCCTTGGTGGTCAGGAGAATATTCTCCATGATGGTCTTGTCGTCCATTTTCCTTCCTCCTTATACAAGCGCGTAGAACTTGCCAAAGATCTGGCGGTTTTTGTCCACCCACTGCTGGGCCTGGGCCTTCAGCCCGGCGTCCTGCAGGGTGTTCACGGCGTCCTGGCACTGCTTGACAAGAAATTCAGCGTGGCCCAGGGCGTCCTCGACGTAAAGAAGCTCCTTGGAACTCATGTTTGATCACCTCACGGTTATGGTTCCCCGGCGGAAGGCTTTTTATGTACGCATATTTGCCGGAAACCGGGAATGAGACTGTCGAAAAAGCCCTGACGGGCTTTTCCGACAAAAGGGAACGTGCGGGTAATTTTTTCTGAATTTTGCGAAATTCAGAGAAAATTACCCTGCCGTTTTGCTCCGCGCACGGCCCGCAGGGCCGCACACTCCGCAAAACAAAAGGGATTTTTCCCGACGCGCATGTCGCCGGGAAAAATATTGAATTTGAGTTTTTTGACAAGCTGCCTTTTATGTACGCATATTTGCCGGAAACCGGGAATAGAGTTTGACCAAAGAGGTGACGGAATATGAACATCAAACCGAAAAAGCTGATCGTCTGTCTGGCTGTCCCCCTGGCGGTGGGGGGCCTTGCGGCGGTGCTGTCCATGTCCGGGATGAGGGCCTTTGCCGCGCTGGAGAAGCCGCCGCTGACGCCGCCCGCCTGGGTGTTTCCGGTGGTCTGGACGGCGCTCTATCTGATGATGGGCCTGGCGTCGTACCTGGTCAGTGAAGCGGGCATGCCCCGGGACGCCGTCTCGGCGGCTCTGACGGTCTACGCCTGTCAGCTGGCCCTCAACTTCTTCTGGCCCATCCTCTTTTTCCGCTTCGCGCTCTATCTCTTCGCCTTCTTCTGGCTCATCGCCCTGTGGCTGGCGGTGCTGGCAACCTTCGCTTTCTTTCACAAGCTGGACAAAACAGCCGGCAAGCTCCTCCTCCCGTACCTCCTGTGGGTGACCTTCGCGGGGTATCTGAACCTGGGCGTTTATCTTCTTAACAAATAAAAAACGCTGGCCGGCATTTCGCCGGCCAGCGTCAGCTTATCAAAAAACTCAAATTCAAACTTTTTCCCGGCGACATGCGCGTCGGGAAAAATCCCGCACGTTCCCCCTTGCCGGAAAAAGCCCGTCCGGGCTTTTTCCGACAGTCATTCCGTCATGGCCCGCAGGGTGTCGGAGAGAAGGGCCTGGGAGGCGGTGGGAATGCCGCCGTTCCAGCGGATAAAGTTTCGTACCTGTTCGGAGAGCTCCCGGAGCTCCCCGGGGGACAGCGCGGCCAGGGCGGAGTCGATGTTCTCCAGCTCCCGGGGGGTCTTTCGGCACAGGAGCGCCACGATATACTCGCGGAAATCGCCGCCGGAGAGGGTATAGAAGCGCAGAAGATCCTCCACGGACGCCCGCTCAAAGGAGTTCTCCCCATCCGAGGCGTACGTCCAGCCGGGGACGAACACCATTGAATCGCCGGTGTTTATTCCGGTGAGCACCCACTGTCCCGCCTTGTCCCGGCAGACGCAGATCTCCCGCTCCCACGCGTAATATCCGGCCAGGTCGCCGCCGAGGGGCTCCTCCGGCAGGCCCGAACCGGCCTCCCAGAAGCTCCGGCCCGTGTCCTCCGGGTCGTCGGAGGCCAGCTTCAGGGCGATGCTCACGCCGGCGCAGAAATTCTCGGGCTCCCCCCGGTACGCGTCAAACACGGAAGCGCCGGTAAACCGCGCGTCCAGCGGCTTCCACGCCACCCATTCCGGCAGGGAACGGATGGCGGCGGCGATCCCCTCCCCGATGGCCGCGGCCGCCTCGTCCATGGAGAGGGATCTGTCGGCGCTGACGCCGGAAAAGACGGCGTCCTCGGTTGCGCGCTGGGCCGCCTGGAAAAGCCGCCGCCAAAGCTCCGTGTACTCCGCCTCCGGGAGCTCAAAGAGCGCGTATGACCCCTCCGCCGTCAGCTCCACAGGCCCGTAGGCCAGCCCCAGGCGCACGGCGTACCGCCCGTCGCCGCTCTCCGCCAGGATCCACATGTCGTCGTTCCTCCAGGAGCGGGAGGACACGGAGCTGGGCCCCCAGTGAAGACCCGTGAGCGCCTCCCGCACATCGGCCAGATCCTCCCGGGATAGGACGAAGCCGGAGACCTCCTCCGCCTCTTTTACCTTCACAACGCCCCCGAACTCCCCCCAGACAAGCTGACGGCCGATGAGCTCCGCCCGATCCGCTATGGTGGGCTCATGAGGCGCCGTCTTCCCGGAGAGCTCCGAGAGATACCCCGTCCAGTCGCGCCTGTGGGCGTCGAGTCCGGCGGCGGTCAGCGTGTCCAAAATCTCCGGTTCGCCGGACAGGTTCTCGTTTATCCGAACGGCAAAGGCGCTGGGCAGCTCCTCGCTGTAGGAGTACCAGGCGCTTCTCCGCAGACAGATGGTCTCCCCGGAATCCAGAGTAAACCGCAGACTGTCGTAATTGTAGACCGGATCCGTAACGGTGAGGCTGTACTGCCAGGTGTAGACCCGGTAGAGGGCCCCGTTGTAAGCTAGCTCCGCAAACTGATAATAGTCCTGGGGGAAATTGGCCTGCACCCGCGCGCCCACCTGCTCCTCCAACGCGGCGGCGACGCGGGCCACGAACCCGTTCCCTGCGGCGGTCAGGGCGCCGGCGACGGCGTCCGGTGTGCTGTCGTCCCGCCGATCCTCCGTTTCAACGTCACACTGTACCGCGGCGACGCCCTCCACGCGTTTGCACTCCACCAGGACGCACCACTGGCACAGATCCATCGTCTGCGTGGGGGCCGTGGGGTTATAGGCGGCCAGGGTGACCTTCAGCGCGTCCCCGTCCAGCGCCACGCCCTTTACCGACAGGTCAAAGGAGCCTGAGCCCATCTCGCGGATGAGCACGACCAGGACGTTTTCGCGAAAATAGTCCCTGGTGTAGGCGTCCAGCTGCTCCACAAGCTCGCCGTTGATGACCCTATAGCCCTCGTCCAGGGGCTCGATGCCGCTGTCCCGGCGGAGCTTATCAAGCTGGTCAAGGGAGTTAATCAGCACCGCCTTGTCTTGGATGCGCCGGTCATTTTCGTCCCGGAGGAAGACATCTTGAAAGCAGCTGGCCGTGTAGGCTCCGTCAAATTCCTCCGGTGCGACGGCGGTGGACGCCCCGACGCCCAGGTTGCAGGCCGTCACGGTCACCGCCAGCACGCAGAAGGCCAGGGCCGCCCAGCCGAAGCGGCGCTTATGGCCGGAGAGCAGATTTTTAAAACGGGCCTTCACGGAATTCTTCCCGCTGTAGAAATAGGTGGTCAGCGCCGCGCCGCGTATGCGGCGGATGTTGGCCAAAAGCGCCTCGCAGTATGCCCGCCGGGTATCCTGATCCGCGTCCCGAAGGGCCTGGGCGTCGCACAGAAGCTCCACCGTCTCCCCCGCCTCCCGGCGCATAAGCCAGATGAGCGGATCGAACCAGTGCAGGGCGTTGGCCGCCAGCAGCAGGGCCTTGTACCCCAGATCCCGGCGCTTGATGTGCGTCAGCTCGTGGCGCAGGACAAGCTCCAGCTCCCGGCCCTCCCAGGCCCGGTCCGGCAGCCACAGCCGTGGCCGCCAGAGGCCCGCCACCAGGGGGGAGGCAAGGCCCCGGCTGACGCCGGTCTTAGGTATTTTTGAAAGGCCCAGCTCCTCAGAAAGAGTCTGACACAGGGAGACGATCTCCCCGCCGGCCGGCACGCTCCACCGCCGGAGCCGCCGTTCCAGGAGCGCCGTCCCCGCCATATACCACAGCGCGAACGCCGCCGCGCCCAGAAGCCACACCGCCGTCAGGAGAGTGGAGAGCGCCACCGTCCGGCGCTCCGCCGCGCCGGTGTGGGTCGTACCCGGCGTCACGGGCGTCCCGGAAACCGTGGGATCCCCCGGCGTTACGGGACGATCCGGCATTGTGGGAACGTCAGGCGTTACTGGGATGTCAGGTACTGCGGGACGATCCGATGTCGCGGGAATGTCCCGCGCGGGACGGCTTACCGCCGGCGCGGGGACGCGGATTTCCGGGGCCGTAACCGTGACGGCCGGCTCCGGGAGGGCCGGGAACAGGGAATCCAGCGGCAGGGGGGCCAGGAGCAGGGCCGCAGCCAGCGCCAGCCACAGCCAATACCGCCACCGGGGTGTGAAACGCCTGTCCAAAAGGGGCTTCAACGCCGTCACAAGAGCCGTTGCCGCCCCCACCAGGACGCTCCACTTGAGTACACGCAATATAAGCTCCATCATTTTCCCTCCAGCTGATCAAGAAACGCCCGCAGCTCGCGGATCTCCTTCTCTCCCATGGCCTTGCCGTCGTAAAGCGCCGCAGCCAGACCCGAGACGCTCCCGCCGAAGAGCCTGGTGAGGATCCCCCGGCTCTCCGAAGCCTTGTAGTCGCGCTCGGAGATGAGAGGGGAGTAGAGATTTGTCCGCCCCTGCTTCTCACACCGCAAAAAGCCCTTCTCCGTAAGCCGGTTGAGGCTGGTCACCACCGCCGGCAGCGCCCAGTCCCGACGGCCCTTCAGCGCGTCGCTGACGACCCCCGAGGTCACCGGTTCCTCCGCCGCCCAGACCGTCAGCATGATCTCCAGCTCCGCGTCACCCAGCTTTTTCATAGAGCAGTCCTCCTTATACGATTGTATAATATAGCTTTATTATACAGCCGTATAACAAAAAGGCAAGTTACAAATGGTTACAAAATCCGCCCTTCAACCCGTCACCGGGCCTCCCCCATCAGCTTTTTCAAGATTTCCCGATCCGCCGGGGCAAACGCGAAGTCCGGGATCTGGGCGGGGGTGATCCAGCGCATATCGGTGTGCTCCAAAAGCTTCGGCTCCCCCTCCGTGAGCGTGGCGTTGAAGAGCGTCAGATCCACGGTCATATCCGGGTATTCGTGGGTCAGCTCCATATAGACGGAGCCGGCCTGCACCGTCACGTCCAGCTCCTCCCGGCACTCCCGGGCGAGGGCGGCCTCCTTCGTCTCCCCGGGCTCCACCTTGCCGCCCACAAATTCGTACAGTCCGCCCCTCGTCTTGTGGGGCGGGCGGCGGCATATGAGGAACCGGCCGTCCCTCCAGATGAGCGCGGCCACCACCTGCGTAGGATCCATTTGAGCGCCTCCCTTGAGATGTTTTCGTGATTTTACCCGGATGTGAAAAGCGGGTCGCCCGGCTTTCAAGCCGAAAGCGCGGGTTTTTCGTTTATATCTCCCGGAAGCCCTTGCCGATGATCTGGGACGAGTTGACCATGGTGATGAAGGCGTGGGCGTCTATGGAGCGGATAAAGTTGCGCAGATACACCGCCTGCCGCCGGGTGAGGACCGTGGTGATCATGACCTCCGCCTTGCCGGAGAACGCCCCCACCGCCCGGGTGATGGTGGCGCCGCGCCCCAGCTTCGTGAGGATATATTCCTTGACCTCCTGGGGGTGGGTGGAGATGATGGTGCAGTACTTGCGGGAGTTGATCCCGTCGATGACGATGTCCACCAGGAAGGTCTTCATAAGAAGGCCCGTCAGGCTGTACAGGGCCGTCTTGACGTCGAAAATGAAAAACGTGCAGGCGGTGATGACAAAGTCGGGGATGAGCAGCGCCTTGCCCACCTCTAAGGAGGTGTGCTTGGAGAGAATCATGGCGATGATGTCCGTGCCGCCGGTGGAGGCGCCGATGTTGAACACCATGCCGGAGCCCACGGCGGGCAGGATCACGGCCCAGATGACCTCCAGAAGCTTGTCGTCGGTCAGAGGCGCGGAGAGCGGGAACAGCCCCTCAAAAACGGCCACGTACACCGACAGCGCCACGGAGGCGTAGATGGTGCCCCAGCCGAAGCCCTTGCCCAGGAAGATAAAGCCCACCACGATCAGCGCGGCGTTGATGATGAACATGGCCCCGGACACGTTGAGGCCCGGCCACAGGGCCGACATGATCACGGCAAGGCCGGAGGTGCCGCCCATGGCGAAGTGGTTGGGCGTTTTAAAAAGGGAGATGCCCGCCGCCGTGGCGATCAGTCCGGCGTTCAGGATGAGGAACCAGACCGCCCGCTGTTTGGGCGTCTTTTTTACCATAAAAAGCCCCTCTTTCGTTGGTCTGCGTGAGACAAGTATACCGCCGGATCCCGGAAAACGCAAGAAAAATTACAAAAAGGGGGCTTCGCCGGGAGGTTCCCTTTTAAGCTGCCGGCAAATATGAATTTAACGATCCAGATAAAAGAGTATATTCGCTTTGTTCTCCTGCGGTGTGCCGGCATAGATGTGATTGTCAAATCCACCGATCACAAACCCCATTTTCAGATAGAACAGGCACGCGCTCAGGTTATTATCCTGTCCGATGGTATAAAGGCCGTTGTAATTCCTGCCGTGCGCGATCTCCAGCGCCTTGTCCACCAGCGCTTTTCCGACCCCCTGTCTTCTGTAAGGCCGGCAAACCTTGAGGTCGTCCAAATACATATATTTGTACCAGTCGTCCGCTAAAACGGCCAGCCCGATACAGGTATCCCCCTCGTATGCGCCCACAAAAACATGGTCGCGGGCAAGGCTGTCGTAATCGTAATGCTCATCGGGAAAACACATCTCGCCGATATCCCCCGGGGCAAACTCCTCCACAGTATAATGCCACATCCCCTTTACATAGGAAGGGATCATCCGCCCCCACAGCCGAAACGGTTCGTTGGGAATGCCTATATCCTGTTTGTGGGCCGGGTCAACAGTCTTTATCTCGATCATATCCTCGCCTCCTCGAATCACGCTTTACCAAACGGCGGCCCGCTCAATATGGAACAGTATACCACTTAAACGGGAAAAAATCTACCGGATCCAACAGAAAAACGCCCCGGCGGTTCCGTCGGAGCGTTCCTGTCCGCTGTCCCGGCTCGAATCAACCAAAGCGGTAGCCTGTTTATCCAAAAATATGGGCGATGAGCGCGCAGACGGCGGCGCCCATGGCTGTGGGCAGAAGGGCGGCCAGAACCGTCCATTTGACGCTCCCCGTCTCCTTCTTGACGGTCAGGAGCGTGGTGGTGCAGGGCCAGTGGAGGACGGTGAACAGGGCCGTACACACGGCGGTCACCGCCGTCCAGCCGTTGTCCACCAGGAGGCCGCGCAGGGCGCCCAGATCCTCATACCCCTGGAAGGTGCCGGAGGCCGCGTAGGCCATGATCATAATGGGCACCACCGTCTCGTTGGCCGGCAGGCCCAGCAGGAAGGCGGTGAGGATCACCCCGTCCATCCCCAGGAACCGCCCCACGGGCTCCAGCGCCCCGGTGACAAGGCCCAGGACGGTGGCGTCCCCCACCCGGAGATTGGCGGCAAGCCAGATGAGCAGGCCCGCCGGGGCGGCCACGGCGGCGGCCCGGCCCAGGACGAACAGCGTGCGGTCGAAGAGGGATCGTACCACCACCTCCCCCACCTTGGGGATCCGGAAGGGCGGCAGCTCCAGGGTGGGCGAGGAGGGGCGGCCCTTCAGCACCGTGCGGCTCAAAAGGCGCGAGGCCAGAAGCGTGGCCGCGACACCCGCCACGATAAAGCCGGTGAGGGCCAGGGCGGCCAGCAGCGACGCGCCCGTCCCGCCGGAGCTGATGAGGAACATGGAGATAAGGGCGATCAGGATGGGAAAGCGGCCGTTGCAGGGCACCAGGGCGTTGGTGACCGTGGCGATGATCCGCTCCCGCTCGGAATCGATGATCCGGCACCCCACCACCCCGGCGGCGTTGCAGCCGAAGCCCATGGCCATGGTCAGACACTGCTTTCCACAGGCCCCGGCCTTGCGGAAGCCGGCGTCCAGGTCAAAGGCCACCCGCGGCAGATAGCCCAGATCCTCGAGCAGCGTGAACAGCGGGAAGAAGATGGCCATCGGCGGCAGCATCACGCTGACCACATACCCCAGCACCCGCCAGACGCCGAAAACCAGCGCCTCCGTAAGCTTCTCCGGCGCGCCCAGCGCGGCAAGGCCCCGCTCCAGAAGCCCCCCGATCCGCTCGAAAAGGGCGTAGAGCAGATCGGACGGCCCGTTGGCCCCTTTGATGGTGATGAAGAAAATGAGGGCCAGCAGGGCCAGCATCACCGGGATCCCCGTGAGCCGGCGGGTCAGGAGCCGGTCGATCTTCAGCTGACGCTCCCCGTAGCCGGCGGGGCCGCTGACGCACTGGCGGCAGATCTCCCCGGCGCTTTTGTAGATCCCGGCGATGAGCGTATCCCCCACGGCGCCGGAGCGGATGCCGGCCTTGCGCAGCAGCTCCCCGGCCCGGGCCAGGGCCGGCGCTACGGCGGGGTGTCCGGCCAGGGAAAAGCCCAAATATTCGTCCATTCGGGCCAGCATCCCCCGATCCCCCTCCAACAGCCGCAGGGCGGCGAAGCGGGCGTTGAGCCGCCCGTCCAGCAGGTTCTCCAGGGGCATTTCCAGCAGATTCACGGCGTTTTCGACGCTCTCCTCATATCGCGCCGTGTAGGCGTAGGCGGGCGGGGCGAAGTCCGCCACGGCCCGTTTCAGCTCCTCAAGGCCCTTTTTCCGCCGGGCCGCCATAGGGATCACCGGCACGCCCAGAAGGGCGGAGAGGCGGCCTGTGTCCACGGCGATGCCCCGCTTTTTCGCCTCGTCCATCAGATTCACCGCCAGGATGACGTTGGGGGTGACCTCCAGAATCTGCAGGGCCAGGTTGAGATTCCGTTCCAGGGCCCCGGCGTCGCAGACCACGACGATCAGATCCGCGCCGCCAAAGGCGATATAGTCCCGGGCGGCCTCCTCCTCGGCTGAGCCGGCCCGGAGGGAGTAGGTACCCGGTATATCCACCAGGGCGTAGGTACGCCCGTCCAGCCGGAAGCTCCCGGCGGCGGTGAGGACGGTCTTGCCCGACCAGTTGCCGGTGTGCTGATGAAGGCCGGTGAGGCCGTTGAAGACGGTGCTCTTGCCCACGTTGGGATTTCCGGCCAGGGCCGCCGTGCGGAAGGCCCCGGCCTCTATGTTAAGGGTATCCGAGGCGTTTTTGCCTACGGAACGCAAGGTAAGTCCCATTGGCCCCTCCTATCCCCGGCAAAGGGCCACGCGGTCGGCGTCCTCGCGCCGGAGCGCGATCACCGAGCCCCGCACCATATAGGCCCTGGGATCCCCCGAGGGCGCGGAGAAGAGGCACGCGACCCTGGCCCCCGGCGTCAGCCCCAGATCCAGGAGCCTGCGCCGCGTCTCCCAGGGGAGGAAGACCTCCTCCACGACCCCCGTCTCCCCCTCCGGCAGGAGGAAAAGCGATGTATCCATACGATGTATGTTCCTTTCCGACAGTGTCTTGTCGTACCATTCTATGCCACAAAAGGGCCGGCGCTACACTCCGCCGCGGAAGGGGGGATTGGCCTTTCGCGGCGGGGCGGCATAGACTGTACCGCGGAATACCGCCAAAAGGAATGTGAGAAATGGAGACAAGAGAGTTTCCGTCCGGTAAAGAGCTCCGGGATCTCAACGCCGTCTATGAGCGGGTGACCCGGGGGGACGCGCCGCCGGCCCCCTCCCCCGGCGGGGAGGAGACGCTGTGCCGCCTCATCGATGAGGCCGCAGACGGCGCCGCGCTGTACGAGCTTCTGGCCCTCAAGCTTCGCGGCTCGCCCCATGAGCGGGTGCTGAAAAGGCTGGCGGCGGAGGAAAAGGAGCTGGAGCGGAAGCTGCAGGCGGATCATCTGATCCTGACCGGCGACACCCACGCCGTCACGCCCTCCCACCCCAGCGCGCCGTATCTGCTGCGCGCTTTGAGCGACCAGGCGCGGCGGGAGCTGGCCCGGGCGCGTCTGCCTCTTCCGCCCCTGCCGGAGCTTCCCACGGTGAGCCTGCGCCACGCGGAGGCGCTGAGAAATATCATCGCCAGGATCGTCTACTGATGTAACTGTCGGAAAAAGCCCTGACGGGCTTTTTCCGACAAAGGGAACGTGCGGGCAATTTTCTCTGAATTTTGCGAAATTCAGAGAAAATTACCCTGCCGTCACGCCGCGCGCACCCTCGTCCTAACCGACGCCGCTTAACCTCGCCCTCCAAGTATTCGGGCTCAGGCGCAGGCGTCGGACGTCCTCTCCCATCCGGGCGACAGCCCGGATGGATCCCCATGAACACACTTGCGTGACAAAAGGGATTTTTCCCGACGCACATGTCGCCGGGAAAAATATTGAATTTGAGTTTTTGATAAGCTAAATGACCGCCGGTCTGAGGGCCGGCGGTCATGCGTTTATTTGTCGTAATATTCTTCCCTTACGTATACCGGGATCGTGTCCAGAGGCGCGAGGGCGGCGAGGGTGACGGGGCCGGTGAGGGGCGCGCCGCCGTAGAGGCTCCGCCAGACGCCCCGGGGGAGGTAGACCTGCCGTTCCCGGACGCCCTCGTAAAGCACCGGGGCCACCAGATAGTCCGGGCCGAACATGTATTCGTCGCCAATCTCCCAACAGCGCCCGTCCTCCGGGAACTCGTAGAACAGGGGGCGGATGACGGGGGAGCCGTCGCGGCTGGCCTGGGCAAACACGGATCTGATATACGGCTTCAGGGCAAGGCGGATGCCCAGCGTCTTTTTGAGGATGGCGAAGATCTCCTCCCCGTAGCTCCACAGCTCGTTGGGGCGGCCCGTTTCGGAGAAGCCGCCGCCGTAATCCAGGTCGCTGAGACGGGGAATATCGTGGGGGCCCCGGTCGCCGTGCATACGCAGGACGGGGCAGAAGGCGGAGAACTGGAACCAGCGGATAAGGAGCTCGTTGAAGCCGGGGACGCGGACGTCCCCGAAAAAGCCGCCGGTGTCGCTGGTCCACCAGGGGATGCCGGCCAGGCCCATATGGAGGCCGGCGGCAAGCTGATCCCGCAGGGCGGCGAAGGTGGAGGGGATGTCCCCGGACCAGACCAGGGCGGCGTATTTTTGACTGCCCACCCAGGCCGACCGCACCAGATTCACGATGTCCCGCTGGCCCTCCCGGCTCATGCCCTCGTAAAAGGCCATGGCGTGATCGCGGGGGTAGCGGCACCCCACCCGCAGGGCAGGGCCCGTGTAGTGGCGGAAATGCTCGAAGTCATAGGCGGAATACTCGGGCTCCGCCTCGTCCAGCCAGAACATATCGATGCCGGCGCTGTAGTAGGACTCCCGGCATTTTTCCCAGATGTAGTCCCGGGCGGCGGGGTTCTCCGCGTCGTAGATCACGGTGTCGCCCTGGAAATCAAAGCACTGGACGCTTCCCCGCTCGGTGCGGATCACCAGGCCCCGCTCGGTCATCTCGGCGTAATGGACGCTCTTTTTGTCCACCGTGGGCCAGACGGACACCATGCACCGCGTCCCGTAGGCGCGAAGCTTGCGCACCATGGCCGCCGGGTCGGGCCAGTAGACCGGGTCGAAGCGCCAGTCCCCCTGGCGCACCCAGTGGAAGAAGTCGATGACGATCACATCCAGGGGGATGCCCCGCCGGTGGTACTCCTCCGCCACCGCCAGAACCTCCTCCTGGGTGCGGTAGCGGAGCTTCGACTGCCAGAGCCCTAAAGCGTTCTCGGGGAACTCCGGGGCGCGGCCCGTGACGGCGGTATAATTTTCCAAAATCTCCCGGGGCGTGTCCCCGGCGGTGAGCCAGAAATCCAGCTCGGGGGTCAGGCGGGCGTGCCAGACCGTCTCGTTGGCCCCGAAAGTGGCGGAGCCCACGCCGGGGTTGTTCCAGAGGAAGCCGTACCCCAGGTTGGACAGGCAGAAGGGGACGCTGACCTGGGAGTTGCGCTGGGCCAGCTCCAGCACACAGCCCTTCAGGTCGAAGTTGGACTGTTGGTACTGGCCCATGCCGAAGAGCTTCTCCCCGGGGTTGGCCTCAAAGCGCAGGGTCACGGCGTAGTCGTCCCCGGCGGCGGGCGCGTAGCTCCGGGCCTCCAGCTTCATGCTGGGGCTGTGGTCGTTGGCGCCGCGAAAATTGCGGTGATGCTCCTTCAAAACGAGCCGGCCCCGGTTATAAAACTCCATCCAGCCCCGGCGGGAGACGAAGGCCCGGAGCTTGCCGTTTTCCACCGTGGCGCCCTCGTCCGTAAGGTCAATCCGGCACGTCCGCTCCGCCGGCTTCTCCAGGGCGTGATCCTCCCCGGTGAAGCGGGCGTTTTTGGTAGCCCTGACCCGCAGGGCGGAAACGCCCCAGGGCTCCAGGAGGATCGTCTCGTTCCCCTCCCGGCACAGGAGGGCGTTTTCTCTGACCTCAAAATACATAAAATGCCCCCTTTACGGCAGTTTGACAAATTGGCGGAAAAGCCCGTCAGGGCTTTTTCGCCAGTTTTTAAAGGATCCACGCCAGCAGGAGCAGGGCCGCCAGAAAGCCCAAATTCCAGAGGGTGAAGGTACGGAAATACCGGCCCTTCAGCGCGGGCGCGCGGCGGGCCAGGTGCTTGTAGGAGATGAGGCTGGCCATGGAGGCGATGAGCGTGCCGAGGCCGCCAATGTTGACGCCCACGAGAAGCTCCCGCCACTGTGTGGTGAAGCCCCCCAGAAGGAGGGCGGCGGGGACGTTGCTGATGACCTGGCTGAGAGCGGCGGAGACAGGGAGCACATGCCCCTCCAGCACCGACAGGACGGCGTTTTTAAAGGGCTCAAAGCGGCCCATATTGCCGATGAAGACGAAAAAGCACAGGAACGTGGCCAACAGACTGTAATCGGCCTTAAGCAGGAGCCGCCAGTTTTTGACCGCCACGGCGACGATCACCACAGGCAGGAGCGTCCAGATACTGAGAAGCTTGGCCACGGCCAGGATGCACCCGGCGAACAGGAACAGGAAATAGACAAGGTCGAAGCGCTCAAGCTCCTTTTTTCCTCCGGAGAGCTCTACCTTCACGGGGGCGTCCCTCCGCCCCAGGGCCGCGGCGGCCAAAAGGACGGCGGAGAGCAGGGCGTAGGGGGCCACCGTGGCCGTAAATTCGCCCAGGCTCAGGCCGGAGACGGAGTAGATGTACAGATTTTGCGGGTTGCCGATGGGCGTCAGCATACTGCCCAGGTTGGCGGCGACGGTCATCAGCGTCACGGTGAGGCAAAGGCTGTCGTCGCCGCCCTCCAGCTCCGCTATCAGCAGCGCCAGGGGGACGAAGGTGATGAGGGCCACGTCGTTGGTGATCAGCATGGAGCCGAAAAAGCACAGGGCCGTCAGGGTCAGGGTCAGCATCCGGCGGCTTTTGAGGCGGCGGAGCAGGGTCTCGGCCAGGACGCGGAAGACGCCCAGCTCCGAAAGGCCCGCCGTGACGGTCATCAGGCAGAAGAGCACCACGACGGTGTCCCAGTTGATGTAGGCGGCGTACCCCCTGTCCGGCGGGACGAGGAGGCAGGAGATCAGCGCCAGCGCCGCCGAGACGCACAGGACCGTCTCCTCCTTGAAAAAAGCCAGTACTTTCTTCTTCATGGTCAGGCCTCCGCGAAGATCCGCACCAGGACGCCGCCGGGCCGCGGCTCCACCGCCGTCCTGGCGGGGGCGGTGTTCAAAAAGTTCAGGGCGGGGCTGTCGGTGAGGAGCGTGGGGCTCCAGCCTGCGCCGAAGCTTTCGTTTTTCACATGGACGGTGCAGGGCTCACCCGTGTAGTCCGCGCCCGCCAGGTCGTACTCGGCGCAAAAATGCACGCGTCCGCCCAGACGCCTCGTCTGCACGTCTTTTGCGCCGGACTTCACCGCCCCCGTGAACCAGCCGGTGGCGCAGGCGCCGGTGAAGGGCAGGATACGGGTGTGCTCCAGGGGCGTCCACGCAAAGCCGGTATGCTCCGAGAGCTTGACGTCCACCTCTAAAATAAGGCTCATGCCCTCCATAAAGGGGCGCAGGATGTCCAGGGCCAAGCCGTCCGCGCGGCGGTCAAAGCCGTGGTACGCCCCCTCCAGGAGCGCCAGCTGACAGCGCCGGGGAACGGCGGCGTTGCAGGCGTCCCGGGCGCGCACGGCGTAGGCGGGGGCCACGATGCCATCCTTCGTCCCGTGGAGGATCAGCACCGGGCCGGGGTATTTGGCAATCTCTGTCATCACGTCCAGATCCCGCACCGACAGGGCGTAGTCGCGGCCCAGCCGGATGGGGCCGCCGGTCAGCGTCTCCGGCGGTCGGCGGGGTCGAATTTGTAAAACATCATTTTCCCGGCCCTGGCGTCGTCGGGGATGCACAGGGCGGGATAAAAGAGCGCCAGCCGCTCCACCCGCTCCCCCAGCCGCGCGGCGGCCAGGGCGCTGACAAGGCCCCCCTGACTGCACCCCACCAGGGAGAGACGGGCGGCATCGTTGCCGGGGACGGTTTTGGCATAGCCGATGACGGCCAGCAGATCCTCCACCTCCGTCAAAACGGTCATGTCCTCCGTCCTGCCGTCGCTGCGTCCGATCACGCACCCGCCGCAGAAATCAAAGCAGTAGGCCGCGTATCCCCACCGGGCCAGCTCGGCGGCATAGCCCTTTGTCGTCTCGTAATTGGCCAGAAAGCCGTGGCTGACCACGGCGATGGGCAGATTTTCCCCCGGCCCCCGGAATTCCAGGCCCCGGATAGTAAGGCCGTCCCGCCGGCAGCTGAAGTCCCGGCGGGCGATGGCGGGGGCATTTTTCTCACGAAGGCTCATAGACTCTCCTCTCCCAGCATCAGCCGCAGGATCTCATTGTCCGTCTCCCGCATTCCGTCCCGGGCAAGACGGGAGACGGCGTCGATGGTGTTCTCCACGCCCTTGATGACGATGCCGTCGCCGCCGGTGAACTCACTGCCGCCCACGTTCATCTGCCAGCCCAGAAGGCCCGCCTCCACGGCGGAGGCGATCTTGGCGGCGCAGCTGGCCTTGGCCCCGTCGCAAATCATGCCGGAGTTGATGGCCAGGGCGTTGACTACCGTGTGGGCGATCTCCTCGTACCGGCCGCCGTAGAGCCAGCAGATGCCCGCGCCCGCACCGGCCCCGGCGCTGGTGGCGCCGCAGTAGGCCGAGAGGGAACCGATGCCGTCCTTCAGGTGGACGGTGATCAGGTTGGACACCAGAAGCGCCCGCAGAAGCTCCTCCTCGGACACGCCCAGATGGCGGGCGTAGACAATCACCGGCACACTGGCAGTGATGCCCTGGTTGCCGGAGCCGGAGTTGATGATGACCGGCAGCTCACAGCCGTTCATCCGCGCGTCGGAGCCGGCGGCGGCCATGGCCTTGGCCCGGTTCCAAACGGTTCCGCCGTAGGCGTGCAGCAGCGTTCTGCCGATCTGCGCCCCCCAGGCTCCGGAAAGGCCCTCCTGGGCGATGGCCATGTTGTACTCCATCTGCCGGGCCAGAGTGGGCCGGACGGCCTCCAGATCGGCGTTCTCCGCGTACTCCACGATGTCCCGGATGGTCAGCGCCTTCTTCCCCTCCGAGGTCGGCGCGGGGCTGTCGGTAAAGGGCACGTCCACCGTGGCCGCGCCGTTTTTCTCCACCCGCACCACGTTGGTGTGGCTGCCGAAGATGCGCACATAGGCGGTGTCCGCGCCGGCGTAGAGCCGTACCTGGATGTCAAAGGGGTTCCGGGCGGCGGATTTTTCCACATCGATCCGGGCCGTATCCAGATAGGCGTCCAGCGCCTCCAGGCCCTCCGGCGTGACGGCGGACAGCACCTCCAGGCCGGCGGAGGCGTCGCCGCAGACGATCCCCGCCGCCACGGCGGTGCGCAGGCCCCGGCGGCCCCCGGTGTGGGGCACGATGACGCTCTTGACGTTCTTGATGATGTTCCCCGATACCAAAAGCTCCACCCGCTCCGGCAGAGCGCCCAGGGCCTGCCTGGCCAGCGCCCCGGCCAGGGCCACGGCCACGGGCTCCGTACAGCCCATGGCGGGCGCCAGCTCGCTTTTCAGAATACTTTCATAGAGCCGCCAAAGCTCTCTCTTTTCCATCTTTCTCCCCCCGATAACGGCTTTTCTCAGGCCATTTTATAAAGTCCGCACCCGTGGGGCGGAAGGCGCGGATCCGCCCGGGCCCCCGTCCACACGTCCACAGCGCCGGCAAGGTCAAGCCCCGCCTCCATCGGTTTGCCGGACAGATTGAAGACCGCCAGATAACGGCTCCCGCCCGGCGTCGTCAGCTCCCAGACCACCCGATCGCCGTCGTGGGTAAGCTCCCGCCGGGTGTTGGCTGGATCCAGAAGGGCCAGCACCTCCCGGTTGGTCAGCAGCGACAGCGTCCAGGCGTCCAGCTTCGTCAGCTCCGCGCCCAGCATCAGCGGCGAGCCGAAGACGCACCAGAGGGTCACCACCGTGCGCTGTTCGTCCCGGGTCAGCCGCGTGGGGCGCTCGTCCCGGAATTTCCCGCCGATGACGCCCAGGGGAAGCATATCGCAGTCGGGGTAGGCCCCGGCGCGGCCCACGCCCTGCCAGAGGCGGCACCGCCGGAACATATTCTCCACATGCTCCCACCGGTCCCACATGTCGTCGGTGATCCGCCACATGTTGGCGCACCGGGCGTATTCCTCCGCCATATCCAAAAGCGCCGGCCCCGGGGACAGGGACAGGACGATGGGACGGCCGCATCTGTCGATGGCGCGGCGGAGCATACGCATCTCATGCCGCCCCGCCCTGGCCCGCTCCGACGGATCTTCCCAGTTGTCGGTGTTGCAGATGTCGTCGCATTTGATAAGATCCACGCCCCAGGAGGCGTACAGGGCCAGGAGACTGTCGTAATACGCCTGACCGGCCTCGGTGTCCCGGACGCCGTACATATCTGGGTTCCAGCGGCACACGTCGGCGGGGTCGGCGATCTCACCGGCGGTGAGCGCCGTCCCCAGGACGGGGCTGTGGGCCTGGGCGGCGGCCCTGGGGATGCCGCGCATGATGTGGATGCCAAATTTCAGCCCCAGGCCGTGAACAAAGTCCGCCAGAGGCTTGAAGCCCGCCCCACCCGCGGAGGAGGGAAAGCGCTCTGGGTCGGGGATCAGGCGGGAAAAGCCGTCCGTGTGGAGAGTGTTGAAGGGGATATATTGGTACCGCTCCCGCATCCTGTCGGGCCGGTGGGCATACCACTGGATATCCACCACCACATACTCCCAGCCGAACGGCTTCAGGCGCGAGGCCAGGACCTCGGCGTTTTTCCGCACGTCCGCCTCGGTGACCGCCGTGTCGTAGTAATCGTAGCTGTTCCAGCCCATGGGCGGCCTGGGCGCGGCGCTTTTTGGCTCCATAGGAGCACCCCCTTTCGTCTATGGGACAGTATACCAAAGCTTTCCCGAAATTACAAGAGCCGGCGCGCCGCCGGGGTGGGGCGGAGGGCATGAAAAGGGCAAAATTTTTATGAAAAACCCCAAAAATTTTATTGACACTCACGGGCAATAAGTTTAAAATGATAGACGAGGTAGTTTTTGCCTCACACTTTAATTAAGGCCGGCGGCGCTACTCCACAACATAGCGCCGGTGAGCCCGAAAAAAGGAGGAAAAAACCGTTTGCTCACGGTGCGGCAGTGTGGAGACCTGTCGTATATACGGACCGCCTATCGCGACGGACGTGAGGCACAGGCCAGCGGAGGCTCCTGTGTCAGAGCAGAAAAACTATGGCGAGCCTTACCCTGAAAGACATCAAGAAGGTCTACCCCAACAGCGAAGAGAAGAAGTCGAAGAAAAAGAAGAAGGCTGACGAGCCCGA
>CANQBA010000030.1 GCA_947589545.1 uncultured Oscillospiraceae bacterium | reverse complement strand
CTCATGAGGTAAGCAACGTTGTTTCTGCTTCCCACATCAATGCCAACGTAAAGTGGATCCATAATTTTCACCTCCCCGCAGCGGGATTTAAGGACTGGCAGGCAAAGGGATACCCATGGTAACCGGAGCGTCAGCAGCCTCGCTTATTAGAATCATTCCGGAGCGAGCCGATGCGAAAGCCCTCACTGCTGAAAGGGCGGCCTCGCTTCCGGCAAACAGCTAATGAGTTTGCAGCTTACTTCCGGTCCAGGGGAACTGACTTTGCATGAAGCCGCCTTGCGGCGCAACGGGAGGAATAAGAACTTGTCCCTGCTGTCCTACAGCCATTGTACCACGGGCATCCCTTTGCCTGCTGGTTTTTCCGGAGTGAATGACAGATAACACTTACAAAATTCCTGTCAAATCTTATTATACGAGGAGGGATAGGGATGCTTTTTTCAAGCTCCTTGTTCCTCTTTATCTTTTTGCCGGCGGTGACGCTGCTGTATTTCGCCCTGCCGAAAAAATGGTGGACGATCCGGAATCTCCTGCTTTTCCTGGTGTCCGTAATCTTCTACTGGTGCGGCGAGCCGCGGCTTGTGGTGCTGATGCTCTTCTCCATCGCGGCCAACTGGCTCTTCGGCCTCTGGGCGGGGACACTGCGCGCCCGGGGACGGAGCGCAAAGCCGGCTGTGATCCCGGCGGTGCTGGTGAACGTGGGCGTGCTGTTTGTGTTCAAATATTTAAGCTTCCTCACCCGGCAAATAAATCTCCTGGCCCCTTCCCTGCCGGTGGCGGACATCGCCCTGCCCATCGGCATCTCCTTCTACACCTTCCAGGCTATGAGCTATGTGTTCGACGTGGCCTCCGGCACGGTGGAGCCGGAGAAAAATCCCCTGAACGTGGGCCTGTATATCTCCTTCTTCCCCCAGCTGATCGCTGGGCCCATCATCAAATATTCCACCTTCGCCCCCCAGATCCGGGGCCGCGTCCACTCCTGGGACAAGTTCTCCCGGGGCACGGAGCGGTTCGCCCAGGGCCTGTGCAAAAAGGTTCTGCTGGCCAACACCCTGGCCTATGTGGCCGACGGGGCCTTCGCCGCCGCCGCGCCGGGGGCGTCGCTGGCGCTTTTGGGGCTTTTCTCCTACGCCCTCCAGCTCTACTACGATTTCTCCGGCTATTCGGATATGGCCATAGGCCTTGCGCTGATGTTCGGCTTTGAATTCCCGGAAAACTTCACCCACCCCTACATGTCCGCCAGCATCACCGAGTACTGGGCCAGGTGGCACATCACCCTGGGCGAGTGGTTCCGGGACTATGTGCTCTACCCCGTCTCCCGCTCCCGGCTCTTTATGACCGCCGGGAAAAAGCTGAAGGCCAGATGGGGGCGCGGCGCACAGAAGATCCCCTCCTATATGGCCCTGTTTATCGTCTGGTTCCTGACGGGACTGTGGCACGGGGCCAACTGGACGTTTGTGCTGTTCGGACTTTTCCACTACGTGTTCATCGCCCTGGAAAAGCTTGTGAACATCACCAAGCGCCGCAACAGGCCCCTGCGGTGGCTGTACACCATGGCCGTAGTGCTCCTGGCGATGGTGCTTTTCCGTGCGGAGTCCGTGTCCGCCGCGGGGCGGTACTACCTGTCCATGGCGGGGGCCCACGGCTTTTATGACGCCTCCGCCGGGTTCTTCCTCCGGGAAAACTGGCATTACCTCCTGATCGGCACGGTGTTCTGCGTGCCCGTGGAGGAGATTTTGGAAAAGCGCGTCAAGTCCGGGCCCTTGAAAGCGTTCCTGCTGGACGGGCTGAAGCCGGTGGCGCTCTTTATCCTGTTCGCCGCGTCGGTGACGTATATCGTCAAGGGGACGTACAACCCCTTTATCTACTTCAACTTCTGAAAGGAGGGCCCGCGCCGTGAGAAAAACAGTCTTTCCCTGCCTGATGGCGGCCTTTGTCCTCCTGATGAGCCTGGTTTTGGGGCGCAACGCCCTCAACGGCTCCGGCGTTCACGGGACGGCGGAGGCCGTGTCCAAGGGACTGCGTACGCCCGATATCACCGCCTGGGAGACGGGCGTCAACAATACCCTGGACAAGAACCACGCCTTTATCAATGTCTACGGGGCCATCCAGCGGCTCCTGGGGAAACGGCTGGTGGAGGATCCGGCGGGGTATCCCGTGGCGAAGCTGTCCAACGGCCAGCTGACCTTCGCCGGCAACGACGTTCTGGTGGAGCAGTCGGACAACGCCGCCAATCTGGAGCGGCTCAACCGGGAGCTGGCCCAAAGCGGTATCCCCCTCCTCTACGCCGTCGCGCCCACAAAGCTGACAAATCCGGCGGCGACGATGCCCTCCGGCGTGCCGGACTACGCAAACGAGATGGCCGACGAGCTCCTTTCGATGCTTTCGGGGAAGGTGGATACCCTGGATCTGCGACCGGCCTTTACGGGCGCGGGGCCTGAGAACGGGTATTTTTTCAGGACCGATCACCACTGGACGGCCCAGGGGGCGCTTCTGGGCTGCGGCGTCCTGACGCGGGCGCTTGGGGAGAAATACGGCTTCCCCGTGAACACACAGGCGCTGGAGCTTTCCTCCTACAATGTCACCACCTACCCCGGCCTCTTTCTGGGCAGTCAGGGGAAGCGCGTGGGGCTTTACTACGCCGGGAGGGACGATTTTTCTGTCCTCAGCCCCAACTTCAAGACGAGCTTCACCTACACCTACGACAACCTGGAGACGCCCCGCGCCGGAACCTTCGACGAGGCCCTCTGCTTCCCCCAGTGGCTGAACGACGACTATTTCAACGGCAACTGCTACGTCTATTATTCCGGCGGGGACTGGGGCAGGGCGGAGATCGTCAACCGCCTGAATCCCGAGGGCCCCACGGTGGTGCTGATCCGCGACTCCCTCTCCTGCGCCCTGGCCCCCTTCCTGGCCATCCAGACGGGACGGCTCATCACCATCGATCTGCGCGCCTATCCCGGCGGCCTTGTGGAGGAGCTTCGCGCCCTCTCCCCGGACCTGGTGCTGGTGCTGTACGGGGCCAACGACTGCAAGAACGCCGAGGTCTTCGACTTTTTCAAGCTTCCGGCGTGACCGCGCCTGCGGCCAGGATTTTCGTAAAAAAGCCGGAACCGGGCCTGTTATTTTATTGACATACCCGCCCGCAACTGATATAATTTGATAAGCTAATAAGATGAGGGAGCCGCCAGCGCGTGTGTTCGGTTCCCGTCACCTTAAGGTGACGGTTCTCCCGCCGCTTTCACGGTGGAAGCGCCGCCAAATCAACATACAAAGAAGGGAGTTTCACATGATTTATTCCGCAGAAGTTGAAAAAATGTGTCCCGTCGCCAAGGGCGCGTATCACGGCCCGGCCCCCATCCCCGAGGAGGGCAAGTGGGTCCAGGCCAAGGAGATAAAGGATATCTCCGGGTTCACCCACGGCATCGGCTGGTGCGCCCCCCAGCAGGGCGCCTGCAAGCTGACCCTGAACATCAAGGAGGGCATCATCGAGGAGGCCTTAGTCGAAACCATCGGCTGCACCGGCATGACCCACTCCGCCGCTATGGCCGGCGAGATCCTCATCGGCAAGACCATTCTGGAGGCCCTGAACACCGACCTTGTGTGCGACGCCATCAACACTGCCATGCGGGAGCTGTTCCTCCAGATCGTTTACGGCCGCAGCCAGTCCGCGTTCTCCGAGGGCGGCCTTGTCATCGGCGCCTCCCTGGAGGATCTGGGCAAGGGTCTTCGCGGCCAGGTGGGCACCATCTTCGCCACCAAGGCCAAGGGCCCCCGCTATTTGGAGCTCACCGAGGGCTACATCACGCGCCTGGCGCTGGACGAGGAGAACCAGATCATCGGCTATGAGTTCGTACATATCGGCAAGATGATGGAGGCCATCAAGAAGGGCACCGACGCCAACGAGGCCATGAAGGCCGCCACCGGCACCTACGGCCGCTTCAAGGATGCCGCCAAGTACATCGACCCGCGCCACGAATAAGAAGGAGGACGGAATAATGGCTCTTTTTGAAAGCTACGAGAGAAGAATAGACAACGTCAATGCCGTCCTTAATGAAAACGGCATCGCCTCCCTGGAGGAGGCCAAGAAGATCTGCGACGACGCCGGCGTGGACGCCTACAACATCGTCCGCGGCATCCAGCCCATCTGCTTTGAGAACGCCTGCTGGGCCTACACCGTGGGCGCGGCCATCGCCTTAAAGCGCGGCGTCAAGTCCGCCGCCGAGGCCGCCGAGGTCATCGGCATCGGCCTGCAGTCCTTCTGCATCAAGGGCTCCGTGGCCGACGACCGCAAGGTGGGCCTGGGCCACGGCAACCTGGGCGCTATGCTCCTCCGGGACGACACCAAGTGCTTCGCGTTCCTGGCCGGCCACGAGTCCTTCGCCGCCGCCGAGGGCGCCATCGGCATCGCCCGCAACGCCAACAAGGCCCGCAAGACGCCCCTGCGCGTTATCCTCAACGGCCTGGGCAAGGACGCCGCCCAGATCATCAGCCGCATCAACGGCTTCACCTATGTGCAGACCCAGTTTGACTATTTCACCGGCGAGCTGAAGATCGTCCGGGAGATCCCCTACTCCCAGGGCGAGCGGGCCGCCGTGCGCTGCTACGGCGCTGACGACGTCCGCGAGGGCGTGGCCATCATGCACAAGGAGGGCGTGGACGTTTCCATCACCGGCAACTCCACCAACCCCACCCGCTTCCAGCATCCCGTGGCCGGCACCTACAAGAAGGAGTGCGTGGAGCAGGGCAAGAAGTACTTCTCCGTGGCCTCCGGCGGCGGCACGGGCCGCACCCTGCACCCGGACAACATGGCCGCCGGCCCCGCCAGCTACGGCATGACCGACACCATGGGCCGTATGCATTCCGACGCCCAGTTCGCCGGCTCCAGCTCCGTCCCCGCCCACGTGGAGATGATGGGCTTCCTGGGCATGGGCAACAACCCCATGGTGGGCGCCACCGTGGCCGTCGCCGTGGCCGTCAACGAAGCGCTGAATAAGTAAGGCCACCTTCAAAGCGTAAAAAATATGACCACCCGGACGGGTGGTCATATTTTTTAACCGTCGAATTATTACCGGGTCATTTGGGCGGGAATCTCTTGTAGGTCACGCCGTTTTGGAGCTCTACGCCCCGGAAGAAGGCAAGCTCCGTGACGGTGACGGTCTGACAGCCTTGATTCAAAATATAAGGGATGATGGTTCTGGATGCCTCCACGGTGGAGGCGTAATTGGAGTGCATCAGGATGATGTCCCCGTCCAGGTCGGCGTCGTTTTTTACATGGGCGATGACGTTGGCGGCGTTCCTCACCTCCCAGTCCCGGGTGTCGATGGTCCAGTAGATGATGGGGTGGCCCACGGCCTCCGCCACCGTATCGTTGGAATTGCCGCCGGGACAGCGCATCAGGTTGACCTTGTGGCCGGTGACCGCCTCGATGACCGCGTCGGTGCGCTGAACCTGGCTCATCACGCCCTCGCGGGTGAGCCGTCTCAGGGCGGCGTGATCCCAGGTGTGGTTGGCTACCTCGCAGTGCATAGCCTCCATCCGGGGGATGAACTGGGGCCATCTCTCCACACGGTACCCCACCTCAAAGAAGGTGGCGACCGCGCCGTGCTGTTCCAGAATATCCAGCAGCATGGGCGTATACGTGGCGTTGGGGCCGTCGTCGTAGGTGACCGCCGTCATGGGCTTGGCGGGGTCGACGCCACGGGGGTATACCGGCGGCAGAAGCTCCGGCCAGTTGGCGGCCGTATATTCGTAGAGGCCCAGGGCCGCGCCCAATTCCACCTCCGGCCTCCAGACGCCGGTCCGGGTGCAGATGCCCAAAAGCGTCCCCTCATGGTCGGTGACGATGGCCGCTTCCCGGGCGCAGAGGGCCTCCCCCCGGGCGAAGGCCACCGCCGTATCCGACACGGCGTAAAGGAGCGCGTCGCCGCTGTCCTCGGGGGCCGGCTTGTCCTCCGGGGCCGTATCCCCGGCGGTATCGGCGGTCGTGTCCTCCGGCAATTCGGAAGCGGTGTCCTCCGGGGGCTCGCCGCCGCTCTCCTCCCCGGCTCCGGGGGCCACGGAGGCATAGAGGGGCGCGGGGGCCGCGCCCTCCGCCGGGACGGCATAGCCCAGATAGACGACGCCCCGCGCCTCGTCGTGGCCCAGAATCCCGGTGAACGTCAGCTCGCCGCCGGCGCTGTCCGTCAGGGTCATGTACATGCTCCCCTTCACCGCGTCCAGGGGGGCGGCCACCACGCCGGGGGCCAGCACCGTGCCGTGGGCGGTGGCAGTGGTTTTCAGCAGGATATCCCTGGCCGTAAGGGTGACGAGGCTGTTTTTATACGTCTCCGCCAGCGCTCCGGCGTCAACGGAGGCGGGGATCTGAGGATACAGGGCGCTCTCCAGGCCAGCCTCCGCCACTGTCTCCCGCGTCAGCGCGCCCGTCTCCACCAGACGCGACAGGTAATTCTTTTCAAGGCCCTTGGGCGCGGTGGTCAGGAGCTTCCACACGATCAGGGCCGCGTCGCCCCGGGTCACCGTCTCAAGGCCCTGGCCAAGCTCGCCGTCCGTGAGGCCCACGCTGTCGGAGAAGGCGCAGGCGCCGCTCCAGACGAAGTCGTCCCCATAGCCCAGGGCCCGGAGCATAAAGGTGACAAGCTCCCGGCCGGTCATGGGGGCAGCGGCGTTGAAGGAGGTCTTGGACACGCCGTTGGTGATACCCTTCCGGTAGGCGAAGCCCACGCTCCCCTGGGCAAAATCGCTGACATCCTCAAAGGGGTGCGGGAAATCCATATCGGCTCCGGCCTGGTCGTAGCCGGCGGCCCGGGCGATCAGGGTCACGGCCTCCTGCCGGGTGATGGGCCTGTCCAGGGCGAAATCCACCGTCCCGTCGGGGTTCTTCCCCACGCCGCTCATGATACCCAGGGTATTCAGAAGTCCGGCGGCCTCCCGGGGCGTCTTAACGCTGTCCGCCGGGGGCTCCTCCTCGGGGGCGGGATCGGACGTGTCCGCCGTATCCCCTTCCCCGGTGTCCTGCGGGAGAGGCGAAACCACGATCTCGGGAGGTGGGAGCACGGCGGAACCCGCCGCGTCCGCGCGCGGTTCCCGGCCCGCCAGCAGGGCGGCCCCCGAAAGCAGTGCCGCCGCCAGTACCGCCGCTATCAACGATGCGCATTTTTTCATTTCCAGGCCCCCGAACGATCTTTAGGTACGTCGAAAAATGTCGAACTGTCCGAAAAGAATTATAGCACATTCAGGAAAAAGATGAAAGTCCTTTTGTGATAAAAAAACCTGTTTAAAAATTTGCACAACTGTGTTAGAATGGAGAAAAGCCGCCGGGCTTCCGCCCGCGCCGGTTAAGCTCAGGCCCGGAGGTGCGCCCATGGAAACCGTAGAAAAAAAGAAAAAGCCCCGTCTCGGCGCGGTCATTGCCGTGGCGATCCCCGTGGCGCTGGCGCTCCTCTTTCTCCTGCTCTCCCCCATACGGGGAGTCGCCAATTTTGTCACCGCCTATGTCTCCCGGCCGGTGAAGGCGGTGATGGGGACGGTCTTCGGCGTCATCCCGCTCTCCGTCATGGAGCTGGAGTACATAGCCCTTTTCCTCTTTATCCTGATCTGGAACATCCGTACGGTGGTGCTGGCTGTCCGCCGGGAAAACGGCCTGCGGCTGGCCCTGCGGCGCACCGGCGTCTTTCTGCTGGCGGTCGCCTACCTCCTGGTCTTTTTCCTCTGGTGCTTCGCCATCGACTACCGCTCCGATTCCTTCTCCGAGAGAAGCGGCCTGGAGGCGGGGCCGGTGGAGAAGGAGGAGCTGTACGCCGTGACGAAATATTTCGTCCAGAACGCCGCCCGAACCGCCAAAGAGGTCAGGCGGGACGGCGGCCTCCACTGGGCGGAGGAGCTGGACGGGTATTTGGGTAGATCCAGGGACATTTACAAAAATCTGAGCGCCGAATTTCCCTTCCTGTCCGCCCGGTCGCGCGTGCCCAAGAAGATGTATCTGACAAGCCGCATCTCCTCCTGGATGGGCTTCACCGGGGTCTACTTCCCCTTCTCCGGGGAGTCCAACATCAACATCGAGGCCCCCGGGGCCTTCATCCCCCAGACCATCTGCCACGAGCTGGCCCATCAGAAGGGCGTCTACGCCGAGCAGGAGGCCAATTTTGTGGGCATCGCCGCCGCCATCGCCTCCGGCGACCCGGTGTACGCCTACTCCGGGTTCCTGGCCGGCTCCGTCCATCTGGCCAACGCCCTGGCAGCCGCCGACGCGGAGCTCTGGCGGGAGCTCGTCCCGCTGATGAGCGATGAGATGCGCACGGACTGGAACGACAACCACGCCTACTGGCAGCAGTTCGAGGGCAAGGTGGAGGAGGTCAGCTCCAAGGTCTACGACGGCTACCTGAAGGCCCAGGGCCAGGAGCTGGGCATCCGCTCCTACGGGGCCTGCGTGGATCTGCTGGTGGCCTATTACGCCAGGGCGGCCCGCGGGGCGGCGGAATGAGCCGCGTCTATCTCTCCCGGGCGGCGGGAGAGCCGCTTTTGGAGTACCTGTCCCGGCGGCACACGGTGGTGCTGACACAGGACGATCCCCGGTACGGCCCCGGCGTGGAGGCCCATACCGACCTGCGGCTGTGCAAAATGGGGCTCCGCGGGCCGGTGCTTTTCAGCACCGAGCCTCCCCGCTCCCCCGCTTACCCGGACAACGCCGCCTTCTGCGCCGTCGTTCTGGAGGGATTTCTCATCCACCGTCTTGACATCACCGCCCCCGCGCTTGTACAATACTGCCGTGGGCATGGCCTCCGGGCGGTGAACGTCCGCCAGGGCTATACCCGGTGCTCCTGCCTGCCCGTGGACGACAGGAGCCTCATCACCTCCGACCCCGGCCTTTACACGGCGCTGAGGGAGATCCCGGCCCTCTCCATGCTGAAGATCCGGGAGGGCGGCGTCTGCCTGCCTGGCTTTGAAACGGGCTTTTTCGGCGGCGCGGCGGGCCGCGTGGGCGATACCGTCGTCTTTAACGGCGACCTGTCCGCTCACCCGGACGCGCCCGCCATTCGAGCGTTTATCGCCTCCCGGGGGCTGGAGGTACAGGATTTTCCCGCGTATCCCCTGACGGATATCGGCTCCGTCATCGAAGAATCATCAGAAAGGGAGATTTTACCATGAAATACGGTTACGGCGTGGATCTGGGCGGCACCACCGTCAAGATGGGCCTTTTCGCTGAGAGCGGGGCGCTGCTGGACAAGTGGGAGATCGACACGGACGCCACAAACGGCGGCGTCAACATTCCCACAGACATCGGGAAGGCCATTTTGGCGGATATGAACAAGCACAGCTTTGCCAAGGAGGACTATCTGGGCGCCGGCATCGGCGTGCCCGGCCAGCTCTGGAATGACGGTACCGCCGACGCGGTGAATCTGGGCTGGAAGCGCTTCCCGCTTCTGGGGCGGCTCCGGGAGATCACGGGTTTGCGCTGGGTGGGCGACAACGACGCCAACACCGCCGCCATGGGCGAATACTGGCAGGGCGGCGGCAAGGGGTATCAGAGCCTTGTGTTTGTCACCCTGGGCACCGGCGTGGGCGGGGGCATCATCCTGGACGGCAAGTGCCTCCGGGGGGCCCACAGGGCCGGCGGCGAGATCGGCCACATCCCCATGGATCCCACGGAGACGCGCCTTTGCGGCTGCGGCAACCGGGGGTGCCTGGAGCAGTACGCCTCCGCCACCGGCTGCGCCCGTCTGGCTATGGACGCCCTGGCGGGCTCCGACGAGCCCTCGACCCTGCGCTCCGCCCGGAAGGTGGACGCCCGCGCCGTCTGGGACGCGGCCAAGGCCGGGGACGCCCTGGCATTGCGGGTGGCCGATACATTCTGCGACATTCTGGCCAGGGGCCTGGCCGCCGTCACCGCCACGGTGGATCCGGAGGTGGTGGTCATCGGCGGGGGCGTGTCCCGGGCGGGACAGCCGCTTCTGGATATGACCGCGCGGCACTACCGCCGGTACGCCTTCAACGCCTGTAAGGATACGCCCATCGTCCTGGCGGCGCTGGGCAACGACGCCGGCATGTACGGGTGCATGGCGAATCTTCTGTAAGTCATTGGCGGGAGGCGAAGGCGGTGGAGCAGCTGTTTTTGGAGAATATCGAGGTCTGCGCCTTCACCGGGAACCGGCCGGAGAAGCTGCCCTGGGGAGACGACGAGCGGGACGGGCGCTGTGTGGAGCTGAAGCGGCGCCTGGAGGACGCCGTCCGCAGGGTCTACCGGGCCGGCGCCAGACGGTTCATCTGCGGGATGGCCAAGGGGTGCGACCTCTATTTTGCCGAGACAGTCCTTACACTGCGGGACGAGTACCAGGGCGTCACCCTGGAGGCCGCCGTCCCCTGCGAGTCGCAGGCCCGTGGCTGGAGCCCGGAGGAGCGGCGGCGGTACGACTATATCCTCCACCAGTGCGACAACGTGACCGTGATCTCCCGGGCGTACACCCCCGGGTGTATGCAGAGGCGGAATAAATATATGGTGGATTCCAGCCAGGTGCTGATCGCCGTCCGCACAGGCGCGCCGGGAGGCACGGAGCAGACCGTCCAATACGCCCGGCGCACCGGCGTCAGGGTGATCGAGCTGATCATTGAAGAAAATTAACACGCGGGCCGCGATCGGCCCGCGTGTTTTGTGTGATAATACGTCGGGGAATTCGCGGCCGGCCATCCGGCGCCGCGTCATCTCTCCCTCTTTATAAAATACACCGCTACGGCGGCGAGGGATTCCAGGAGGTAGAGGGCGATGAAGGCGGCGTTGACGTAGCCCACCTTCTCCTGGGCGGCGCGAACATCCTGGCGGGTATAGATGGTGATGGGCAGGGCGGAGCCGTTTTCCACGCTGTAATTTACACGCACCACGTCACCGTTCCGATCCTGGTACGTAAACAGCACCTTGCCGTCCTCGTCCCTGATCTCCCGCCGGTATAATTCCTCCTCCCGCCGGTCGTATTCCTCACGGCTGATCTCGTTGCCGTATACATCGAAATACTGCGTGTCCCCTTCGGGAGATACGATCTCATAGACGTCGGAGGGCGGCTCCGGCCCGTAGAAGGTGTCGGGTACGTCCTGCGCCATAAAGGCGCCGAAGCTCTCATAGTCGTCAAACACCGTGCCCTTCATCCACAGCTCCGTCTGGTTCAGGGTGGCCTGGGCGATGCCCGTCGCCAACGCCGCCGCCAGGAGGACGAGGCCGCAGCGCCCCTTGAGCCGGTGGTTGCGGCGGTAGACCTCCCACTCCCCCTCGCCCAGCACCACCACGCCCGTTTTCACGAGGCGGGCGTACACGAAGTACCATATGACCGAGAACGCCGCCAGAAAAATCGCCGCGGCGAGGGCGCCCAGGGTGAACTGGCTCTCCGCCGACAGACCCAGATAGGCGTCCATGGCCGCCATGGGGGCGGTGAAGCCCAGAAGGCCCGCCGTGATCGCCAGGACGTTGCGGGTGACGGCGGCCACCCGGCGGCGGAAGTCCGCCTTCTCCGGGGTGTCCGGCTCCTCGTCGTCCACGGCGAAGAGGGCCCGGTTGGCAAAGATGATCTGGCAGACGGCGGCGGCCACGAAGAACAGCGCCCCAACGTAGAACCCCAGCGACGCCCGCAGAAAGGCGAAGTTGCATATGAGGGCCGCGATCAGCCCCGCCGCCGCCAGGGCCACGGCGATGAGGGAACGGTTTTTAAAGGCCGCCAGGGCGGATCTCAGAAGCCGCCGGCGCTCCCGCTCCCCTTTTTCCGTGGATCCCGGCGCAGGCTCCCCCTCCGTGCGCTCCGCCGGGGAACGGCGCTGGCCCCGCAGCAGCTCGTCGCAGGTGACGCCGAAGACCTCCGCGATCACCGGGATCAGGCTCAGATCCGGCGCGCCCTCGTCCCGCTCCCAGCGGCTGACGGTCTTGTCCGAAACGTTCAGCCGGTCGGCCAGCTCCTTCTGGGTCATGCCGTTGGCCCGTCGCAGGGCGGCGATGAAGCCGCCGATGGTTTTTTTCTCCATGTGGATCTCCCCTTTCGGTATTTCATGGTTCCATTCTAAAGTTACGTCGGTTAGAATTCCACCCACAAGACCGTAAATCTCTCTCGGATCTTGAGAATCCATTTGAAAATCCATCAAAAAAGCGGCATCCCACGATCCGGGAAATGCCGCTTATGTATTTTTCCCCTTTCTCTTGCCGTGCCGGTTCCGGCGGCGGGCGCGGGAGCCCTTGCGGCGGGAGCAGGCGAAGGTCTCCCCGGCGGAGGCTTTGGCCAGGGCCCGCAGGTTCTTGTCCGTGGCGGGGAGCGTCTCGTTATACGTCCAGAAGGCCCCGGTGCTGTCGCTCATGAGCTTCAGCCGCCGGATCACCGGCCCGTGGTCGGGGCAGTCCACAGCCCCCAGGTAGGTGGCGCCGTCCCTGGTGTGCCAATTGGCTACATGCTCCGTCCGGCGGCACTCCGGGCACACGGCCCGGCGACAGCCCATGTTGTTCAGCGCCAGCTCCCGGGTGAGGAACGGGCCCATCCGCACCGTGCCCTTTCGCTTGCGCAGGGGGTGGGGCTGGGAAAGCACGTCCTCCCTCGTCAGGGGGAAGGTGCTTTCCGCCAGGGCCTCCTCCGGCAGGAAGCCGCCGATGAGGCCGGTGTACAGCGCGTCGTGGAGGGCGTTGTGAAAGACGAAGGTATCGGGGACGCGGCAGTACTCCGCCGCCTGGTAGAGCTGGGCGGTGTTCACGCCGCCCAGGGCTCTGGAGAAGGCGGACTGGATATCGGTGTATTTTTCCGGGAACACCGGCTCCAGGCCGTAGTGGAGGGCGTTGCGGCAGAGGATCTTGAAGTCGTCCCGGCCCCACTCGGCAAATTCCGTCTCCCCGGCGATGAAAGTAAGCCACGCCCGGTAGACCTCCTCAAAGGGGCGGCCCCGCTCCAGACTCTCCGCCAGCTCCGGGAGCACCCGGGCCCCAGGGGAAAGACGCTTGTGGACGCGGGGCTTTATGTAGCCGTTGAAGGTCTCCCGCACGGCCCCGCCCAGCCTGTCCACCCGGACCGCGCCGACCTGCAGGATCTCGTCCAGGTTCTCCGGCTCGTACAGGCCGCTGTTAAATTCCAAATCCAGAACGATCACGGGTTCACCTTCTTTGGCGTGAAATGGGGGGATGAGGGGGATTCGGCGGTGCGGCGTGTGGGCCGCCGAGGGCGGCGGCCCGTGCGGCGTTTAAGGGGGGATTGTGGGAAATTCGATGGTGCGGCGAAAATTCACGCGACGGCGTTACAATTCCGCCGCTTTTTCGATGTCCTCGCGGAAGACGACGGTCAGGTCGCGCTCGTCGATGTCCGGATCGGCGGCGACGCGGTCGGCGTGGACGCCGATGACGTTCTCGAAGATATTGCGCACGTCCCGGGCGTTGCCGAAGTTGGGGCCGCGATTTTCATAGAGGTCGGAGAAAAGCCTTTTGGCGTACTCCTGGGCCTCCACGGTCAGCTTATAGCTGTTCTTTTGGCACATGGACAGGAAGATCTCGTAAAGCTCGGCGCCTGTGTAGTCGTCAAAGACGAAATAGCGGTTGAAGCGGGACTGGAGGCCCGGATTGGAGCTGATAAACCGCTCCATCAGCTCCTCGTACCCCGCCACGATGACCACCAGATCCCGGCGGTTGTCCTCCATGCCCTTCAGCACCGTCTCGATGGCCTCCCGGCCGAAGTCGTTCTCCCCGGTGTTGGCGGCCAGGGAGTAGGCCTCGTCGATAAAAAGCACGCCGCCGATGGCCTTTTTGATGGCCTCGTCGGTCTTGATGGCCGTCTGGCCCACGAATCCCGCCACCAGGCCGGAGCGATCCACCTCGATGAGCTGGCCCTTGGAGAGAACGCCGATGGCGTAATAGAGCTGGGCAATGAGCCGGGCCACCGTGGTCTTGCCGGTGCCGGGGTTGCCCATGAACACCAGGTGCAGGCTCATGGCCGGGGTGGGCAGGTCGTGCTCCTCCCGGAGCTTGCGCACCTTGGCAAGGTTGATGAGACTGCGGACGTTCTTCTTGATGTCCTCCAGGCCCACAAGCTGGTCAAGCTCCGCCAAAAGCTTGTCGAGATCGGGCTTTTCGGGGCTTTTCTCCGCCTCGGTCTTGGGGGCGTCCGGGCCCAGCGCGCCGGAGCCCTTCTCCATCTCCTTCAAAAGCTCGTCCGCCGCCTTTTTGGCTTCGTCCATGGAGCTTTGCAGGGGCTCGAAGCTGATGGGCTCCACGCCGGGCCTGTCGGGGGTGGAGACCTTGGGCGCGGCGGGCTTCTTCTCCTCCGGCTTCACCGTGGAGCCAAAGCCCGTCAGGGATACCGTCAGCTCGTCCTTTAAGCGCTTGATATCGTCCAGATACGAGGCCGCGGGGCGGAGATTGAAGGCGTTGAAATCGATATTCGTGCCGTAGGTCTTGGATTTTTTCTTATCTGACATGACGCGTCACCTCAAGGGAGGAACTGGAAAGAGGAAGATTTTCGGGGATTTGTTGGGCCGCCGAGGGCGGCGGCCCGTACGGGTGCGGTGTACGAAATGCGCCGGGAATTCGCGCGGGCCATTAAAACTCCGCGCTGCCCACGGTGCGGGGGTGGAGCTCCACGTCGCGGATGTTGGAGACGCCGGTAAGATACATGACCATGCGCTCGAAGCCCAGGCCGAAGCCGGCGTGCTTGCACCCGCCGTAGCGCCGGAGATCCAGATACCACCAGTAGTCCTCCTCCCGGAGGCCCAATTCCTTCATCCGGGCGGTGAGCAGGTCAAGACGCTCCTCGCGCTGGGAGCCGCCGATGATCTCCCCGATGCCTGGGGCCAGGCAGTCGGCGGCGGCCACGGTCCTGCCGTCGTCGTTGAGGCGCATGTAGAAGGCCTTGATCTCCTTGGGGTAGTCGGTGACGAACACGGGCCGCTTGAAGACCTGCTCGGTGAGATACCGCTCGTGCTCGGTCTGCAGGTCGGTGCCCCAGTCCACCTTGTAGTCGAATTTGTCGTTGTGCTGTTTCAAAATCTCCACGGCCTCGGTGTAGGTGACCCGGGCGAAATCATTGGACACAACATTATGAAGCCGCTCCAGGAGGCCCTTGTCCACAAAATTGGAGAAGAAGGCCATCTCGTCCGGGCACTTTTCCAGGACGGTGTTGATGATAAATTTGACCATGGCCTCCATGACCTCCAGATCGCCGTCCAGGTCGCAGAAGGCCATCTCCGGCTCGATCATCCAGAACTCGGCGGCGTGGCGCTGGGTGTTGGAGTTCTCCGCCCGGAAGGTGGGGCCGAAGGTGTACACGTCCCCGAAGGCCATGGCGAAGTTCTCGGCGTTGAGCTGGCCGGAGACGGTGAGGTTGGCCCGCTTGCCGAAGAAATCCTTTGACCAGTCCACGCTCCCGTCGGGAAGCCGGGGCGGGTCGTTCACGTCCAGGGTGGTCACCTGGAACATCTCCCCCGCGCCCTCGCAGTCGGAGCCGGTGATGATGGGGGTGTGGATGTAGACGAAGCCCCGCTCCTGGAAGAAGGTGTGGACGGCGTAGGCCGCCACGCTCCTGACCCGGAAGACGGCGGAGAAGAGGTTGGTGCGGGGCCGCAGATGCTGGATGGTGCGCAGATATTCCACGCTGTGGCGCTTCTTTTGCAGGGGGTAGTCGGGGGTGGAGGCGCCCTCCACCTGGATGGCCAGGGCCTTCAGCTCCAGGGGCTGCTTTGCCCCGGGGGTGAGGCGGACCTCACCCACCACGTTCAGGGCCGCGCCCACGTTCTGGGCGGCGACGGCGGCGTAATTTTCCAGCGTCTCCCGCTCCATGACCACCTGGAGGTTCTTAAAGCAGCTGCCGTCGTTGAGCTCGATGAAGCCGAAATTCTTCATGTCCCGGATGGTGCGGGCCCAGCCGGAGACGGCCACGGTCTTGCCGTCCAGGCTCTCGCCGTCCGCAAAGACGGCGGCGATCTTCACGCGCTTCGGCCCGGCAGCCAGTTTCGTTTCGATTTTCATAAGGTTACCTCTTATTTTCTCACAACGATGAGTTGTGTGGAATGCAGATAGGACGACGTGAAGGCCACCGCCCGGTTGGAAGGGTCGGCGGCAATGCGTCCAATGGCGAAGACGGTCTTGCCGCTCTCGGCCATATAGAGCAGGATATCCGGGGCCACCACGTTGAAGACGGGCTCCAGCTCCAGCCGGTGGGCCAGGGCGCGCACCACGTCCACCTCGATGCCCGCCAGGTCGCCGTTTTCGTCGTAGAAGGCGTAGGGGTAGACGTCGGCGCTGATGGCCACGGTGATCCGCTCATAGTCGTTGTCCGCCGTATACGCCCCCGTGCCGCGCCCGCTCTCCCAGCGGTTGATGATGGCCCCCAGCTGGCCGGAGGCCCGCAGGAAGATCATGGCGTTTTCCAGGTTCTCGATCATCAGCCGGTTCTCCACGGAGACAGGGATGGCGTAGTCGTCGTCGGCGTAGGGCTCGGACAGGGTGGTGAGGCCGGACCGGGCCACGTCGCCGGCGTTTTCGGAGCTGACCAGGGCGCAGTCCAGCACGCCGGAGCGCAGATCGGCGGCCAGGGAACGCGCGTCGGCGTATGTCCTGATCTCCGCCCTGCCGTAGGCCGTCATATACGCCTGGGAGAGGCTCCCCTCCAGAACGCCCACCGTCCTGCCCGCCATATCGGCGGCGGAGTGCACCTGATTGGCGGGGCCCCGGTGACAGGCGGCAAGGGTACATATCATGAAAACCGCCAGAGCGGCGGAAAGTATCTTTCTCATCGTATTCCCACATTTCCCATGCGCTGCTTTTGAAATCCAAGTTACTATTATAGGTGATTTTGGGTAACTCTGCAACAGGTAAAATGAAAATATTTTTTAAAGACTCCCCTCATGTTTCCGAATAACACCCCTATAACGCCACACGGGCCGCCAAAAGGGGCGGCCCATGCGGCACATAATGTCTCCTCCGAGGAACGGTCACGGTCTCCCCTGCTTCTCCCGCTTTTCTATAGTGCGCATCAGGGCCTCCGCGCCGCAGGCAAGCTCGTCGGCTGTCTCCAGGTTTGCGGCCTCCGCCTGCACGCGCAGGGCCGCGCCGTCGAAGGTGGGGGCGAAGCGGACGCGCCCCCGGCCGGTGGTGAGGGCAAGCCCGCCGGACAGCTCCGCGGCCATCTCCGCGCTCTCCGCCCGCAGAAGCTCCATGGCCCGGGCTTTTGACATGCCCAGCTCCACCCGCCGTTCCGCCGTCTCGAAGGGGGGCAGGTCGTCGTAGAGGGAGGCAAGCTCCGTCTTTTCCCCGGCCATCACCGAGGCGATCAGGGCCACGCCCACCGTCCCGTCCCGGAGCCAGCGCTGTCCGGCCCACAGCTCCTCCCAGCCGGGGCCGCCGGCGGGGATCAGCCTGCACCCGTACCGGGCGGCCAGACGCTCCGCGGCGGCGGGCAGCTCCCGGGGCGCGGCCAGGGGCGTCAGCTTCAGGCGCATGGCCGCCAGGGCTGCTGATGCCAGGGCGTGGCGGGGATCCAGCTCCCGGCCCCGTTCGTCCCTAGCCTCAAAGGCAAAGCCTCCGGGCAGCAGGGAGAAGGAGGCCGTGCCGGCCCTCACCTTGCCCACTGTGAAGCCCAGGCCCGCCAGGACGCAACGGAGCGTCCTGTTCTCCGCGTCCCGGCCCGTCACCGCCACGGTCACATGGGCTCCCGGCCCCACGGTTTTGCGGAGCAGATCCACCGCGCCGGAGATATACGCCCTGGCCGCGCCGGAGACGGTGGAGGCCCCGCCTGTCTCCGGGGCCGGACGGGGGTGGTCGCCGCCGATGGCCGCCTCAAGCTTACGCCGCCTGTCCGTGCTCAGGGGCGTCCCCGCCCCGGTCATGAAGACGGCGGAGATCTCCTCTCCCGCCTGCCGCACAAAGACGGCGGAGGAGAGGGCGAACAGGCCCGAGACACCCGCCAGCTGGGCCTCGAAGCCCGCGTCCAGCCGGACGGCCTCGCCTCCGGAGGCGGAGACGCCGCACAGGAGGGCGCCGGCCACAAGCCTTGCCCCGTTCCCGCCGGTATAGGCCACGCCCACCCGGGCGTCCCGTCCCAGCTCCGCGCCCAATGAGAGGGCGATCTCCGGCGTCAGGGAGACGCCCAGGACGCCCCGGAGGGTGCTCTGGTCGGTGAAGCGGGCCGGCTCCGCCGGCGTCTCCCCGGTGATGCTCCGGGACACCCGGCGGCCCGCCGCCACCTGCCGGTCCGTCCAGATCCGCACGCCGGGGGCCAGGACGCAGTTCTCGCCGATATGGGCGCCGTCCCCTACCACGCACTCCCGGCCCAGGCCCGCGCCGGCGCCGATCCTGGCGTCCCGGCCGACGACGGCACCGTCCAGCACACAGCCCCGATCCACCCAGGCGCCGTTTACGACGCTGTCCCGGATGCGGGTGCCCTTGCCCACGTGGGAGCCCCGGGAGAGCACGGCGTTGGGGCCCAGCTCCGCCCCGGCCTCCACCGTACACCCCTCCCCCACGTACACCGGCGGCGTCGCCTTCACCCCCTCCAGGGGCACATGGGCATGGACGCCGGGGCGTATCTCCGGGGCCTTCAGATCAAGGCCGATCCGGCCCGCCGCCGCGTCCAGACAGCACCGGCGGTACGCCTCCGGGGAGCCGATGTCGCACCAGTAGCTTTGGGCCGGCGTGGCGTAGAGCCGCCGCCCCTCCCGGAGGAGACGGGGAAACAGCTCCTTGCCGAAGTCGTAGGGCTTCCCCTCCGGTATGAGCTCCACCACCTCCGGGGAGAGGATATAGATGCCGGTGTTCACCATGCCGGTGACCACCCTGTCCCAGGAGGGCTTCTCCGAAAAGGCGGCGACGCGCCCGTCGGACTCCGTGATCACCAGGCCGAAGCGGGTGGGCTCCGGGTGCTCGAAGAGGGCGAGGACCGCCTCGGCCCGGCGCTTTTGATAAAATTCCAGCAGCGCCCGCAGATCGAAGTTGCACACCGCGTCCCCGGAGAGGATCAGCACCTCCTCGTCCCCGATGAAGTCCCGGCAGGCCCGGACGCCCCCGGCGGTGCCCAGGGGCTCCGTCTCCACCCGGTGGGTGATGCGGACGCCGAATTTCTCCCCGTCGCCGAACCAGTCCCGGATCTGGCCGGGCAGATACCGCAGGGTAAAGCAGATGTCCCGGACGCCGTTGGCCTTTAAAAGCTCCACCGTCCGTTCCAGCACGGGCCGCCCCAGCAGCTCCACCATGGGCTTGGGCCGCCCCTCCGTCAGGGGCCGGAGTCTTGTCCCCTCGCCGCCGGCCATTACGATCGCTTTCATATCTTTCTCCCCCGTTTCTTTTTTTCAGGTTCGATTATCTTTTCCGGGGAATGAAAAGAATTTGCGTTTTTAGTATTGTTAATACAAGAGAAGTTTGGTATAATGATCGTGTCTATGCAAAAAAATCCGTAAGCGGGGAGGCGAACCATGAACAGAAAGATCAGGAGCCTGTTGAGCTCCAATACCCACCTCTATGTGGCGACGCTGGTGCTGTTCGCCGCCGCCACCTTCTTCTTCGGCCAGTATTCCCTGTGGCTGACATTGGCGGAAGCGGCGGTGATCGCCATTTTGCTGGTCTATACCCGCATCAATTCCCGGCGCAAGAGCCGCGAGATGCTCAAATACATCGAGTCCGTCACCGCCAACATCGACAACGCCAACAAAAACACCCTCCAGAACTTCCCCTTCCCCATGGTCACCTTCACCCTGGAGGAGAACGAGATCCTCTACGCCAACCAGCATTTTCTGGACGCCGCCGGCGAGAAGGAGCGGCTTCTGGCCCTGACCATCTCCTCCATCGTCCCCGGCTTTACCGCCCGGTGGCTGATGGAGGGCAAAAACGAGTACCCGGAGCTTGTGACCATGAACGGCAGGCGCTTTCGGGTCTTCGGGAACCTGGTGCGGGGGGCCGACGCGCCGGGGGTCAAGAATTTCATCGCCACCACCTACTGGGTGGACGAGACGGAGTACGCCCAGATCACGGAGGAATTTGTCTCCTCCCGGCCCGTTTTCTGCATCATCATGCTGGACAACTACGACGAATTCACCTCCGGCATGAGCGAGAAGGACAAATCCCTCCTCATCTCCTCCATCGACGACCGGCTCACCGGCTGGGTCAAGGACAAGGGCGGCTACATCACCCGCTCCGACCGGGACAAATACATCTTCATCTGTGAGGAGCGGTATCTCCAGAGCTTCGTGGACGCCAAATTCTCCATTCTGGACGCTGTCCGGGAGCTCAGCACCCCCAAGGGGATGCACCCCACCATCAGCATCGGCGTGGGCGTGGAGGGCCGGCACATGGAGGAGTCCTACCAGTTCGCCGCCCTGGCGCTGGAGATGGCCCTCTCCCGGGGCGGCGACCAGGCGGTCATCAAAAACCGCTACAACTTCGAGTTCTACGGCGGCAAGACAAGCCAGGCGGAGAAGCGCACCAAGGTCAAGTCCCGGGTCATGGCAAGCTCCCTCTCGGAGCTGATGCGCTCCGCCTCCATGATCTTCATCATGGGCCACAAATACGCCGATCTCGATTCCGTGGGCTCCGCCGTGGGCCTGTGCTGCGCCGCCCGCAGTCTGGGCAAGCGGGCCAGGATCGTCATCAATATGGAGACGCAGGTCTCTCAGCAGCTCATCGACCGGGTGCTCCGCCAGCCGGAGTACGCCGACGTGTTCACCGACCCCCAGGACGCCTTACTTGCCATGGACGGCTCCACCCTGCTCATCATCGTGGACACCAACCGGCCCGATCAGGTGGAGTCGGAGTCCCTGCTCCAGTCCTGCAACCGGGTGGCGGTCATCGACCACCACCGCCGGGCGGCTGACTACATCCAGAACGTGGCCCTCAGCTTCCACGAGCCCTACGCCTCCTCCGCCTCGGAGCTGGTGACGGAGCTTTTGCAGTACATGGTGGAGCAGTCGGACATTCTGCGCATCGAGGCGGAATCCCTGCTGGCCGGCATCGTGCTGGACACCAAGAATTTCACCCTGCGCACCGGCGGGCGCACCTTCGACGCGGCGGCCTTCCTCCGCAGAGCCGGGGCGGACACCTCGGACGTGAAGCACCTGCTCCAGTCGGATTTCGCCTCCGCCGTGGCAAAATACGCCATCGTCCAGCGGGCCAGGATCTACAAGGCCGGCATCGCCGTGGCCGTGGCCGAGAACACCCCCAACCGGGTGGTGGCGGCCCAGGCGGCGGATGAGCTGCTGAACATCTCCGGGATCCAGGCGTCCTTCGTGCTGTTCCCCCTGGACGACAAGGTCAACATCTCCGCCAGGAGCCTGGGGGACATCAACGTCCAGGTCATCGTGGAGCGCCTGGGCGGCGGCGGCAACAAGTCCACCGCCGGTGCCCAGATCCCGGGCCGCACCATGAAGGAGGTCGTGGAGGAGCTGCTCTGTGGCATCGACCGGTACTTAGAGGACTATTCCATCGCCGAGAAATAATTTTCCACAATCACACAGAAAGGAATCTATTTATTATGAAGGTCATTTTACAGCAGGATGTGCGCGATCACGGCAAGAAGGGTCAGATGGTGGAGGTCTCCGACGGCTACGCCCGCAACTACCTCCTCCCCCGGAAGCTGGCCGTCCCCGCCACGGCGGACGCCTTGAACACCATGAAGCTCCAGGAGAAGGCTCGCCAGCGCAAGATGGAGGAGGAGAAGGCCCGGGCCCGGGAGAACGCCGGGAAGCTGGAATCCGTGGTGGTGAAGATCGCCGCCAAGGCCGGCGAGGGCGGCAGGCTCTTCGGCTCCGTCACCAACAAGGACGTCTCCGACGCCCTCCGGGAGCAGTACGGCATCGACATCGAGAAAAGCCGCATCATCATCGCCGACCCCATCAAAGCCTACGGCAGCTACGAGGTCAAGTGCAGATTCGGCTACGAGATCTCCGGCACCATCCACCTGCTCGTCACCGAGAGCAAATGATTTTCGTGAAAGCCGCGCGCTGAAAGGGGGGAAACGCGGATGCCCGATTTGATGAGTATGCCCCAGCCGCCCCACGACAACGTCGCCGAGCAGGCGGTCATCGGCTCCATGCTCTTTGACCCGCGCTGTATCGCGGAGGTGGTGCGCGTCCTCAAGGCCGAGGACTTCTACTCCGATCTCAACAGGACGCTCTTTGAGACCGTCTACTCCATGTTCATCTACTCCAAGAAGATCGACCCCGTGACTCTGTCGGATCAGCTGAAGCAGAACGGCGCGTACTCCGACGAGACAAGGGATTACATCTTCAACATCGTCCAGGTGACCCCCACCTCCCTGAACGCCCTTCAATACGCCAACATCGTCCGGGATCAGGCGCTGCTGCGCCGTCTGGCCGAGGCGGGCAGCGACATCAACGCCACCGCCATGGAGGGTCAGGGCGAGGCGGACAAGATCCTGGAGCTGGCGGAGCAGAAGATCTATGACATCCGCCAGGGGCGCGAGAACGGGGGCCTCAAAAAGGTCTCCGAGGTGATGACCACCGTCTATTCCGCCCTGGCCGAGGCCAGCAAAAGCGGCCAGAAGATCCCCGGCCTCTCCACTGGCCTTGCCGATCTCGACAGGGCCATCATGGGGCTCAACAAGTCCGACCTCATCTTGGTGGCGGCCCGGCCCGGCATGGGCAAGACCAGCATCGCCCTGAACATCGCCCTGAACGTGGCCCACACCGCCCCCGTGTCCATCGCCATCTTCTCTCTGGAGATGAGCCGGGCGCAGCTGTGCCGGAACCTGCTGGCTATGGAATCCCAGGTGGATCTGAAAAAGCTCCAGACGGGACAGCTCACCCCCACTGACTGGGAAAAGGTGGTAGCCAGCTGCGTGTCCATCAGCGATATGAACATCCTCATCGACGAAAACCCCATGCTCACCGTGGCGGATATCTCCGCCGCCTGCCGGCGGGTGGATAACCTGGGCCTGGTCATTGTGGATTATCTTCAATTGATGACCTCCGCCGGCGGCAAGAGCCGGGCCAACGAGAACCGGCAGACCGTGGTCTCCGAGATCAGCCGTATGATGAAGATCATGGCCAAGGATCTGAACGTGCCGGTGATCTGCGCTTCCCAGCTGTCCCGCGCCAACGAGGGGCGGCAGGACAAGCGGCCCATGTTGTCGGATCTGCGTGAATCCGGCGCCATCGAGCAGGACGCGGACATCGTTCTGGCCCTGTACCGGGACGACTACTACAACAAGGACACCGAGCGGCCCAACGTGGCCGAGTGCATCGTCCTCAAGAACCGCCGGGGCGAGACGGGCACGGTGGAGCTGCGCTGGACGCCGGAATATACCACCTTCTCCTCTCTGGAATCGCGCTATGAGGATTGATTTGCCTGAGACTCTATCGGTCGAGGCCCTGGCCCGGTTTTTCCGGCAGGCCGGGATCCCGGAGGACGCCCCCGTCATCGCCTGCGTCTCCGGGGGCGTCGATTCCATGTGCCTTCTGGAGCTGTTACATCGGCTCTCCCGGCGGACGGGCGCGCCCCTCTACGCCGCCCACTACAACCACCGCCTCCGAGGGGAGGCTTCCGACGGGGACGAGGCCTTTGTCCGGGCCTGGTGCGCAGAGCATGAGGTCCCCCTTTACGTCTCCTCCGGCGACGTGGCTGGGGAGGCCCGGCGGAGGGGCCGGGGCATCGAGGAGACGGCAAGGGAGATGCGCTACCGCTTCTTCTTCAATCTCTCCGAATCGCTTCACGGCGCCCGGATCGCCACCGCCCACAACGCCGACGACAACTTAGAGACGGTACTGATGCGCCTTGTCCGGGGGACGGGCCTCAAGGGCCTGTGCGGCATCCCGCCTGTGTCCGGAAATCTCGTCCGGCCCCTTTTGGGGATCCCGCGGCGTGAGATCGACGCATGGTGCCGGGAAAACGGCGTCCCCCACCGGGAGGACGCCACCAACGCCCTGGACGATCAACCCCGCAACAGGCTCCGCCACGCGGTGGTGCCTGTTTTGAGGGAACTGAATCCGGCGCTGGATCTGTCCAACATGACGGCGCTTCTCCGGCAGGATGAGGAGTACCTGACAAGCCTTGCGGAGGACTTTATCCGGGAGCACGCCCGCCCCGGCGGCGTGGACGCGGACGCCCTGGCGGCTCTCCCCTATCCCGTGGCCTCCCGGGCCGTGCGGATCCTCTTTGGGGAAAAGCTCTCCGCCGTCCATGTGGACGCTGCCCTGCGGCTGGCCGCCGCCCCGGATCCCTCCGGGGAGACGAGGCTTCCGGACAAGACATTGCGGCGGGAATATAACGTCCTGACCGCCCTGCCGCCGGGGCCGAAAACCTTCGCGCCGGTGGATCTCCCTCTTGACAGGCCTGTTATAATAGAGAATATCCGCCTGAAAATCACCGCCGTCCCCCAGGAAAAGGCTGAGATTTACAATTCCTTAACGAAATTTACGATAAAAAGGGATACAATCAAAAACGGGATCATGGCGCGGCCCCGCCGGACCGGAGACGTCCTGCGTCTGCCGGGCGGGACGAAAAGCGTCAAGCGCCTGATGATCGACCGAAAGCTCCCGGCCGCGAGCCGGGACGCCCTGCCCGTGATCGTCAGCGGGGAGCGCGTTCTGGCGGTCTGCGGACTGGGACAGAGCACGGACACCCTGCCGGCCATGGGAGAGCCGGCCGTGGTCATTACAATCGAAAAATGGGAGGATCAATAACATGCTGGAAAAAGATATTGACAGGATCTTCTTCTCCGCCGGGGAGCTTCAGGACCGGGTACGGGCGCTGGGCGCGCAGATCACCCGGGACTACGACGGGAAGGATCCGCTGTTCGTGGGCGTTTTGAAGGGCTCCTTCGTCTTTATGGCCGATCTCATGCGGGCGGTGGATCTCTACTGCGACATCGACTTCATGGCCGTCTCCTCCTACGGCTCCGGCACCACCACCACCGGGGCCGTGAAGATCAACAAGGATCTGACCTACAACGTGGAGGGCCGGCATATCATCCTCATCGAGGACATCCTGGACTCCGGCGTCACCCTCAGCTACCTGAAAAAGTACATCGAGGCCCGGAAGCCCGCCTCCGTCAGGATCTGCACCCTTCTCGACAAGCCCGCCCGCCGCAAGGCGGACATCAACGCCGACTACGTGGGCTTTGAGTGCCCCGACGCCTTCATCGTGGGCTACGGCCTGGACTACGCCGAGCGCTACCGCAACCTCCCCTACATAGGCGTACTGAAAACGGAGATCTACGCCTGACCCTTTACGCGGCCTCCGGGGCCGCGTGAGTCTCCCCCGCCGATTCCAAAGGAAAGAAGCTGATCCATCTGAACAGAAAATCACGCCGGCCCGATATAGGATTTTATATATTCATCATCATTATATTGGTGGCGGCCATCTACCTTCTCAGCACCCCCGAGGACAAGTCCGCCGGCATCGAGTACTGGCAGATGCGCGACCAGTTCCTCAAGGAGAACGTGCAGTACTTCTCCATCGAGGACGGCGTCGTATACATGGAGCTGAAAACGCCCCTGGACGAGGCGTCCGGCAAGAGCGTCTACCACCAGCTCATGAGCATCTCCATCTTCTGGGACGACCTGGGCGATGTGATCGCCGATCAGGAGGCCCGGGGGATCCTGCAATTCAACCTGGAGCCCGTCTATGAGACGCCCTGGTGGGTCACCATCATCCCCTATGTCATCATCATGGTGGTGATGGTCATCGTCTGGTACGTGATGATGAACCGCATGGGCGCAGGGGGCGGCGGCGCCAACGGCGCGGGCCGGTTCGGTCACGCCCGGACGCGGCTGGCCTCCGAGGAAAAGAAAAAGGTCACCTTTGCCGATGTGGCCGGCGCCGACGAGGAGAAGGCGGAGTTGGAGGAGATCGTGGATTTCCTGAAGGATCCCCACAAATACACGGCCCTGGGCGCTCGTATCCCCAAGGGCGTGCTGCTGGTGGGCCCCCCGGGCACCGGTAAGACGCTCCTTGCCAAGGCCGTGGCCGGCGAGGCCAACGTCCAGTTTTTGTCCATCTCCGGCTCCGACTTTGTGGAGCTCTACGTTGGCGTGGGCGCGTCCCGTGTCCGCGACCTCTTCGACCAGGCCAAGAAGCTCTCCCCCGCCATCATCTTCATCGACGAGATCGACGCCGTGGGCCGTCAGCGCGGCTCCGGCCTGGGCGGCGGACACGACGAGCGCGAGCAGACGCTGAACCAGCTCCTGGTGGAGATGGACGGCTTCAACACCAACGAGGGCGTCATCGTCATGGCGGCCACCAACCGGGCCGATATCCTGGACTCCGCCCTGCTGCGTCCCGGCCGATTCGACCGGCAGATCTTTGTAGGCGTCCCCGACGTGAAGGGCCGCGAGGCCATTTTGAAGATCCACTCCCGGGGCAAATCCCTGGGGGACGACGTGGATCTTGCCAGCATCGCCCGGGGCACCCCCGGCTTCACCGGCGCGGATCTGGAGAACGTCATGAACGAGGCCGCCCTGCTGGCCGCCCGGGGCAGCCGGCCCTTCATCTCCATGGCCGACGTGGACGAGGCCATTTTGAAGGTGCAGATGGGCCCGGAGAAGAGATCCCGGAAAATGTCCGACAAGGCCCGGCGGCTCACCGCCTACCACGAGTCCGGCCACGCCGTCACCGGCATGTTCCTGGAGCACACCGACCCCGTCCACTATATCACCATCGTCCCCCGTGGCCAGGCCGGCGGCTATACCCTGTTCCGCCCGGAGGAGGATCTGGAGAATTACAAGTCCCGCTCCGAAATGTTTGAGGACATCGTCATGAGCCTGGGCGGCCGCGTGGCCGAGAAGCTGTTTTTGGACGATATCTCCACCGGCGCGTCCGGGGATATCCAGTCCGCCACCAACGTGGCCCGGGCCATGGTCACCCGCTACGGCATGAGCGACCGGCTGGGCCCCATCAGCTTCGACAGCTCCGACCACTCCATCTTCATCGGCCGTGACTTTGGTACCACCAAGTCCTACTCCGAGGAGACGGCGGCCATGATCGACGAGGAGGTCAAGCGCATCTTCGACGAGGCCGCCAAAAAATGCGAGGAGATCCTGACCCAGCACGCCGACATCGTCCGCGCCAGCGCCGAGTACCTGCTGGAGCACGAGTCCATGTCCGGCGAGCAGTTCAAATACCTCATCCAACACGGCCGCGTCCCCGCCCCCGAGGAGCTGGAGAACAAAGAGCCCCAGCCGGAGGAGCCCGCCATCATGCAGGAGATCCGGGCCCAGGCCCTGGAGGACGCCCGCCGGGTGGAGATGGAGGAGAAAAACCTCACCCCGCCGGATTCCTGGCAAACTCCCGAGGATCAGTAAGCAAATAGCGCATAAGGATAAGCAATACCGGACTTCCCGCGGGAAGTCCGGTATTGCTCGTAAGGAGGCGGTATATGATATAATACGGAAAATCGAACCAAAGGCCGGCCGGGTGTCCGGCCCGTACGGATGGATTGTGCATTGAGGGGGAAAAAATATGGGGAAAATTCCGTGCGTGAGGAAATCCCCTTCCCGCGTCCGTCTTCCCGCGGGCGTTCCCCGGGGTTCTCCACATAGGGGCCCGCAGGCCCCTGTGTGGTCGTTTTTAAAAGGGGGAGTCCAGAGGGGACGGGGCCCCCATCGGGCGACGGCCCGATGGGGAAAGGAGGAGCGAACTGTGCGAGTGAGGGCGAACACTTGCAGCCCGAGCCATCGCCGGTTCCGCGACGACTTGGAAAGCCCCCCTCTGGTTTCTTTTCCTCTTTTGTTGCCTTTTCTCCTTTTGGAAATCCAAAAGGAGAAAAGCAAATCACCGTCCGCCTATAAGGCGGACACCTTATTCAGAAGATCATCGTGGCAAAATAATCGTCCGGGGTCTCGGCGCGGCGGATGAGCTCGGTGGTGCCGTCCTCGCGCAGGAGCACCTCGGCGGAGCGGAGCTTGCCGTTGTAGTTGTAGCCCATGGCGTGGCCGTGGGCGCCGGTGTCGTGGATCACCAGAAGATCCCCGGTGTCGATCTCCGGCAGCTCCCGGTCGATGGCAAACTTGTCGTTATTCTCGCACAGGCTCCCCACCACGTCGTACAGGTGGTCGTGGGGGGCGTCCTCCTTGCCCAGGACGGTGATGTGGTGGTACGCGCCGTACATGGCCGGGCGCATCAGGTTGCAGGCGCAGGCGTCCACGCCGATGTACTCCTTGTAGATGTGCTTCTCGTGGATGGCGCGGGTCAGCAGGCACCCGTAGGGGCCCAGCATGTACCGGCCCAGCTCCGTGAAGATCTTCACGTCCCCCATCCCGGCGGGGACAAGGATCTCGTTGTAGGCCTCCCGGACGCCGGCGGCGATGACCTCGATGTTGGGAGCCAGCTGGTCGGGATAGTACGGGATGCCGATGCCGCCGGACAGGTTCACGAACTCGATATGCGCGCCGGTGGCCTGATGGAGCTCCACGGCCAGCTGAAAGAGCTGGCGGGCCATCATGGGATAGTACTCGTTGAAGATGGCGTTGGACACCAAAAAGGCGTGGATGCCGAAATTTTTGGCCCCCAGGGCCAGCAGGTCCCGGTAGGCGCTCTTCATCTGGCCCCGGGTCATGCCGTATTTGGCGTCCCGGGGGTTATCCATGATCTGGTTGGCCACGGAGAACACGCCGCCGGGGTTGAAGCGGCAGCAGATCGTCTCGGGGATGCCGCAGATGTCGTTTAAGAACTTGACATGGGTGTAGTCGTCCAGGTTTATGTACGCCCCCAGCTCCCGGGCCTTCTTCATGTCGGCCACGGGCGTCTCGTTGGAGGAGAACATGATATCGGAGCCGGAAAAACCGCATCTTTCGCTCATCATAAGCTCGGTGAGGCTGGAGCAGTCCACCCCGCAGCCCTCCTCCTTGAGGATCTTCAGGATCTTCGGTGTGGGCGTCGCCTTGACGGCGAAATACTCCTTATAGCCGGGATTCCAGGAAAACGCCCGGTTCAGGCGGCGGGCGTTCTCACGGATGCCGCGCTCGTCGTAGATGTGGATGGGCGTGCCGTATTCCGCCGCGATCTCCTGGAACTTCTCCTTTGTCGCGAAAGGGGTCTTCATTGATTTATCCCTCCAAAGTGAAAATACACATTTATTTTAAACCTTTTACCGGTTTATTGCAACCGTTTCCGGCAAAGAATTTTATACCGATTTTCGCATCTGTTCCGCGGTTTTTTTATCTTTTTCGACAAAAATCGATCCGTTGCCACGATCCCCTTGACACGGGCGCGGATACGGTGCTATATTTTCAACAGCGTGATTCCAAATCTTATCAACTATACGTTCAAAGGGGAGGAAAAACAGCATGAATCTTACTTACAACATCAAGGACAAGCCCGGCTTTGCCCGCACCCTGGTCTTCGCCCTCCAGCAGCTGCTGGCTATCATGGCGGCCACCATCGCGGTGCCCGGCATCATCGGCAACGGCATGAGCCAGACCGCCGCTCTCTTCGGCGCCGGCGTGGGCACCATCGTGTACCTGTGCTTCACCCGCTTCAAAAGCCCCGTGTTTCTGGGCAGCTCCTTCGCCTTCATCGGCTCCATGAACGCCGCCTTCGCCGGCGCCGTCTCCGTGGAGATCGGCTACGCGGGCCTCATCGTGGGCGCCCTCATCGCCGGTCTTGTGTACGTGGTCATCGCCCTGGTCATCAAGGCCGTGGGCGTCCGCTGGATCGACAAGCTGATGCCTCCCGTCATCATCGGGCCCACCGTGGCTATCATCGGACTGAGCCTGGCCGGCAACGCCGTGGGCGACCTTCTGGGCACCTCCGGGGCCGTGCAGAACGGCGCCTCCACCTATGTGTGCATCCTCTGCGGCCTGGTGACCCTGGGCGTGACCATGGCCTGCTCCGTGTACGGCAAGAAGATGGTGAAGATGATCCCCTTCATCATCGGCATCCTGGCCGGATATCTGGTGGCCCTGTGCTTCACCCTCATCGGCCGGGCCAGCGATAACGTTGCCCTGCAGATCATCGATTTCAGTAAGTTCGACTCCATGACCTGGATCCCCGACTTCACCTTCCTCAAGGCCGCCAAGGGCCTCAAGGGCATCACCGGCACTTACCTCGCCACCCTGGCCGTGGCCTACGCCCCCGTGGCCTTCGTGGTCTTTGCCGAGCACATCGCCGACCACAAGAACCTCTCCTCCATCATCGGCCATGATCTTCTGAAGGATCCCGGCCTTGCCAACACGCTCCTGGGCGACGGCGTGGGATCCATCGCCGGCGCCATCTTCGGCGGCTGCCCCAACACCACCTACGGCGAGAGCGTGGGCTGTGTGGCTATCTCCGGCAACGCCTCCGTTATCACCATCGTCTACACCGCCGTTCTCGCCATCGTCATCAGCTTCTTCGGCCCCTTCGCCACCTTCCTGGCCACTATCCCCAGCTGCGTCATGGGCGGCGTCTGCATCGCCCTCTACGGCTTCATCGCCGTCTCGGGCCTTAAGATGATCCAGCACGTGGATCTGGGCGACAACCACAACCTCTTCGTGGTGTCCGTTATCCTCATCGCCGGCGTGGGCGGCATGGCCGTCTCCTTCGGCAAGGTCACCATCACCGAGGTGGCCTGCGCCCTGATCCTGGGCATCCTTACCAACCTCCTGCTCTCCGGGAAAAAGGCCAAATAAACAGCCGGAATCCAAAAACACAGCCCCCGCCGGTTCTCCGACGGGGGCTTGCTTTATCTGAAAATCTTTTAATCTTTTTTAAGTATTTCTCTTGACATCTTACTTTGTTTATGGTATAATACTAGCATCCAATAAAACGAGTCCAAAGGAGGGACGGTTTTTGAAAGACCCGGCGATGCTTTTATACACATCGGACTTTCTCAGCGCTACATATCTTCTGTCCATGGAGGAGCGCGGACAGTTCATCACCCTCATCTGCCTTCAGCAGCAGCACGGCCATCTGGAGCTGGAGGCGATGGAGACTGCCGTAGGCTATCTGTCCAACAATCTCATGAGGCTGCTCAGCGTAGACGAGGACGGGAGATATTACAATGAGCGGGCGGATTTCGAGATCCAGCGGCGAAAAAAATATTCTCAGCGTCAGGCCGAGATCAGCCGCAAGCGGTGGGCCGGCAATGCCACGGCATTGCCTATAGAAACAGAAACAGAAATAGAAAAAGAAATAGAAATAGAAACGGAAAAGGAAACGGAAAAAGAAAATCAAGAAAAGAAAAAGTCCACGCCCGCCCCCGCCGGCACGGCCTGTGGAAAAACATGTGGAAAACCCGGTGGAGAGAGTGTTGAAAGTGTGTGGAAAGCTTCAACCGGCAAGACAGAAGCGGTCAAGCAGGTGGAGTTCGACTATGAGGCGGAGATGCGGCGGCTCCGGGAGGAGATCAGCGCGGCCTTACCCGCCAGCTCGCCCAAGCAAGTAAGCCGTATGGCGACGCAACGGTTTCTACAGCTCCACCCCGGCTATTTCGCGGGTACGCTGTCCCCGCCGTCCCGGCCGTCGGATTTGGGGCGGTGCGCCGGGAATTCGTGGGATAGGCCGGACGGTGATCCCCCGGGAATTCGTCAAAACAGCTCGTCCAACAGGGCGTAATAGCGCAGCTTGTCCGGGTTTGGGGTCAGGTTCAGCATGTCAAACAGGGTATTGGCGTCAAAGCCGGGGCAGGTGTGGCCGTAATGGCCGTCCAGGTTGTCGTGAAGGCTCCGGCGGGCGATGGCGTAGTCCCGGCAGGGGTCGCCGATCCCCGCGCCGCCCAGGTCGAGTAAGCCGGAGAGCCTGCCGTTTTCGGTGAAGATGTTGGGCAGGCACATATCCCCGTGGGTAAAGCGCCGCTCCTCCTCCGGGCGGTTGTCCTCCAGCCAGGCCAGCAGGTGCGCCGGATCCCGAAAGCCTCCGGGGCCGAAGGTGGCGGGATCGGTGTTGGCAGCGTCCACCTCTCCCCTCTCCACATGCTCCCGGGCCAAGGCCAGCTCTGTGTCCAGATCCGCCATGTACGGGCACCCGGCAATATCCACCGCACCCACCGTCTCCAGCGCCTGGGCCATAAGACCGGTGACAAGGCGGGGATCGGCCAGCACGTCCCCGTGGCACAGCATTTTCCCGGGCAGGCGGGTCATCAACAGGTATTGATATCCCCCCTCCCGCTCACAGGCCAGCACCTCCGGCACAGGGAGCTTTCCCCGCAGCCACGTCATGATCCCGGCCTCCCGGCGGGCGGCGTCGTCGTCCCGGGAGATCTTCAGCACGGCCTCCGGGTAGAGCCACACGGAGGCGCCGGACTGGCCCACCGTATCCATGGATCCCGTCGCGCCGCCCAGGAGCTTTTCAAGCTTTTCCGGTAACATCAGTTCAGTGTCCCCCTGTTTTTCTCCAGCATCCGGGATACGCTCTCCCGGAGGGGGGCGTTCTCCGGCTTTGCAAGGCCGGGGTCGTCCTCCAGCAGCTCTTTGGCGGCGGTCTGGGCGGAGCGGAGCATGTCGAGATCCGTGGCGAAGCTGGCGATGTTCATGTCGGGCAGACCGCTCTGGCGGGAGCCGAAGAAGTCCCCGGGGCCGCGGATGGCCAGATCCTCCTCGGCGATCTTAAAGCCGTCGTTTGTCCGGCAGAAGGCCCGGAGGCGCTCTGTGGCGGCCTCGCCCCCGCCGGAGCGGATCAGCACGCAGGTGGATTTATACGGCCCGCGCCCCACGCGCCCCCGGAGCTGGTGGAGCTGGGAGAGGCCGAACCGGTCGGCGTTCTCCACCACCATCAGCGTGGCGTTGGGCACGTCCACGCCCACCTCGATGACCGTGGTTGCAACCAGGATATCCACGTCCCCCGCCGCGAAGGAGGCCATCACCTCATTCTTCTCTTTGGGCTTCAGCTTCCCGTGGACCAGGGCCACCCGCAGGTCGGGGAAGACCTTCTCGGACAGCTCCCGGGCGTACTCCTTCACGGACTTGAGCCCGTCCGGGTTCTCCTCGGACTCCTCCACCGCCGGACAGACAATGAACACCTGGCGGCCCTGGGCCACATGCTTGCGGACGAAGGCATAGAGCCGCTGGCGCTTGTCCTCCCCCACCAGGAACGTGTCCACGGTCTGGCGGCCCGGGGGCAGCTCGTCGATGACGGACACGTCCAGATCCCCGTAGACGATGAGAGCCAGGGTGCGCGGGATGGGCGTGGCGGACATGACCAGCACGTGGGGCGTGTCGCCCTTGTCGGAGAGGGCCGCCCGCTGTTGGACGCCGAAGCGGTGCTGTTCGTCGGCGATGATCAGGCCCAGGTCGGCAAATTCCACGCTCTCAGAGATCAGGGCATGGGTGCCGATGACGAGCTGGGTCTCGCCGGAGCGGAGCCGCCCCTGCTCCTCCCGCTTCTGTTTGACCGTCAGGCCCCCGGTGAGCAGGCCCACACGGACGCCCAGGGGCGCCAGGAGCTTTGAAAGGGTCTGGTAGTGCTGTTCCGCCAGGATCTCCGTTGGGGCCATGAAGGCCGCCTGACGGCCGTCCTGAACGACCGCGTAGGCCGCGGCGGCGGCCACCGCCGTCTTGCCGGAGCCCACGTCCCCCTGCACAAGCCTTGACATGGGGCGCTCCCCCGCCAGATCCCGCAAAATATCCTCCACGGCGCGTTTCTGGGCCCCCGTCAGCGCGTAGGGCAGAGCCTTGTAGAAGGGGGCCATGTCCGGCACGGACACCCGTTTCCCGGACTTCTCCCGCTGGCGGGAGCGCAGGAAGGACAGGGTACAGCTCAGAACGAAAAATTCCTCAAAGATCAGCCGGCGGCGGGCCAGCTCCAGGCTCTCCGCGTCCCGGGGAAAGTGGATATTCTCGTAGGAGAACCGGGTCTGGGCAAGCTTGTAGCGCTTGCGGACGCTCTCCGGCAGCTGTTCGGGCAGCGCCTCGCCGCATTTCTCCAGGCCCTGGCGGACGGCGTTGGCGAAGACCCGCTGGGAGAGGCCGGCGGTCATCCGGTAAACGGGCACGATGCGGCGGGTGAAGGCCGGCGGCAGGGCTTCCCGTTCCATCACCGGATTTTGCATCTCCGGCGCGCCGATGCGGCCCCCCACCCGGCCATAGAAGATGTAGCTCTCGCCGGGGATCAGGTTCTTCCCCACGTAGCTCTGGTTGAAGAAGACCACGTTCATCCGGGCCGTCTCGTCCACCACCGCGCATTTGGTGATCTCCAGGCCCCGGCGCACCCGGGAAAGCCTGGCGGGTGCGGCCACCGTGGCGCTGACACAGCACATCTCCCCGATTTGAAGCTCCCCGATGGTCTTGACCGCCGTCCGGTCGTCATAGGCCCTGGGAAAGGCCATCACCAGATCCCGCAGCGTCTCCACGCCCAGCTTGGCGAAGGCCTTGGCCCGCTGCTCCCCCACGCCCTTGATGAATTGGACTTCCGTTTCCAGCACGCCCACGGCTCTCCCCCCTTCACGTTCTACTGTAACCCATTGTAGCACAAATTTTTCCGAATGGGAAGGAGAAAATGGGAGGGCCACGGGTGCGTTGTATGAAATGCGCCGGGAATTCGGCGGGCCGCCAAGAGAGGCGGCCCCTACGGCGTATGATGAAAGTTGGGTGGTAGACGAAGGAACGGGCCGGCCGACGTCGTCGCGGAACCGGCGATGGCTCGGGCTGCAAGTGTTCGCCCTCACTCGCACGGTTCGCTCCTCCTATCCCCACGCGGCGACAGCCGCGCGGGGGCCCCAATGCGGCCCGTACGGGGTGCGTATAAATCGGATGTTACGGAATTCGGTGGTGCCATGGGCCTCCGGCGTTTTTTTGGCGAAATTATGGGGGTTCAAAAGTCAGGGGCCGCCTTTCGGCGGCCCCTGCGGGGAAACATTATTTTCGCTTTTTCCCGTTTTTACGCTTATTTATTCAGGAGATCCACGAAGCGGGCGATGATGACGGCCATATCGCCGCGGGTGGCGGTCTTGGCGGGGTTGGCGTTGCCGGTGCCGTCGCCCAGGAGCACGCCGGAGGCGAAGGCCCAGGACATGGCGTCTCTGGCCCAGGGGGCGATGGAGGCGTCGTCCTTGAAGGCGGTGGTTCCCGTGGCGGTCACGTCAACGCCCGCGTCCTTGGCGTACACGTAGAGGGTCTTCACCAGCTCCTGGCGGGTGATATTGGCGGCGGGACGGAACTTGCCGTCGCCGGCCCCGGTCATGTAGCCCTTCTCGTTGGTCCAGTCGACGGCGTCGATGTACCAGCTGCCGGCCTTGCGGTCGGTGTCCTTGAAGGCGGACTGGACGGACGCCTTGGGGTTATCGGCCACGCGGTGGAGAATGACGGCCATCTCGGCACGGGTGAAGGTGCCGTCGGGATTGAAGACGCCGGGGGCGGTGCCCTTGACCAGGTCGAGCTTGGTGATCTTCATCACCGCGTCATAGTACCAGCTGCCCTTGGCTACGTCGCGGAAGGTCTGGGTCTGGGCGGCGGGGAGGCGCGCGCCGGTGTCCTTGGGGGCCTTGTCGGTGAGCTCCAGGCAGCCGTCCAGAGTGATGGTGCCGTCCGCGCCCCGGGCGATGCCGGACTTGATGGCGGCGGCGGTGTCAAGCTTCTTGAACCAGCTCTCCTCCACCTTCTCGCCGGAGAGGTTGCCCTGATAGTAGTTGCTCTCGCCCAGATAATCAGCCTTCACCTGGGCGCCCTGGATCTTGATGCTGTCGTCGCTGCCGCCCTTGTAGGAGAGGAAGCCCTTGACCTCAAAGGTGGTGTCCAGATCGGCCACGTTGGTGTACAGGGCCAGGTTGCCCTTGCCGTTGTTGTAGGCCGTGCAGTTTTCGATCTTCAGGGCGGGGTTGGAGTTGCAGGTAAAGCCGTTGGCCTTGTTGTCGAAGGCCACGGAGTTGACGATCTTGTGCTCCACGGGGATGTTGCCGCCGCCCAGCTTGAAGCCGTTGCCGTTGCCGGCGTTGACCTCCTTGCCGTCCACGATATCCCAGCCGTTCTTGAAGGCCACGGAATTCTTGACGGTGACGGCGCCGATGGCCGCGCCCCGGGCGAAGAGATCCCAGCCGTCGTCGGCGTTGTAGGCGGCCACGCACCCGTCGAAGACGTTGCCCACGCCGCAGGTCAGCTTGGCCTCGAAGCCGTCGGCGTCCTCGTATCCGGCGTCGGCGTTGAGCCAGGCGGAGCAGTTGAGGATGGTGTTGTAGCTGGGCCAGTCGGGGATGGAATCGCCGAAGTTGATGCGGCTGATGGACAGGCCCGTATTCAGGTTCTCATAGACGCAGACTCTCTCCACTACGTTGTGATTGCCGCCGATGTGGACGCCCTTGGCGGTGGAGCGGGTGGAGTCGAAGCCCACCAGATACCACCAGTCGCCGTTGATCCTCAGTCCGTTGCCCTTCTCGCCCCAGTCCAGGACGGGACGGGTGGCGGCGGCGGGATCGGCCTTCAGGGTGATGGGCTTGGCCTGGGTGCCGTTGATGCCCCGATCCACGGTGACGCCGGAGGTCAGGTTGTAGGTGCCGGCCAGCAGGATGATGGTGGCCCCGGGGGCGGGATTCTTCACGGCGGCGGCCAGGGTGGTGGGATCGGCCCTGGTGCCGGCGGCGTCGTCCTTGCCGTTGGGGGACACATAGGTGGTGGCGCGCTCGTCCACGGCGTACTTGACGGTTGTGGTGAGGGCAGCGGCCTCGTAGCTGGTGAGCTTCGCGCCGTCAACGGTGAAGGCGGCGTCCGGGGTCATAACGGCCTTGAAGGTGTTGTCGCCCTTGGCAAGGGTCACGGGGACGGTGACCTTCTCCCCCGCCTTGACAACGCCCTTGTAAAGCTCCTTGCCGGCATTGTCGGTGATCTCCACCTTGCCGTCGGCGTTGGCCCGGAAGTCCAGGGCGAAGGTTTCCGTGTTGGAGACGGCGGGATTCTTGAAGGAGTAGTCGGGGGCCACGGTCTTTTCCGCGCCGGTACCGGCGGAGGAGCCGGAGGACGCGGAGGTGGTGAAGCTGATGTCGCTGAAGGTCACGTCCATACGGCGGGCGGCGAACATGCCCACGTAGATGTAATCGTCCACCTGGCTCAGCTCCTCGGGGTACTTCTCGGTGTGCTCCACACCGTTGTGGTCGGTGTAGGTCACAAAGTAGCCCTGGTCGTTCTTCTCAAGCTTCAGCTTGAAGGACGTGAGGGCGGGGCTGAGGGTGGGGCCGCGGGAATCCAGGGAATCCTGGTTGGTGGCTTTGCCCACCAGGTTCCTGGCCACGTCGTCGGAGACGCCGCTCAGATCGGCAAGCCAGGTGCCGGCGAAGCTGTCAGGCTTCGTGGCGCTGTACTCGGTGACGCCGGTGCGCGCCAGCGCGCCAACGCCCAGGCGCTTGTTGGAAACGCCGCTCAGGCCCGCCACAGCCAGCATGAAGGAGTTTGTCCACACCGGCGCGTTGCTGCCGTTGACGCCCACCTGGTCCAGAACGCCGATGCCGAAGCCCTCCTGGCCGTTGTTGTAGTCCCAGGTGTTGACGTTGGCGGTGACGGTGAGCACGAAATTGGTGGTCTTGGGATCGATGGCGGTGTAATAGAAGGCCAGGCCGTCCTCGGCGGCGGGCTGGATCTTGCCCGCGCCCTCCCGGGAGACGACTCTGACGCTGCCGTCCTCCAGAAGCTCACAGAAGTCGTTGGTGGTATTGGTGCTGGTACCGAAGGTGGAGAACACCCAGGCGATCTCCGCCTCGTCGGACACCGTGACCTTCATGGCCTCGCAGGGCTTTCCCGTCTCCGTGCCGCGCAGGGCGGTGACGGTGACGTCGATCTCACTGCCCACCGTCAGGCCGCTCACCACGGCCTTGGTGGCGTTGATGCCGGTGGTAGTGACGGTCTTGGTCCCGGCCTTGACGGTGTAGCCGGTGGCCTCCTTCACCGGGTTCCACTCCACGGTGAGGCCGCCCTTGCCGTCGTTGACGGCGTATTTCATGACGGGCACGCCCAGGGGATAGGTGAACTTGAACTCGGCGGTCTTCTCCCCCTTGTGGACGGCCGTCTCCTTCTCGCGGGTGGCGGCGACGGAGAAGGTGTACGTCCCGGTGGCGGACGGCTCAAAGGTCAGCACGTGCTCGTCCTTCTCGGCCAGGGAGTTGAGGCTCTTCAGCTGCCAGCCGTCGCCGTCGCGCATGATGACGGCGATCTGGTCGGCGGCGTCATAGCCCACGGAGCCGGTGACGGTGACGTTCACCTTGCCAGGGGCCTCGGGATCCGTCTCCACGCTCTTGATGACGGGGAGCGCCACATCGGCCCACTCGGCCCGGGGGGCCTTCTCCGCGGTGCCCTCGGTGACGACGACCTTCATGAAGAGGCAGGTGCCCTCGGGGGTAGCCAGGGTGTATGTGCCCGCATCCGGCAGCTCCAGGGTACTGATGTTGGGGGTCTTGCCCGTTTCGCCCTCGGCGGTCTTGACCACGTCGGTGCCGTCCTCATCGGTCACATGGATGAAGCGGCCGTCACCGTTCCCGTACCACCAGATCTTGACAGTGGCGGCCTGGGTGGTCGTGAACCGGATAAAGCGGGAGGTGGAGCTGGACTTGCCATCAAAGTTCACCGCCAGACCCGGGGCGAACCCGTCGGCAAAGACCGCCTCGGTTTTGGCGATCTTGCCCTTATTGCCCCAATTGATGGTAAAGTAGTCGCCCGTTCCGGACTTCTCCTCCGGGGCGTCGGCCTTGTCAGCCTCGGTGAAGGTGGAGGCATCCAGCACATACTCCTTGGTGCCGGACGTCTCGGTGACCTCCAGCTTGAAGAGGTAGTTGTTGTTAGTCTCGCCGCCCAGGAAGTAGGTGCCCGCCTCGGTAAGCTCCAGGGTGGACATATACGGATCGCCCTTCTTATAGGTGCCGGAGGTCTTTACGACCACCTTCCCGGCGGAGTCCAGAATGGCGTATTCCCGGTTGTCATCGCCGGCCTGGGCCCACCAGATCTTTACCGTGGCGGGGCCGGAGGTGGTGAACTTGACGGCGTTTTTCTCAGTGGTAGCCTTGCCGCCGAAGTTGATACGCTGGGAGGAGGCGTACGCGTCTTCCCAGGTCTTTTTGCTGCTGTCCACCTTGGACTTGGAGGAATATAAAATGGTAAAATAATCCTCTACGACCTCGGTGTCTCCGTCCTTCTTCCCATCAGCAAACGCCGTGAGGGTATTGGCCTCCAGCACATGCTTGTTGGGATTGGCGTTGGGATTTGGCGCGATAAGAACGTCATCCGCCGCCAGGGCCGTCACGGCGACGGCGCTCAGGAGCATCGCGAGAACGAGTACAAACGACAACGTTCTCTTTGCCAGATGTTTCATATGCAAGTTCCTCCTTATGTTTTTTCATGTCGGAATGCCGTCCGCGCGGCATCCACACTTATACCTATTTTAACTGATTTTGGGGAAAAATTCAATAGTCTGCCCAAATTTCAGCAAAATGCCGCCGTCCGATTGGTCAATAGGAATAAAAATATTTTTTTGTTGCGAAATGCCGTCAGGAATGGTAAAATACGTAGTTAAAGTGAAGTTTTGGAGGCAAAAATGCTGGATGTCATTCTGGACGCGGCTTTGGACACCCTAAAGCTGCTCCCCTTTCTCTTTCTGACCTACCTGGCGCTGGAATTCATCGAGGAGAAGGCCGAACAGGGCTCCTTAAGGCTGGTGCGCCATTCCGGCGTGCTGGGGCCGGTGCTGGGGGCGCTGGTGGGGATCGTCCCCCAGTGCGGCTTCTCCGCCTCGGCGTCCAATCTCTTCGCCCAGCGGCTCATCTCCGCCGGGACGCTGATCGCGGTGTTCCTGTCCACCTCCGACGAGATGCTGCCCATCCTCATCTCCTCCGCCGTCTCCCCGGTAACGATTCTGAAGCTCCTGGGGGTCAAGGTGCTGGCGGGGCTTCTCTGGGGGCTGGCGGCGGATCGGATCTTCCGGCTCTGCCGGCACGAGGGGGAACGGGTGGATCTCCACGAGCTGTGCCGGGAGGAGAACTGCGGCTGTGAGGAGCGGGGGATCCTGCGCTCCGCCCTGCTGCACACCCTGCAGATCGCGGGCTTCGTGCTGGCGGTGAATCTGCTTCTGGGGCTCGTCCTGCGTTTTGTGGGCGAGGACGCCCTGTCGTCCCTGCTGCTGGACCGGCCCGTCCTGGGGCCGGCGCTCTCCGGCCTTGTGGGGCTCATCCCCAACTGCGCCGCCTCCATCCTCATCACCCAGCTCTACCTCTCCGGGGCCATGTCCACGGGCAGTATGATGGCGGGCCTGCTCTCCGCCTCCGGCGTGGGCATCCTGGTCCTCTTCCGCATCAACCGCCGGGCTATGGGGGACAACGTGAAGCTTCTGCTCTACACCCTAATTTCCGCCGTCCTCACCGGCATCGCGCTGGATCTTATGGGCGTGGTGATTTAATAAGGTTGTCCGCCCGACACGGGCGGACGGGGGCTTGCGAGCCCCTATGTGGAGAACCCCGGGGAGCGCCCGCGAGGTGGCAGGTGCGGAGAACAGGTTTTCCCCGCACGACATTTTCCCGAAATTTTTTCGATAAACGCCGTAGGGGCCGCCTCTCCAGGCGGCCCCTCGTCATAGGCAGGGATTTCCGAATTTCATGTATATTCCGTCCAACGATTCCGTTTCTCAGTCACTGATATCGCTGTCCAGCACCACGGCGAAATCGTAGTCGGGGTAGCGCTCCTTCATGCGGGCGATCAGCTGGTCGCGTATCATCTCCTTGCGCTTGGACTCGAAGTCAATGATGAGGTCGAAGGTCACCAGCCCCCGCCCGGTGTCCACATAGAACCCGTGCATCTGCAGCACCTCCGGGTATTCGACGATCAGCGACCGCAGCTCCTCCTTCATCCCGGCAAACTCCCCCACCGACGTGTTGGAGGCGTAGATGCCGATGGTCAGCAGGATCCCGAAATCCTGAAACACGTCCTCGGAGATCCTCCGCGTCAGGGCGTGGATGTCCTTGGCCGTCGTCTCGTCGGGCAGCTCCACGTGGACGGAGCCGATGATCTTCTCCGGCCCGTAGCGGTGGAGCGTCAGGTCATAGGCCCCCAGCACGCCGGGGTACCGGCAGATAAAGGCCTTGAGCCGGCCCGAAAGCTCGCTGTCCACCCGGGCGCCGATGATCTCCCCCAGGCTCGTCATCAGAAGCTGGACGCCGGAGCGGAGCATCACCACGGCGATGACCAGGCCCAGCCACCCCTCGGGGTTCACATGCCAGAGCATGGACACCACCGCCGCCGCCAGGGTGGAGAGGGAGATCAGCGCGTCCAGCAATGCGTCCGTCCCGGAGCCGATCAGCGCCTCGGAGTTGAGCGCCCGGCCCCGGGCCTTCACATACCGGCCCAGCAGGAGCTTCCCGGCCACGGATACGGCGATGATGATCAGCGAAAGGACGCTGTAGACCGCCGCCTCCGGCTCCACGATCTTCTTTCCAGACTCCACCAGCGCCGTGACGCCTGCAAGCAAAATCACCACCGCCACGGTGATGCTGGTGACATATTCCACCTGCCCGTGGCCGTAGGGGTGCTTTTTGTCCGGGGCCTTGGCGGCGATCTTCGTGCCCACGATGGTGATCACGGAGGACAGCACGTCCGTCAGATTGTTGAGGGCGTCCATGATAATGGCCACCGAGCCGGACACGAAACCCACGGCGGCCTTGAAGGCCACCAGGACGATATTCACGACGATCCCCACCGCGCTGACGCGCACAATGGCCTTTTCCCGTTCCAAGGGTGTCCCTCCTATCAAAAAAGCGGAAATTCGGTTCATACGCTTCCGTAGGGGCCGCACACCGGGCGGCCCGTCCTTCGACGATCGACGGCCCCTCTATATTTTCTTTATCACCCTGATATTCTCCTCGCCGCAGGCGCGGGTCAGGCCGTCGTCGGTGTAGAGCTCGTAGCTCTCCCCGTCCCCCAGCAGGGTCAGGTGCTCCGAGTCGTACTCCGCCGTGCTCTCGATTTGTTTCCCCACGGGCAGAAGCTTGCCGCGCCGGATGAAGAACACCACCTCTTCCACCGCCGCCTTCACCTCTGTCCAGCCGGCGCTCACCGGCTGGCAGTGGAATTCCCCGTCGTACCGCACCAGGGTCATGGCCTCCGGCAGATAGACCCGCCGGCCCACGGCCCCCTCCTCCACCACCGGCGCGATCATCAGGCTGTCGCCCACCAGAAGCTGATCCTCGATGTCCCTCGTCCCCGGATAGACGAACGTCAGGGGCTTTATGTACAGATCCGACCGGAGCGCCGCCTTCATGTACTCGGAATAGATATATGGCAGAAGCCTGTAGCGCAGACCGATGATCCGGCGAAATGCCTCCGTGTCCCCAAATTCGTATGCCTCCTGGGCGCGGGTGAATTTCCCGGTGTGGTTGCGCATCAGCGGCGTGAAGGCGGAGAAGGCCAGCCACCGCAGCAGCAGCTCCCTGGTGCAGTTGCCGTTGAAGCCGCCGGTATCCGCGCCGGAAAACAGGAACCCGCACATGTTCAGGGAGGGCATATGCCGCACGTTCAGCCGCAGATGCTCCCATTTGGAGGTGTTGTCCCCGGTCCAGACGCCGCCGTACCGGCCGGCGCCGATATAGCTGGAGCGGGAGAAGAGCATGTACCGGTGATCCAGGAGCTTCTCAAGCCCTTCGCCGGTGGCTCTGGTCATCATGGCCCCGAACAGGTTGTGGACGTCGTAGTGCCGCGCCCGCCGCCCGTCCATGTCGTGGTAGAAGGACTTGTAATCCCGCAAAAGCTCCCTGGCCCGCTTCTCCCTGCGTTTTTTCCCCGGAAGCAGGCTGAGGAGGAATTTAAGAGGCCCGGCTCCATGTCCCTTGCTGTACTCGCTGTAGAAGATGGCCGGCTCGTTCATATCGTTCCAGAAGCCCTCGATCCCGGCCTGCGTGTAGAACCGGTAGAGGCCGCCGAACCACGCCCTTGCCTTTGTATTCAAAAAGTCCGGGAAATGTGTCATCCCCGGCCAGACAGCCGCCCGGAAAAAGCCGCCGTCCCTGTTCCGGCAGAAATAACCGTTCCGGATCCCCTCCTCGTAGACGGGATCCCCCGGCTCGATCTTGATCCCGGCGTCCACGATGGGCACCAGGCGAACGCCGCGCCCCCGCATCTCCCGGACGAAGGCGGCGATGTCCGGGAAGTGCTTTTTGTTGAAGGAGAAATCCCGGTATCCGTCCATGTAGTCGATGTCCATGCAGATGTAATCCAGGGGGATGCCGTTTAACCGGTGCCCGTCCGCCACCCTGCGGAAATCCTCGGGCGTGGCGTATCCGAATCGGCTCTGCCCGTACCCGAAGGCCCACAGCGGCGGCAGATAACAGCGCCCCACGGCGGCCAGAAGCTCCCGGCACATCTCCTGAACACTCCCGCTCTCCATCTGGTAGAGGGTCAGATCCCCCGTCTCGCAGACCACCCGGATCACGCCGGAGCGCTTGTAGTCGATCTCGAAGATCACCCGGGCCGGGGTGTCGAAAAAGACCCCGAAGGGCCGCTCCCCGTCCACGGCCAGGAAATTGTGGGACGCGTAGAGGGAGGGATTCGTATCCTCATGCTCCGCCGTGTCGGTGTTGAAGGAGATATACCGTCCCCCGCGCTTGTTCACCGGCCCCATAGTCTCCCCCAGGCCGTAGACCGCGTCCTCCGGCCCCAGAGGGCAGGTAAAGGTGAGGGCGCGCTCCCCCGCCGTGACCCGGAACCGCGCGACCTCCGCCGCCTCCGGCACCGGTGCCGTGACGGCGTCCGTCCGATAGGGCTTGCCGAAAAGTACCTTTGAAATCATGATCCCACCCCGTTCCGGTTCGATGTAATCAAAACGCCTGTTTCTGCCCGCCGAGATCTATCGGAAAGGAAAGAAAGGCAGCCCTTTTGGGCTGCCTTTCCTGGTGCGCGAGGCGGGACTTGAACCCGCACGTGCGTAATGCACACTAGAACCTGAATCTAGCGAGTCTGCCAATTCC